>JAERIN010000004.1 GCA_016757515.1 Alphaproteobacteria bacterium
CCCTTCCCCCCCCGGGTGCGCCCCACGCCATAGCGCAGGGAGCGCCAGGCCATCTGCGCGGCGAACGAGAACGCGCCCGTGAAGATGACCGCGACGATGAGCAGGCGCACGTCCCCGTGCAGGATGTGGGCGAGTTCGTGGGCCAGGACGGCCTCCAGCTCATCCGGCTTCAGGTCGTCCACCAGGCCCCGGGTCACGGTGATGGTGTAGCTCCGGGGCCCGATGCCGCTGGCAAAGGCGTTGCGGGCCGAGGTCTCCATGATCTCCAGCTGGGGCATGGGCAGGCCGCGCGAGATGCACAGGTTCTCCAGGGCATTGTAGAGCGCGGGTGCCTCCTCCCGCGTCACGGGGCGGGAACGGGCCATGGCCCGGACCATGCGCGTGTGCCACAGCCACGAGATCAGGAACCACGCCCCCACGGCGGCCAGGACCGCCGGCCACGCCTGGGCGAGCAGGGCGCTCGCGGTGGCGGCCCAGTCCGGCCGTCCCGCGCTGAGGGTCAGGCCGGCGCAGATGAGCCAGGCCGTGGCCAGAACGATGAAGGGATAGAGCGCGAGGAGGACCACGCAGCGCGCGTTGGTGTTCCAGATGTGCGTTTGCAGGCCCGTGGTCGCCCCGAACATAGCGGCCTAGAACCGTACGTCCGGGCGGGCGCGGACCCGGTCGTCCTGACCGGCCTCTATCTCAAAAAACGGCTCCTGCGCAAAGCCGAAGAGAGCCCCGACCACGTTCGCCGGGAACTGCGCCAGGGTAGCGTTGAACTCCTGCGTGGCGTTGTTGAAAAAGCGCCGGGCGGCGGCGATCTTGTTCTCCACGTCCGAAAGCTCCGCCATCAGACGCTGAAACTGCGCGTCGGCCTTCAGGTCCGGGTAGGCCTCCGCCACGGCCAGCAGGCCCGTGAGGGCCCCGGCCAAAAGGCCCTCCGCCTTCATCCGGTCCGCGCCCGCGCCCTTGACCCCCTCGGCCCGCGTGCGGGCGGCCGTCACGGCCTCCAGCACCTTGGCCTCATGCCCCGCGTAGCCCCGGACGGCCTCCACAAGGTTGGGGATGAGGTCATAGCGCTGGTGCAGCTGCACGTCGATGTCCGCGAACGCCTGCCCCCGGCGGATGCGCAGGGCGATGAGGCGGTTGTAGACCCCGATGGCGTAGAGCACGAGGAGCAGGGCCCCCGCGCCCAGCGCGATGGGCATGAGGGGCAGGGCGGAGAGATCAAGGTTGGTCATGGGGGTCTCCTTATCTTTTTCTAGGGCGATCTATTAACCATCCTGTTCAGACGTTTCTTCATACTCCCGTATCGTTTTCAGTATATTTTCTGAATATTTATATATATCTTGCGGATCAGATATATCAAAAATTTTTTCTTCTTTTTTAGAGAAAACCCCAATCTTTTTCTTTCGTGCTGAATTGAAACGGAGCCTGGCTATCGTCTTTCTGTTGTTGTCATCCAGAATGATAGCGCAATAGCTCTTTGCGTCCCTCATGAAAATTCTATTTGGGTTTATATCCTTTGAACATATAGATTTTATTATATAAAATCCCTCAATTTCTTCTTCTGTTGTCTCTATTTCGGCTTCTTGTGCCTCCTCCTCTTTGTGTTGCTCTTGAGGCTGAGAGGCTTCTAGTGCCTTAGAAAGCCTGTCGCTAATTTGATCTCGTATAGCTTCCTGTATAGCATTTTTAACAATTACAGTGAACTCTTCCTTTACGTTTTTTGTAAATCTGCCCGAGAAAACCTTAGATACAAAAAATCTAACTATATCCTCGCTGGGGTTTTCTATTTCACTTAGAAATATAGATTTGACTTCGCTTCCGTACTTTAGGTTGCTTGCGGTTCCCAATATTGCATCAACATCAAAGCTTTTCCTTGAAAATTTCTTTAATTGTGCAATTTGGTTTGGTCTATAGGTAAATAGATTAAATCTGAAAAATGGACTTTCGTCCATTTTATTCTCCGAATCTATATCAGAATAAAACCAATAATCAATACCGTTTGTAAGTATAGCAAATCGTGCCTCCGTTGTCATGAAGTATCTAAAAAGCTGACCCATATGAGCGCGCGATAGGTCGCTCTTGCAAGGTTTGCACTCTATAAGAATGACTATTCTTCCATCTTTCTTGATAGCGTAATCAACTTTTTCGCCTTTTTTGATGCCTATATCTGCTGTGAACTCTGGAGTTAAAATGCTTGGGTCAAATATGTCGTAGCCCAGAGCCGCCAAGAATGGCATGATTAAAGCATTTTTTGTAGCTTCTTCCGTCTCTATACTGCCAACAATATCTTGTGCCCGCACAGACAGGGCTTTAATTTTTTCTTCTATATTTTCCATTTTTTGGCTCCTTATTTTTCTTACAAAATAAACTTACTCAAATCCGCGTTTTTGACAAGGTCTTCCACCGTCTCGCGCACGTATGCGGACGTGATGGTCACGGCCTCCCCGGCCCGCTCGGGCGCGGTGAAGGATATGTCCTCCAGCAGCCTTTCCATCACGGTGTGCAGACGCCGCGCGCCTATGTTTTCCACCTTTTGGTTGACCTCAAAGGCAAGGCGGGCAACCTCCTCCACCGCGCCGCTTGCAAAGGACAGCTCCACCCCTTCCGTGCCGATAAGGGCTTGATACTGCTTTATCAGGCACGCCTCGGTCTCCACCAAGATGCGCTTGAAGTCCTCCTCTGTCAGGTCTCGCAGCTCCACCCGGATGGGCAGGCGGCCCTGCAGCTCGGCCAGGAGGTCGCTCGGCTTGGCGTAGTGGAACGCGCCGGAGGCGATGAACAGGATGTGGTCCGTGCGGACCGTGCCGTGGCGGGTGGTGACGGTCGTGCCTTCTATGAGAGGCAGGAGGTCCCGCTGCACGCCCTCGCGGCTTACGTCCCCGCCCCGGATGTCCTGGCGGGAGGCGATCTTGTCCAGCTCATCAATAAACACAATACCGCTGTTCTCCACCAGGTCCAACGCCGCTGTGGTTATCTTGTCTTCGTCCAGCAGCTTGTCGCACTCTTCAGCAACAAGAACGTCCCGGCTCTCGCCCACCTTCATCTTTTTCTTTTTGGTGCGCGAGCCGCCAAGGGCCTTGCCCAGAATCTCGTTCATGTTGATCATGGACATGGACGCACCGGGCATGCCGGGGATGTCGAAGCTGGGCAGGATGTTTGTGCTGTCCTGGAGGTCCAGCTCCACCTCTCTGTCGTCCAGCTCTCCGGCGCGGAGCTTTGTGCGGAAGTTCTCCCGCGTGCCAGGGCCCGCTGTGGTGCCCACGAGGACGTCCAAAATGCGCTCCTCTGCATAGGCCTGGGCCTTGTCCTCCACGTTTGCGCGCATCTGGTCACGGGTCATGTGGAGGGCGATCTCGGTCAGGTCCCGGACAATGGACTCCACGTCCTTGCCTACGTAGCCGACCTCCGTGAACTTTGTGGCCTCCACCTTTATGAACGGGGCCTTGGCGAGTTTGGCCAGTCGGCGGGCGATCTCTGTCTTGCCCACGCCGGTGGGGCCGATCATCAGAATATTCTTGGGATACACCTCCTCCTGAAGGGTCTTGTCCAACTGTTGCCGCCGCCAGCGGTTGCGCATGGCGATGGCCACGGCGCGCTTCGCGTCCGACTGGCCAATGATATAGCGGTCCAAGGCCGCCACAATCTGCCTGGGGGTCATGTCTGCGGGGTCTTGCTCCTGTGTCATGGAAAGCAGGTATATCCTCTGCAATCTCCCTGGGCAAGGACCGGGTCCCGCCCTGCCTGGTCCTATCCAAACCGCCCGTTGCGGGGGAAGCCCGTGGGTGCCAGGCGACCCGCGCTGGCGCGCTTGCCCAGCCAGGGGGCAAGGTCAGGCCCGGAAAGGGTTCGCGCGCCGGTGCCGTACTTGAATGTGAGGCCCTCACCCATGGCGAAGGCGCGCGCGTCGGCTAGGCCCCCGTCCTTATAGCGCTGCAACAAAACGCCCTTGCCTCGAGCCATAACAGGCAAGTCTCCCAGGGGGAAGGCCAGGAGCTTTCTATTTTGGCCGATGACGGCCAGGTGGTCGTGAGATGAGTCCAAAGGCAGAGCCAAGGCCAGTGCGCAGCCCGTGAGGGCCTGCTTTCCGCTGCGGGTGGATGCCATGAGGTCGTCCATAGCCGCAACAAAGCCCCGGCCCTCGCGGCTGGCGAGGAGCACCCGGACCTCCGCACAGTACGGAAGCAGGGCCACAATCCCGGCCTCTCCAGAGAGGTCCACGGCCAGGCGCAGCGGCTCCCCAAACCCCCGCCCCGAGGGCAGCTTATCGCAGGCGATGGTGTACACCCTCCCCGCGTCCGCAAAGGCCAGCAGCTTGTCTGTCGTCCAGGCCTCCACTACAAAGCCGCGTCCGTCCCCCTCTTTATACTTAAACGCCCCGGCATCCAGTCCATGGCCTTTCATGGCCCGTATCCAGCCTTTTTCAGAGAGCACGACTGTCACGGCTTCCCGCTCCGTCAGCGCCGCGTCCAGACTCCCCGCCACTTCCACCGGAGGTCCAGATATCGCCGTCCGCCGCGTGTCACCGGCACCGGCATACGCCTTGGCTACAGCCCCGATCTGTCCCCGCACCTCCTGCCACTGCACCGCCTCTGACGCCAGCAGGCGCTCCAAGGCCGTCTGTTCCTCGGTCAGGGTGTCCCGCTCCGCCCGTATCTCTATCTCCTCAAGTTTCCGCAGGGCCCGCAGGCGCATGTTCAGCACCGCCTCCGCCTGGACATCCGATAGGCCAAACGCGGCCATCAAGTCCGGCTTGGGATAGTCCGAGGACCGGATGATCGCGATGACCTGGTCAATGTTCAGGTAAACAATCAGGTACCCGTCCAGAACCTCCAGCCGCGTCCGGACCTTGGCTAGCCGGTGCGCGCTGCACCGTTGCAACACCTCCCGCCGGTGGGCCAAGAAGGCGAAGAGAACGTCCCGCAGGGGCATAACACGCGGCACCCGTCCGCCATCTAAAGCATTCATGTTTAGGGGGAAGCGCACCTCCAGGTCGCACGTGCGGAAGAGGGATTCCATCAGCAGGGCCGGGTCCACATTGCGCGAACGCGGGGTGAGCACCAAACGGATGTCCTCCGCGCTCTCATCCCGGGCGTCCGCAAGAAGGGGGAGCTTCTTGCTGGCCAAGAGCGCGTCTAGCCGCTCCACCAGTTTGGCCTTGGCCACCTGATACGGGATCTCCGTCACAACGATCTGATATTGCCCCTGGGCCAAGCGCTCCACGGTCCAGCGTGCGCGCAGACGGAAGGACCCACGCCCCGCAGCATAGGCCGCAGCAAGAGCACCCGCGTGCTCGCACAAAACACCCCCGGTGGGGAAGTCCGGACCCCGTATGTGGGCGCACGGGTCCGCGCCGGGGTCGTCCAGCAGGGCGATAAGGGCCGCGCATACCTCTCCCGCGTTGTGCGGGGGGATAGAGGTCGCCATGCCCACGGCGATGCCCTGTGCCCCATTGCACAGCAGGTTGGGGAACGCCGCCGGAAGGACCACCGGCTCCGCCTCTGTCCCGTCGTATGTGGGGCGGAAATCAACCGCGTCCTCCTCAATCCCCTCCAGGAGCAGCAACGCTGTGGACGTCAGGCGCGCTTCCGTATAGCGCATGGCCGCGGCGTTATCCCCGTCTATGTTCCCGAAATTTCCCTGCCCGTCTACCAGGGGGTAGCGCACGGCGAAGTCCTGCGCGAGGCGCACCAGGGCATCGTACACGGCGCTGTCACCGTGGGGGTGGAACTTGCCGATAACGTCCCCCACCACGCGGGCGCACTTCTTGGGTGCGTCGCCAGGGCGCAGGCGCAGTTGGTGCATGGCGTGGAGCAGGCGCCGGTGCACGGGCTTCAGCCCGTCCCGGACATCAGGCAGGGAGCGCGATACAATGGTCGAGAGCGCATAGGCGAGGTAGCGCTCGCTCAGCACGTCGTCGAACTCAACGGCGGTCTCGGTCATGGGCGGGTTCTACCCCATCCCCGCAGCCCTGCAAACCGCCTCCACGGGGAGGTGTGATGCGCGCATTAGCCCGCTGCGGCCTTTTCAGTGGTCTGTGGGCGGCGCAACAGGCCCGCGATGGAACCCAGGAAGCCAGAACTGTTTTGATTCCCGGGGTTGAGGGCGCGCACGCGCTCAGTCAGGCCAGACTTTTGTGCCTCGGCGGCTTGACGAGCCGCGGCCTGTCGGCGGCGCAGAAGATCCTTATACTCCCGCGCCTCGCGCTGCGCGTGCTGCGAGGTAAGCAAAACCTGCGTCGCTTGCCGCTGCCACTGGTCCCGCTGGCCCTTCAAGTCTTCTATCTGTTCCTCGGCCAGGCGCAAGCGCACCTCTAGCATCTCCACGCGCAGGCGCAGGCGGTCCACCTCCAGCGCGTCCTCGATCGCGGGAGGCGGGGCGGCAGTGCCCTGAGGCAAGAGGCCTCCAAAGACCCGCTCTAGCTCCGCAACATCCACGCGGGCGCGGCTGGAGCCGTCCTTATGCGCGGAGAGTTTGCCCGTTCTGATGTAGCGCTGGATGGTGGAGCGGGACACGCCCGCCAGTTCCGCTGCGCGCTGCGCGCCGACCATGGCCATGGGGTCCGTCCTCCTTGCGTTATGGGAGGGGGAGCGTAGCACGCGCAGCGGGCGGAATCAAGATTTTCTGCGGGGGCCCGGGCGTGGTAGGTTGGAGCCATGGAGGTGGCTCTGCCTTTTGTGGCCTTTGCCCTGGTCGCGGGCCTGATGCCCCTGGCCGCGCGGGCGGGGGTGGCTCTGGGCTTTGCGGCCGCGCCGGGGAGGCGGGACGTGCACGAGTCCCCCACGCCCCGGGTCGGGGGCCTGGTGGTGTTTGGTGTTTCCGCCTGTGTTTTTATAGCGTTCTATGGATTTGCGTTCTTATATTTTTACAAATTTCTTTTATCATCACTGTGTGTGCTTTTGATTGTGGGCTTTTGGGATGATCGCTTTGGGGTTCCCCCATTAGCGAAACTTGGAGCACAAATAGCTTCTGCGTGTCTATTGGTTCTTTGGGGTGGAATCCAGATAGACAGTCTTGGAGATTTGTTTGGTTCAGGAGAGCTCCTCCTGGGCTCCATGTCTGCGCCGCTCTCTATTTTATGTATAATTTTTTTTATAAATGCCATGAACATGATAGATGGCTTGGATGGTTTGTGCGCGGGAATTGGGTCCATCATGCTGCTCTACTTGGAAAATCCAGCCTGGATCATGGTGCCACCACTGGCGGGGTTTTTGGTGTGGAGTTTGCGCACACCCTGGCGACGTCGTGCATCCGTATTTTTAGGGGATGCTGGGAGTATGGCATTGGGTTTGTTGGTTTGTGCAGCGGCCCTGTTTTCTGTTGAACCTTTTATGTTCCGTTCCGGAATGCCCCCCATCACCGTGGCGTGGATCTTGGCCCTGCCCGTGATGGACGCGGCGGCGGTGCTGGCCCGGCGGGTGGTTGCGGGCAAGAGCCCTCTGGCCGGGGACCGTGGGCACATCCACCACCGCCTGATGGACGCTGGGCTTTCGCACGGGCAGGCCGTGGCTGTCCTGCTGGCCGCGAGCGCCGGTCTGGGCCTGATAGGCTTCCTGCCCGCGCCCGAATGGGCCCTCGCCGCGGCCTGGGCCGCGCTGTGCGTGACGCATGTGGCGCTGGGACTCACAAAGAGCGCCTAAAGCTCTGCGGAACGCGCGCATGTCGCGCCCAAAAAAGGCAGACTGGCATCAGGCCCTCCCTGGCCCGCACAGGGGGAAGCGCGTGCGTCCGCGGGCGAAGGCGATGACCTCGGCGGCCATGGGGTCTCCCGCGAACCGGCGTTCCACCTCAGTCAGGCGCTGCTCCAGGGGTCCCTCCCCTGCAAAGATAAGGTCATAGAGCCTTTGTAGGGAACGGACGGCTGCGCGGTCCGCCCCCTGCCGCTCCAGGCCGATGAGGTTCAGGCCCGCGAGGCGCGCGCGCTCCCCCTTCACCCGCGCGTGCGGGAGGACGTCCGCCTCCACCCCGCTCATCCCGCCGATGATGGCCCCTGCGCCGATGCGCACAAACTGGTGCACTGCCGCGAGGCCACCGATGATCGTCCCGTCGCCCACCGTAACGTGCCCGCCCAGGGTGGCGTTGTTGGCCAGGATGACGTTGTTGCCCAGGACACAGTCGTGCGCCACATGGCTGCCCACCATGAGGAGGCACCCGGTGCCCACACGGGTTTCCATACGGTCCCCTGCCGTGCCGGGGTGCAGGGTGGCGTGCTCCCGGATGCGGGTACGCGAACCGATGGTGAGACGCGAGTCCTCCCCGTCGTACTTCAGGTCCTGCGGCGGGGTGCCCACAGCGGCAAAGGGGAATACCTCACAGTGTTCCCCCAGATCCGTCTGCCCCTCAATCACCACATGGCTATGCAGGACGCAGCCCGCGCCAAGGATAACGTGCGGCCCCACGACGCAGAACGGGCCCACGCGCACGCCGGGGCCCAGGACCGCGCCCTGGGCAATAACGGCGGTGGGATGGATGTTTGTCATGGCCCTGGAGCCTACACGCGCGGCTGGGCAAGGGCCAGTCACGCTGTGTTGCGCCGTGTTGCGCCGGGGGCGTGCTCACCGCAGAGGCTGTGCTGTCAGCCCTTGACCTGTGCGCCTACGCGGGAGAGGATGTGGCTGCGCACGCGTTAGGAGAACGAACATGGTCAGAGCACTCGTTTTTTGCCTTTGCCTCCTGGCCGCCCCGGCCTGGGCGACCACTGCGCCGGAGACAGCGGCCCCGCACGCGGTAGTGCTGGACTACGCCACGGGGCAAGTCCTGCTGAACAAGGGAGGCGCGGAGCGCATCCCCACAGCGTCCATGAGCAAGGTCGCCACGTTGTATGAGGTTTTTGCGGCCCTGAAGGCGGGACACATAACCCTGGACGACACCATGCGGGTGAGCGAGAAGGCCTGGCGCATGAAGGGCTCCAGCATGTTCCTGGAGCCGGCCATGCGCCCCACAGTGGAGGCGCTGATCCGGGGCGTGGCGGTGCAGTCTGGCAACGACGCCTGCGTGGTCCTGGCCGAAGGACTCTCAGGGAGCGAGACAGCGTTTTCTATGCTTATGAACGCGCGGGCCCAATCTCTGGGCCTTCGCGCCACGCACTTCGCGAACGCCACAGGCTGGCCCGACCCGGAGCACTACTCCACGCCCTTGGACCTCGCGCATCTGGCCGTGGCAGTCATCCGGGATTTCCCAGAGTATTACCCCTATTTCGGGGAGGAGTCTTTCGCCTATAACAACATCAAGCAGATGAATCGCAACCCTTTGCTCTACCGCCCCGGCCTGGGCGCGGACGGGGTGAAAACCGGACACACGCAAGAGGCTGGGTACGGCCTGATTGCCTCGGCGGCGGATGCAGCCACGGGCCGACGTGTGGTTTTGGTCGTGGCGGGTTTGCCGGATGAGCCCGCGCGCGCGGCAGAGGGGGCAAAGCTTGTGGCATGGGGCCTGTCGGCCTTTGCGAATCGGGTTTTGTTCGCGGGGGGGCAGGCGGTGGTCACAGCCCCGGTGGCCAAAGGGGCCATGAGGGGCGTTGCCCTTGTCCCCGCGCGGGACGTACTCGTGACGGTGCCCCGGGGAAGAGACGGGTCCCCCCCGGCCCCCGTGGTGGCGGAGGCCCGCCTCCCTGCCGCGCCCCTGATTGCCCCGGTGGCTGCGGGGGCAGAGGTGGGGGTGCTGCACATCGCGTGGGAGGGTGGCTCAACGGACGTTCCCCTCCTGACCGGTCAGGCCGTGCCACGCGCGGGCTTGTTTGCGCGCATCACCCAAAACGCGCGCGCCCTCGTGGGGTGGTAGACGCTGCACTTCATGGGCATGTTGCCCAGTGTGGCCCCCGCTATGCAGGCGCCTGACACCAGTGTCCGCCGCGCCGGGCCGCGCTGGAGCGTTGAGCTGCTATGGGGTAGGCTCGGCGTGTGTGCGTGCGCTTCACTGTCCTGACCCTGTTTCCGGAGCTATTCCCAGGCCCGCTGGGCGCGTCTCTGGCTGGGCGGGCGCTGGAGCGGGGCTTGTGGGCCCTGCACACAGTAAACATGCGGGACTTCGGCCTGGGCGCACACAGGGCGGTAGACGACGCGCCCTTTGGCGGCGGGGCCGGGATGGTCCTGCGCCCGGACGTCGTGGCCGCCGCGCTGGACAGCGTGCCAGGGCCGGGCCGTCGCATTTGCCTCTCCCCCCGTGGTGCGCCCCTCACACAGGCTCTGGTCCAGGACCTGGCCGCAGAGCCCGCCATCACCCTCCTGTGCGGCCGGTATGAGGGGGTGGACCAGAGGGCGCTGGATGCCCGGGCGTGCGAGGAGATCTCCATCGGGGATTACGTTCTCTCCGGCGGGGAGATCGCGGCCCTGGCCCTCATGGACGCTGTGGTGCGCCTCATACCCGGCGTGATGGGCAACGCGCAGACCCCCGCAGAGGAAAGCTTTGGGCCCGAGGGTCTTTTGGAGTATCCGCACTACACCCGCCCCGGGGTGTGGGAGGGACGCGCGGTCCCAGGCGTGCTTCTGTCCGGCAACCACGCCGCCATAGCCGCCTGGCGCGCGGAGCAGGCCCTGGCCACGACTCGCGCGCGTCGGCCAGACCTTCTGCCCCCCCAGCGCAGGGGCTAGGCACTCCGTACCTTTCCCATCCGAGGACAAGGGGCTATGCTGACCCCATGCTTCGTGTTGTGCCCGTGCCCGTCCTGCTAAACAACTACGCCTATATCGTCACAGCCCCCGGGGGCGCGCGGGCCGTTGTGGACCCGGGGGAGGCCGGTCCTGTCCTGGACGTTATGGGTGAGGGGCGGCTGGACCTCATCTTTTTGACTCACCATCACGCAGACCACACGGGCGGCGCAGTGGCCTTGGCGCGGGCCACGGGTGCACGTATCTCTGGGGCGGCGGCAGACGCCCACCGTTTGCCCCCGTTGGACCTCCCCTTACAGCAGGGCGACACTGTCCCCCTCGGCCCGGAGCACCTCTGTGCCCTAGAAACGCCCGGCCACACGTCCGGAGGGCTGTCCTTCTACGCTCCCCAGTCCGGGCTCGTGTTCACAGGCGACACGTTGTTCCTGGCCGGCTGTGGGCGCTTGTTTGAGGGTACGGCAGAACAGATGTTCCGCTCCCTGCAAAGGCTGGCGGCCCTTCCGCCACAGACCCGCGTCTACCCCGGACACGAGTACACCCTGGACAACCTTGCCTTTGGTGCCCGCGTGGAGCCAGAGAACACCGCCATACAGCATAGGCACAATACGCTCCGCGCCAGTGGTTCCCCGACCGTCCCCGGCACCCTGGCCGAAGAGCAAGAAACAAACGTCTTTCTCCGCGCGCCTAGCGCACAGCGCCTGGCCGAGATCCGTGCGCGCAAGGATGCATCGGCGTGACTGTTTTTGTCAACGAATTGGGGTATCAAGCCTAGCCATCATGCCCACAAGACTCCTGGCACACCTGCCCGCCCTTGCGCACATGGTCCGCCGCGTGGCCGTGAAGGCCGGGCAGGCGACCCTGGACCATTTTGACGAGGCTGGCTACGCCTTTGCCCGCGGCAAGGCTGACGGCTCCCCCGTCACCGCTGCGGACCACGCCGCTGAAGAGATCATAGAAAAGGGCCTGGCCGCCCTCATCCCCGGCGTGCCCTTGGTGGCGGAGGAGGCCGTGGCGAGAGGGCACATTCCAGACATAGAGCACGCCCCGCACTTTTGGCTTGCCGACCCTCTGGACGGCACAAAAGAGTTCATCGCGGGCCGCCCCGACTACACCGTCAACATCGCTCTCATCCGGGGCGACCGGCCCGTTCTGGGTGTGATTTACGCCCCAGCCCTGGGCGTGCTCTACGCCGGGTGCGGGCCCGGCACGGCCATCAAGTGGCGGGAGGAGGACAACACAGAAAAGCCCATACGTACCCGCCGTGCGCCGGCGGGGGGATTGACGGTCCTTCTCTCCCGCTCACACACACGCCGGGCGGAGGCAGCGCCCTTTCTCTCCGCACACAAGGTTGCCAAGGTGCTGCACAGGGGCAGTTCCCTCAAAATGGGCCTGATTGCGGAGGGGAAGGCCGACCTCTACCCACGCTTGGGTCCCACGAGCGAGTGGGACACCGCCGCAGCGCAGGCCATTCTGGAGGCCGCTGGGGGGTCGCTAACCTGCATGGACGGTGCTCCTATGACTTATGGCCACACGGGGCGGGGCTTTCTCAACCCAAACTTTCTGGCCCAGGGCCGGGACGCAGGGACAAAATAGCCCCGCACCAGTGCAGCCAGTTCTTGATGAGGTGAGCGATGCTGGCGCGCGCGCCTGCAATCCGTGCGCCTTATCTAAAGGAGAACAAGGGTATATGCGCCCAATCTGCGCGTGCGCGCACCAAAACAAACGGGACACGGGAAAAGACCCCCTTCCCTGCCAGTGAATCACAACACCAACGGGTCCTAAGGCTAGAGTGCGCGCTCCGCTGCGGCGATGTCTACCATGGTAGAGATGTGGTGCCACGTGCCCCGGTGCTCCAGGCCGTAAAGTCGCCCGGCGACCTCGGCCTGGTCCAGGAGCGCGAGGTAAGAGAACGGCCTGGCCGGCGCCCCCGCGAAAATGGCCGCGCGGTTGATGCGTAGGCTTGTGAACATGTGCGTACCGGTCTTGCTGCGGGAGCGGACGGCCCGGCCGTCTGGCAGGAGGGCGTAATCCCCCACACCGCTGGCCATGCTGCGCAGGGGCTGGAGCAGGATGAGGATGTCCATGCGGGCAGGGTCCCAGGCTCCGGCGAGGTCGGTCAGGGCCGGCCCCTCCCACAGGGCGTCTCCCGCCACGACGAAAAAGTCCCGCCCGGCGAAGTGGTGACGGGCGCGGGCGATTCCGCCCCCGGTGTCCAGCAGCGCATCCTCGCGGGAGAGGGTGATGTGCGGCGGCTCCGCGCGGGCGGCAAGGTGCGCGGCCAGCACATCGGCCAGGTGGTGCGCGTTCACGACGGCGCGGCGGACCCCGGCAGCGGCGAGGTGGTCCAGCGCGCGGTCCAACAGGGTTCGCCCCGCGACGACGGCCAGGGGCTTGGGTACCCGGTCTGTGAGGGGCCGCATCCGCTCCCCCCGCCCTGCGGCCAGAACAAAGGCGTGGTCTATGGCCCCTGGGTCCAGATCGCCCACACCAAAACCCCCAGAACAAACACGGCCAGCAGGCCATAGGTGATGAGGTTGGCCCGCCACACCGCGGCGCGCGCCACGGCCGGGTCCAGGTCCCGCCACATCCAGCGCACAATCTTGTGCTCCACGAACCAGGAGGCAAAGAAGAAGGGGATAAGAAGGACCAGCTGGGCCGTCGGGATCATCCAATAAAGATCGTCTGCATAGGGTATGAGCCAGGGCGCTTGCCAAGTGACAGCCAGGATTTTTGTGAGGAGTCTCACCATCCCATAGGCAAAACCCCCGCCCGTAAGCACTTGAACAAGAACGAGGACGACCCACGTCAGCGGCACGCCCACGAGGGTTGAGGCGGCGTTGGCCGTGAGGGATGCAAGAGCCGCGCTCTTGCCGGATAGATTCAGGGAGCGGGCCAGGACAAAGGCCTCAATCGCGATGATGGGCACCAGTGCCGCGAGCATCAGTGGCATACTGATAAAAATCATGGGCACGCCCGCGTTGGCCAACGCCAGGCTTGGCAGGAGAACAAGAGTGAGGGCAATCAGTAGGAGACGGGGTGACATTACGGCACCAAATACAGGTACACCTCACCCACCGGGGCCTTGCCCCAGCGGGAGGAGAGCGCCACCCGCTCCGGCGCGAGACCCATGCGGGTCAGGACATCGCGCATGTCGCGGGCCCGCCGGTCCAGCGCGGCCGCCTGCACAGGCGCGGTGGCCTTCTGCCCCTCCCACGCCGGGGCGGGATAGACGGAGACCAGCGCGAATCGCGCCGCTGGCACCCGGCCCAGCGCATCCCGCACAGCGGCGTGCAACGGTGCCTCATAGGCCACATCCGGCTTGTCAAACGTAACCTTCAGCAGGGGCTGCCACTCCGACGCGGGGACGGCTGTAGGGGCCAGGTCCGGTGCTACGGCCGCCCCCAGCACCGGTGCCGGGGCGCTCAGAACGCCAGCAGGGCCTATGCCGTATAGCTCCCCCCGCTCCACAGCCAGGGCCAGAAGGCGCAAGTTCACCTGCTCCGCCCGCGCGTACCGGCCTGCACGCGTCACATCCTCCGTCACGGTTCGCCCAACTCGGTCAATGGACACCATGCTGCGCGCCAAGGAGTCCTGCAGCGCCGAAAGTGCCCGGTGGTCCTCCTCCATAGAGCCGGGCAAAGTCAGTGCGGCCTCCACCTCCTGCGATAGGGACAGAGCCCGCGCTCCAAGGTCTCCCGCTGCGCGGGATACTTTTCCATAGTCAGAAAGCATGTCGGACAGCCTCTCCAGCTCCCCCTCCGCTGCGCCCAATTCAGACACCAAACGGGGGTTCCCCGGGGTTGTCCCGGCCTGAAGCTGGGCCAGAATCGTAGCCACATGGGCGTAATATGCCCTTGCACTGGTGTCGTTCTCCCGCTCCAAAGCGGCCAGGTATATCGCGGCCTTGCGCGTTTTCGCGTCTATCTCCTCTATGTCTCGCGCCAGGCCGGCCACCTTCCTGGCCATGGTCCGGGAGGAGCGCTCCCCGCGAGAAAGGTCGTCCGGGGTCACAAGCTCCGTCCGGGCAGGGCGAGAGTATAGGGCCACGTCCGCAACCGGAGCCGCCACCATGGGCTTCACAACTTGGGCTTCAACGGCCGCGGGAGCAGACGCAGGCTCCACGTCCTCCGCCACCTTTTGCGGTGCGGGAGAGCGGTGGGCCGGACCCCCTGCGACGGGCTGCGAAACCATAGGCTCCACGGCTTTTGCCTGCTGCGGGGCCGGTATGTGCGGGGCTGGATCTAACACAAGGGGGTCCTTGGCCGCTGCCTCCGGAGGTGCCTTGGCGGGGATAACCCGCACGCGCTGGGGCGCATCTGCAGCCAGAGCGGGCCAGGCCAGGGCGCAGAAGATCAATAGTCCCAGAAGGTAGCGCGCGCTCGCCATGTCTGTCTCAAGCCTCCGACTGTTTTTTTGGTTGCAAACGCGCCCACTATTCCCCGCCACCCTTAAGAGAGTCAAGCGCCCTGCGCCTGAAACCCCCTGGCATCCTCAAGGGGTGATCTGTCCCCGCTATCCCCGCTATCCACACCTGGGGTGGGGGGCCAAAAGGTGCTATGTCATGGCCCCATGACCGCCGCCGCCGCTGTTCGCCAGGCACAGGCCCCAGAGCCCCGCGCCCTGCCGCACAACATGGAGGCAGAGCAGGCGCTGCTCGGCGCTCTGCTCCTGGACAACCGGGCGCTGGAGCGTATGGGGGACTTCCTGCGCGCGGAGCACTTCTTCGTCCCTGCGCACGGGCGCATCTATGACGCCATTGTAAAGGTGTGCGAGCGCGGGCAGGTGGCCACCCCCGTTACCCTGAAGGATTTTTTCGCCGGGGATGCGGACCTCGCAGGCGTGGGCGGCCCAGCCTACCTGGCCGAGCTGGCCGACGGGGTTGTGAGCATCGCAGCGGCCAAGGACTACGCCCGGGCGGTCTATGACCTGGCCCTGCGCCGCGCCCTTGTCACCATCGGGGAGGAGGTCGTGCACGACGCCTATGCCCCCGCCCCGGACCGGGCCGCCACAGACGCCATAGAGGCGGCGGAGGCGAAACTCTTCACTCTGGCCGAGCAGGGGCAAATCACCGGCGGGTTCGTCACCTTGCGGGACTCCGTGCTCTCGGCCATCCGGCAGGCCGAGCGGGCGTACCAAACAGACGGGCACGTGACCGGCATCACCACAGGCCTTTTGGACATGGACAAAAAGCTGGGGGGCCTCCAGAAGTCAGACCTCCTCATCCTCGCCGGGCGGCCGTCCATGGGTAAGACCGCGCTGGCCACCAACATCGCTTTCAACGCCGCGCAGAAATACGCGGAGAGCGGGGGCAAGGAGGGCGCGGTCGTGGGGTTCTTCTCCCTGGAGATGAGCGCTGACCAGCTGGCCGCGCGGGTCTTGGCCGACCAGTCTGGGGTCTCCGCAGACGCCATCCGCAAGGGTACCATCCGTCAGGACGACTTCCGCGCGTTTGTTGAGGCGTCTCAAAGGCTCGCATCCACACCTCTATACATTGACGACACGCCGGCCCTGACCATCGGCGCGGTGCGCACCCGTGCGCGGCGGTTAAAGCGTCAGCACGGCCTGGGCCTGCTGGTTATTGACTATCTTCAGTTGTTGACCGGCACAGGCTCCCGCCAGGCGCTGGACAATCGGGTGCAGGAGGTGGCCGAGATCACCCGGGGCCTGAAGGCCATCGCCAAGGAGCTGGAGATCCCCGTCCTGGCGCTGTCCCAGCTCTCCAGGCAGGTGGAGAGCCGGGAGGACAAGCGCCCCCAGCTCTCTGACCTGCGGGAGTCCGGCACGATCGAGCAAGACGCGGACGTGGTCATGTTTATTTATCGGGAGGAGTACTACCTCTCCCGCGCTATGCCGGAGGAGGGCACGGACAAGCACATGAAGTGGCAGGAGAAGATGGGCAGTGTCCACAACGTGGCGGAGGCGATCATCGCCAAGCAGCGCCACGGGCCCATCGGCACGGTGCGCCTGTTCTTTGACGGCAATCTCACACGGTTTAGCGACCTGGAGCAGGGGCACCCCTCACAGCGCTGATAGCAGGCCCCCCAGCGCGGCGCGGGTGCGGGCGCAGGCGCGGCCCGTCACGGGCGGGGCCCAGTGCCTCTGGAACGCGCGGACAAGGGCCGTCATGCTGCACGTCGGGTCATAGCCCAGGGCCAAAAGGGCCGCCCGTGCGTCCGGGGCCGGCGCCGCGCTGGGGCGGGGCATCACCCCCACGCCCGCTGCCGCAAGCCGGGCCCAGGGGAACTGCGCCCCAGGGTCCGCCTTGCGCGCCGGGGCCACATCGGAATGCGCCAGGACCCACCGGATGGGCCAGCGGGCCATAACGGCCTGGCATAACTGGATGACGGCCCCCACCTGCGCGCGCGGATACGGCTCCGCGCCCGCGTTGTGCATCTCGATGCCTATGGAGGCGGAGTTCACGTCCGTTATGCCCGCCCAGTGCGCCGTCCCCGCGTGCCAGGCCCGCCGCGCCTCTGGCACCAGGGCCAGGACGCGCCCGCCTTCGTCCACCAGGTAGTGCGCGCTCACCTGCGCCGCCGGGTCGCAGAGCCGGGCCAGGGCCGCGCCCGCGCTAGGCATCCCCGTGTGGTGCAGGACGATCATGCAGGGCGCGAGCCCACCCCGGCGCGGGCCGTGGTTTGGGCTGGGGTGTGCGGCGACCTCCATGCTGCGGGACTGTACACCCTGCGCGCGGACTTGGTACCCCTTACGTAGGCTCCCACGCGGCCAGGAGCTCCTCCACCCGCGCCATCTCGGCGGGGGTGCCGATGGAGATGCGCAGCGTGCCCGCCAGCCCCGGCTTTTCCGAGAGGTCGCGCAGGACGATGTCCTGGCCAAAGCAGTGCTGCCAGAAGGCATTCGCGCGGGCGATCTCCACGAGGAGGAAATTCGCGTCGGACTCATAGATGGTCCTCACGGCGGGCAGGGCGCGGATGGCGGCCAGGAACCGGTCCCGCTCGGCCAAGATGGTTCGGATGTTCTCCCACGCAACTTTCTGGACGTCTGTGGACAGGACCGCCATGGCCGCCTCTATGGATGGGCGCGGGAGGGGGTAGGCGTCCAGGCCCTTGGCCTGGAACAGCGCGATGAAGTCCGCGTCCGCGCAGAGCAGGGCCCCCACGCGGGCGGCGGTGAGGCTGTAGGCCTTGGACAGGGTCCGCAAGATGGCCATGTTCGGGTGCTCGGCCAGGTGCGGGGCGAGGGAGCCCTGCACAGAGAACTCCGCGTACGCCTCATCCACAACAAGAAGGGCGTGCCCCTCCAGCGCGCGGGCGATGCGGCGGATCTGGTCGTGCGGGAAGCTCGTCCCCGTTGGGTTGTTGGGGGAGCAGATGTAGACGATCTTCGCGCCCTGAGACTGCCCGGCGGCGATGAGGGCCTCCTCATCCAGCGTGAAGGTCGTGCCCGTGTTGATAAGGGGCACGTCCACGACGCGGGCGGGCATAAGTCCCGCATCCACCGCGTACATGCCAAAGGTCGGGGAGTGCTGGACAATCGCGTCTTTGTGGGGCTCGCACAACAGGCGGGTCAGCGCCTGTATCACCTCATCACCCCCGCGTGCCGCCATCACATGCTCCGGTGCCACGCCGTAGAGTTCCGCCAGCGCGCGCAGGAGCTTGGGTGGCTGCGGCTGCGGGTACCTGTTCAGGCCTGCCAGGCCTGGAAGTTCATAGGGGTTTTCGTTGGCGTTGAGGAAGACAAGGTCATCGTCCTTGTCCGCCGCCATGGCCGCAGAGACATAGAGCGGGGCATCGGCCACATGGGCGCGTAGCAGGGTTTTGAGGGCAGGGTGCATGGGCGCTTTATGCCCTAACACTAAGGCCCTTACAAGGCCTTTACCAATTTTCCTTCAGCCAGGCCCAGGCGCGGGCGGCCCAGCCCTGGCTCTGCGCGGCCTGCGCCGCGACGGCGGCGGGGGCTTCTGTGCCCGCGCGGGCGGTGAGATAGGCCAACAGGCCTGCCGCGACGGCAAAGCCGGGCCCGCGCGCAGCGTCCGGCAATCCCTGCGGAACCAGTGGTCTGCCCAAGCGCACCGGGCGGTCCAGGACGTGCTGGGCCAGTTCGCGCATACCGGGGAGCTGCGCCCCGCCGCCGGCCAACACCACGCGGCCCGCGCTTACCCCTGCGTCAGAGAGCTGCGCACGCACAGCCTCCAAAATCTCCTCCGCGCGGGGCTGGATGATGCCGATGAGGACAGAGCGGGCCACGCGCCGGGGCTCGGCACCCTCCTCCCCCAGAGGGGGGACTTCCAGCATCTCCCCGTTGTCAAACGCGCCGGTCATGGCGGAGCCATACAGCACCTTTATGCGCTCGGCCTCTATCCGGGGGGTTGTGAGGCCGCGGGCGATGTCCGCCGTGATGTGGCCAGAGCCGAGCGCCACCGCGCCAGAGAACACCATGGTGCCCGCAGCGAAGGTGGCGAACGATGTCGTGCCCGCGCCGAGGTCTATGACTGTTGCGCCCAGATCCGCCTCGTCCAGCGCCAGGCAGGCCAGTCCCGCTGCATACGGGCCCAGGGCCATGTGCGCGATGGTCAGGTGCGCGGCACCCACCGCTGCGGCGAGGGAGCGCACCGGCCCGCCCTCTGCGGTCACCAGGTCCACCTCGGCGCACAGGTCCTGCCCCGCCAGGCCCACGGGGCCCGCCACGGCGTGCCCGTCAAGAGCCCAGGCCGCGGGGATGGCGTGAATCAGCTCACACGCTCCAGGGGTGAGTGCCTTCAGGGCCGCATCCTGCGCATCTGCCAGGGCCCGCGTGGCGTCGGCCTGGGTCACCGTCCGCCCCGGCGCGGGCGCGCTCCAGCCTTGCGCGCGGACTGTCTGGGAGTAGAGCGCGGGGGTGGCCAGTATGACGTCCCGTAAGGGGTAGCCCCCCAGGGCCCCTGCTGCCGCGCCCTCGGCGGTATGGACGGCCCGGCGCACCGCGCCCTGCGCTGCGGGGAGGTCCGCCACAAGGCCAGCCTTGACCCCCTGGCTCTCCTGCTGCGCCGCGCCCAAGACCTCCGCCCCCCCGTGCCCGTCCAGCCGCGCGATAAGGCAGGCCACACGGGCCGTGCCCACGTCCAGCGCGGCCACAACGCCCTCGTCCCTGTGTGGTGTGTAGCCCATGGGGGCGGAGTGTACGGCCCCCGCGCACACGGCAAAAGCCCCCGCCTCTCGGACAAGCCTTTGCGTCCGGCCCCACGTGTGCTAATCAAGGTGTTCATGGATTCCGCCATAACCCTGCGCGATGTTGACGTGGCCTATGGCCGCCTGCGCGTGGCTGCGGGGGTGACGCTGGACGTGCAGGCCGGGGAGAGCTTTGGCCTCATCGGCCTGAACGGCGCGGGCAAGACCACGCTCATCAAGGCCATGTTGGGCCTGCGCGGCGTGCAGAGGGGGGCCATCTCTCTGTCCGGGGCTGCGCCGGGCTCCCCCGCCGCTAAGGCCCGCATAGCCTATCTGCCAGAGCGGTTTGACCCGCCGTGGTTCCTCACGGGCCTTGAGTTCCTCCGGTTTTCGTCCAGGCTGTACAAACAGGCCTACCCGCGTGAGCGCTTTGAGGCCGAGGCCGCGCGGATAGAGTTGGACCCAAAGGCTCTGGCCCGCCGCGTGGGGACGTACTCTAAGGGCATGCGGCAAAAGCTGGGCCTTTTGGCCACGCTGATGACCGGGTGCCCCATTCTTATCCTGGACGAGCCCATGAGCGGCCTGGACCCCGTCGCGCGGGCTGTGACCAAAGACCTCTTGATGGCCGCGAGGCAGGAGGGCAGGGCGGTGTTCCTATCCTCCCACATCCTGGCAGACCTGGACGAGATCTGCGACCGTGTGGCAATTTTGTACGAGGGGGGGATACGCTTTGTGGGCACCCCCCAGGCCCTGCGCGCGGCGTACGGAGGCGAGAGTCTGGAGCAGGCCTTCTTGCACCTCGTGCGCTTGGGGGGTACCATAGCCGCTTGACCCGAACATCAAAGATACTTAAGAGGCGTATACACATGAAAATATGGACGCTCCTGGCCGCTCTTGCCCTTTGCGTGCCCTTGGCCCCGGCTCTCGCGCAAGGGCGCGGGGGCGAGGGCCCGGCCCGGCTTGTTGACGCCGTTATGGGGGAGGACGAGGTCCCCCGCAGGACAGGAACAGATGCAGAGACGACGGGGCCTGGAGCCGAGTCGGCCCCCCTGCCCCTGCGCCCAGCGCCGGGCGCGCAGCCCCCGCAGGCGTCTGAGAATACGTCAGGCCCCGCTCTGCCTGACCCAAACCGGACACCGGCGGAGGTTGTGGCTGAGGGCCCGCCGCCTGTGTTCTACGACGCGCAAGACGCCGTCCCGACAGGCCCAAGGTCTAGGTCGGGCCGCCCCCTGAAGAATCTGAGCGCGGACACAGACCCAGGCTCCGCCATCATTGTGGTGAAAAAGGACGCGCCGGGCGAGAGCCCGCAGGCCAAGCTGGCCGCCGCGCAGCGGGCCATGGCCCTGGGCCGGTACGAGGCCGCGCTGAGCCTGTACGACATGCTGCTCGCTCGCGACAAGAAGGACCCGGAGATCTTGATGGGTCGGGCCGTGGCACTGCACAGGCTGGGGCGTTTTGACGCGGCGATAGAGACGTATGAGCGCGTCCTGGAGGTGCGGCCCGAAACTGTGGGGGCGGAGGTGAACATGTTGGGCCTGATGGCGGAGCGCTACCCCGCCGTGGCGATCCAGCGCCTGCGCGCCCTGCACACGCGGCACCCGGAGCGGACGGACATCCTGGCGCAGATGGCTGTGGCGCATGGGAACCTGGGCAACCTGGACGACGCTCTGGCCGCTCTGGGCATGGCGGCGGCGGCGGAGCCTACCAACCCCCTGCACCTGTACAACATGGCCGTCCTCGCAGACCGGAAGGGGGACAAGGGCCAGGCCGTGCAGTACTACGAAAAGGCCCTAGAGGTGGACTCCGTATACGGTCGGGGGGAGAGCCTGCCCCGCGCGGACATCTACGCCCGCCTGGCGCAAATCCGGTAGGACCTACCCCTGCCCGCCAACCTATGGCCCTGCGTCCAAACGGGCCAGAGCGCTGCGCCGGTCGTCCGCCTCCCTAACGCCGGACGCAGCTCCAAAAATCCATAAGATGCCCATACCCGCTAGAAGCCACGCGCCAAAATGGTCGACATTTACGCGAGTCCCGCTGGCGACTTCCTGCACGGGTGCTTGGGCTGGATTAGAGAGGACGCAAGAAGTGCTTATAGCAACCGCCGCGCCAAGAGCAAGCACAGCAGCCATAGATGTATGTCCTATAATACTCCTTTTCAGATCCCTGCGCGTCGCGCCGGGGTCGGCTTTGGGGCCTCTAAGGCCCCCCCCTCGCTTGCGTTCGTCATGATATCGTCCTTTCGTTTGGCTTGCCTCCATGCGTTCATAGCACCTTATGACCTCCTTTTTATGACCGCCGCTCCCCCTGGCCCCCCGCCCCAGGGCGTGCTATAGCGGGCCCCCCACACGAAAGGAACCGCCATGGCGCGCAGGCACCGGATATACGAGGGCAAGGCCAAGATTCTTTATGAGGGGCCAGATCCGGGGACCGTCATCCAGTACTTTAAGGACGACGCGACCGCCTTTGACGCCGTCAAAAAGGCCACCATCGCCGGCAAGGGCGTCCTGAACAACCGCATCTCCGCCCACCTTATGGCGTACCTGGAGGGCGCGGGCATCCCCACGCACTTCCTGCGCTCCATCAACATGCGCGAGCAGCTCGTCCGGAGGGTGGAGGTCGTCCCCGTGGAGGTTGTCATCCGCAACGTCGCCGCGGGCTCCTTGTGTAAGCGCCTGGGCCTGAAGGAGGGCACGCCCCTGCCCCGGCCCCTCTTGGAGTACTACTTCAAGAACGACGCGCTGCACGACCCCCTTGTGGGCGAGGACCATATCTTCTGCTTCGGCTGGGCGGACCAGTACGAGATGGAGGACATGACGCACATTGCCTGGCGGGTGAACGACCGCCTGTCCGGCCTGTTCGCGGGGTCCGGCCTGCGCCTCATAGACATGAAGATGGAGTTTGGGCGCATATGGGGCGAAAACGGGGAGCTGTACATTGTCCTCGCGGACGAGATTTCCCCGGATACGTGCCGGATATGGGACGCCGCGACGGGGGAGAAGCTGGACAAAGATCGCTTCCGCTATGACCTGGGGGACCTGGTGGAGGGCTATCAAAAAGTGGCACACCGCCTGGGCCTTGTGCCCGAGGGGGGCATCATTGAGGGCGGCTCCATAAACGAGCAGCTGGCCGCTGGCCTGGGCGTGATTGAGGCCACGCGGGTTGGCAGGCACCTCCGCGCCGTGCCAAAGCCCCCCGGCAAGCCCTGGAAGGGGTAGATCTCGTGCTGCACCGCAGCATAATGACTGCCCCCGAGCTGGCAAAAACGTTCTATTATCAAGACCATAGACGAAGCGCGCCCGCCCGCAATCCGCCCCAATGCGCCACCGCTGCGATGCCGCTGCGCCACCGCCCAGCCACCGCCCAGCCACCTCCGTGCTACCGCTAGGCCACCGCCCGGACACCGCGCAGCCGCCATTTTGCGTGCGCAAACGCGCCTCCCGGGGCCTTTTTTCCTATAACACGGTCTGGCAAAGGGCAGAGGACGCCTTCCCTTCGGTCCCGCCGCGCGGCATACTGCCCCCATGGGCCTGCACGATGCGATGATTGTTCCCATACCCGCCCTGTCCGCCGGGGACACGGCCACGCGCGCTCTCGCTGCCACGCGGGAGGCCGGGGTAGGGACCCTGCCCGTGGTGGACGCCGCCGGGCGGCCCATGGGTATGTTCTCCACGCGGGGCCTTTTGCGCGCCCGGATGCCCGTGGCCGTGCCCCTGGAGGGTGCGCTGGCCGGGCGGGAGGAGGTCCTGGCCGCCGGGCCCGGCCTTATCAAGCGCCTGGCCGCCATGGCAGGTGTCATCGTGGCGGACGTTATGGAGGCGGGCTTTGCCACCGTGCCCCGCGACGCGGCCCTGCCGGCAGTGGCGCAGGCCATCCTGTCGCAGCCGGGGCCCGTGTGGGTCGTGGACGAGGGCGGACGCCTGCTCGGCGCGGTCACGGCGCGCTCCTTCCTCGCGGAGGTGGAGCGCCTCGGGGGCGCTGAGGACCCAGGCACGTAGGGCATGGCGGGCCAAGGATGAGGCGTCTTGCGTTTGTCTTTATAGTTCTGTGGTTTGCGTCGTTCCACGCGCTGGCGGAGGTCGTGGAGGTCCGCACGGCTGCGGGGGCCCAGCACCGGTTTGAGGTGGAGGTGGCCGCCACGCCAGAGGCCCGCGCGCGGGGTCTGATGGGGCGGGAGGCCCTGGCCCCTGACGGGGGGATGCTCTTCCTCTTCCCCAGCGCGGGGCCCCTCACCGCGTTCTGGATGAAGGACACGCCCATTCCCCTGGACCTACTCTTCTTCTCCGCCGACGGGGCCCTTATCGGCCTCCACGCGGACGCCCGGCCAGGGGACCGGACGCCCATCCCCGCCCCGCCGGGCACCGCCGCTGTGCTGGAGATCCCCGGTAGTACAGCGGCCCGCTTGGGCCTGGGCGCGGGCGCGACTCTCCTGAGACCGCACGCGACTGGTGTGCCTTGACGCGCCTGCGCAGGGCTCTAGGCCGCTTTGGGTATGGGGTCGCCATCATTGTCCGCGCTTTTGGGCGGGTGTGCCGCAGCGCTCCCCCCACCAGTCGGCCCCCCGCCTCCAGTGCCATTAGGTCCTCGCCTGGGATTATCGTTGTTCTTATGGCTCTTTGAGAACGCCAACACGATACCACCCTTTGCCGCAGCCTCTTTGTCCTCACTCAATGCAAGCGCAACATTGCCCGCCAAGCCACTAAGCCCCGCAAACACAAGGGCGGGCTGCCAGTTGGCAATTCCCTCGGCCAAAAGTGCAACCATGGGAACAGAAAACAGGCCCGCTGCTTGCACATGTGGCCGCACACGGGGTTTCTTGTCCGGTGATGGGGGTTTCTTCAGAAGCATGGTGAGCGAGGCCATACCCAAAGACACCCCAAAAACAACCTTCATGGGGTTCTTCAGGGGGTCCCAGATCTCTGACTGTATGTGCTCTACGTCCACACCGCCCAGGACATACAGCCCGCTTGTCAGCAATACCATCCAGAACGTTGCCTTCTCCGGATCCTCCATGATGCCGTGCCCTATTCTTTTGTGCCATGGAAGGGCGGATTTTCCGAAAAGGTCTTTTAGTCTCAAGGGATGCGCGCCGAACTCTATAAACCCTTCTGGTATGCGCTTTTCTCTTCGCTCTAGATACGCCTCCCAAAAGGCATAATGCATGGCCGTTGGCTTTTGGACGATTTTCTTCTTGCGGTGCTCTGTGTGCAGAGTGTACGAGCCCGCGGCAAGGGCGAACGCATGGCTGATGACCGCGAGTGTGGCCGCTGCGGCAACCACAATGCTCCCGTCCTTCCCTGAGTTCTGGGCTGCGGGCGCCACAGCAGCCGTCAATATCCCGATGTCCATTAGGCAGCGTGTGAGGCCAAAGACGGGCAGAAGAGCCCAGTGGGGCAGGCACGGCAGGCCCAGGCATTTTGCGCGCTTAGTGGTCGCCGGCGACCGGCGTATGGGCTCCTGGGCTGCTACTCCAGTCTCCTGCGCCATGCCCACATGCATATATTATACTTGGCGGGCGTTGCAACCAAAAAGTGTGCTGCAGAGGTCACTCGGCCCGCCGCTCTGCGCCGTGCCCCAGGTTGCACCGCGCACAGGGCCGAGGAAGCCTTGACCGCACTGCCCTGCAGGGCTTAGCGTGTGGAGCATGGAGCGCCAAGACTACGCACGGGCCGACATGTGGCGGGGGACGACCATCGTCTCGGTCCGCCGGGGCAAGGAAGTCGTCATCGCCGGCGACGGGCAGGTTTCCATGGGCCCGCTTGTCCTGAAGTCCAACGCGAAGAAGGTCCGCCGTCTGGGCAAGGACGGGACAATCATCGCCGGCTTCGCGGGCGCCACAGCGGACGCCTTCACCCTGTTTGCGCGGCTGGAGGCGAAGCTGGAGGCCCACCCGGGGCAGCTGACCCGCGCGTGCGTGGAGCTGGCCAAGGACTGGCGCACGGACAAGTACCTTAGGCGGCTGGAGGCCCTGATGGCCGTGGCGGACGCGGGCACGTCCCTCATATTGTCCGGCACGGGGGACGTGGTGGAGCCGGAGGGGGGGCTGATAGGGATAGGCTCTGGCGGGGCGTACGCCCTGGCCGCCGCGCGGGCCCTGGCCGACGCCGTGCCGGACATGCCCGCGCAGGACATCGCCCGCAGGAGCCTGGCCATCGCAGCGGGCCTGTGCGTCTACACCAACGACCAGGTGACGGTGGAGAGCCTGTAGGCGGGCTGCCTGCTTTGCAGGCCCCGGCAAAAGGGCGTAGTGTGCCTGGGATGACAACCGGAGCGGGGGAAGAGCGGCGCGGGCCGCCGGGGGCAGAGGCGGACATGCCCGCGGGGGAGGCCCTGCGCCGGGCGCGCCTGCGGTGCGGGTGGAGCGCGGAGGACATAGCCCGGGCGCTGAACATCCGCGTGCGGCAGGTGGAGGCCCTGGAGCAGGGGGACATCGCGGCCCTTCCGGCCCCGGTGTACGCGGTGGGCTTCATGCGGGCCTATGCGGAGTATGTGGGTCCGCACGTGGGCCTGGACGCAGAGCGGGTCGTGGCCCTGTTCAAGGCGCAGGCCCGCGGGGCCGCAGAGCCGCAGAGAGGCCTAAACTTCCCCGTGCCTGCGGGGGACAGCGCGGCCCCCCCCTGGTGGGCGGTGGTCCTGGGGCTCGCGGCGGCGGGTCTTTTGCTGTGGGGCTGGGTGGCCTGGCAGGGCGGGCCGGAGGGCGCTGCGGCCCTGGCGGTTGTGCCGACACCCCCGCCTGCTGCGGCGGAAGCATCCGCAGCGCCGGATGCGACTCCGGCCCCCGTGGAGCCAAGTGTGGCGGCGGAGGAGGTGGCGGCGGCGGCGGGGCCGCCCGCGCCCGCAGCGCCGCCCGTGGAGGCGGCCCCCGCCCCTGAGCCAGAGCCGGCGATTTTGCTGGTCCTGACTGCGGACAGCTGGGTTGAGGTCCGGGACGCCTCGGGCACGGCCCTTGTGGCCCGCGTCCTGAAGGCGGGGGAGCGCTATACCGTCCCCTCCCGCGCAGACCTTGTGATGACTGTGGGCAACGCCGGGGGCGTGGCGCTCTCCGTGGGGGGGCAGGCCCTGGACCCCCTGGGTGCGCCGGGGGAGATCGTCCGTGGGGTGCCCCTGGACGCGGCGGCCCTCTTGGAGCGGTACAGGCCGCTGTAGATGGGTCCGCAGTTGACCTGGCCCGGGGCCGGGGTGTACCAAGAGCGCCGGGGCGCGCGGGGCCCACGCGCCGCTGGGAACACAGCCTATGAACCACCTCTACTACGGCGACAACCTGAAGATCATGCGCGAGGAGTTCGCGGACGAGTCCGTGGATTTGGTGTACCTGGACCCGCCGTTTAACTCCAAAGCGGACTACAGCGTCCTGTTCAAGGAGCCCACGGGGCGGGAGTCATCGGCGCAGGTGGATGCGTTTGAGGACACCTGGCACTGGAACGCGGAGGCGGAGGACGCGTACGAGCAGGTCCTGGCCAGCGGTAAGACCGATGTGTCGGAGATGCTGATGGCCCTGATGAACTTCCTGCGCCGCAACGACATGATGGCGTACCTGTGCATGATGGCCATCCGCCTGATAGAGCTGCACCGCGTCCTGAAGCCCACGGGCTCTTTGTACCTGCACTGCGACCCGACGGCGTCGCACTACCTCAAAATCCTCCTGGACGCGGTGTTTGGGAAGCAGAACATGCGCAATGAAATTACGTGGAAGCGCACGAGCGCGCACAGTAGCGCCCGGCGCTGGGGCCCGGTGCACGACACGCTGTTTTTCTACACCAAGTCCGACGCCTTCACCTGGAACACGGTCTTTACGAACTACAGCCCTGAATACATAAAGAAATTTTATCGCCACGAGGACGAACGGGGCCGATATTGCCTTTCTGACCTGACGGGTGCCGGGCCCCGCAAAGGCGAATCGGGCAAACCGTGGCGGGACGTTGATCCAACCACATCCAAGCGTCACTGGGCCGTGCCAATGCGCATCTTGTCGCAGATATGCCCCAAGAAAGACCTGATCTCTCTCAGCACACAAGAGAAGCTGGACATCCTTGATATCCAGGGATTTATCCATTGGCCAAAGCGCGGCAAGATGCCTCAATTCAAACGCTACCTCAGCATGCAAACGGGCCTTAAGGTGCAGGACGTCATCACGGACATCCCGCCCTTGAGTGCCCAGGCCAAGGAGCGCCTGGGGTATCCGACGCAAAAGCCCGTGGCCCTGCTGGAGCGTATTATCGCCCTGTCCTCCAACCCGGGGGATCTCATCCTTGATCCCTTTTGTGGCTGCGGCACCACCGTCCACGCGGCGGAAAAACTGGGCCGGCGCTGGGCCGGGATAGACATCACGCACCTGGCCGTGAACCTCATCAGCAAGCGGCTGGAGGACTCCCTTCCCGAGGTACAGTACACAATCCACGGCACGCCGCAGGACCTCGCGGGGGCGCGGACCCTGGCCGCCCAGGACAAGTACCAGTTCCAGTGGTGGGCCCTGTCCCTTTTGCCCCGCGCGATGCCCTTCGGCGGCAAGAAAAAGGGCGCGGACGGCGGGCGGGACGGGATCATCTACTTCCGCTCCGGCACCCGCAAGACCGAGAAAATCATCATCTCCGTCAAGGGCGGGGAGAAGGTGGGTGTGGACATGATCCGCAGCCTCCGCGCCACCATGGAGCGGGAGGGCGCGGCCATGGGCCTGTTCCTGACCCTCGCCCCGCCCACCGGGCCCATGGAGACGGAGGCCCTGTCCGCCGGGCGCTACGATGGGGGCAGCGTCGGCACCTTCCCCCGCATACAGATTTTCACCATCGGCGACCTGCTGGAGGGGCGCGAGCCGCGCCTCCCGGCCACGCAGCTCTCCCCCTTCCGCATGGCGGCGCGGGAGGAGGGTGTGGAGCAGGGCTCCTTCTTGTAGTATAAGCGAGCTGCGATGCCCCCCCTGCCGTTTGAGAAGCCCGTGGCCGAGCTGGAGGCCAAGATTGCGGAGTTGCGCCAGGTGGCGAGCGCGGACATAGCCATCGCGGACGAGGTGGAGCGCATGCAGGCGAAGATAGACCGCCTGCTGGCCGGGATATACGCGGCCCTGACCCCGGCGCAGAAGGTTGCCGTGGCGCGGCACGAGGCGCGGCCCCACTTCTCGGACTATGTTGCGGGCCTGTTCACAGAGTTCACGCCCCTGGCCGGGGACCGCCTCTTTGGTGAGGACGCGGCGCTGCTGGGCGGCCTGGCGCGCCTGAACGGGCGGCCCTGCGCGGTGATGGGGCACGAGCGCGGGCGGGACACGCAAAGCCGCATCACGCACAACTTCGGCATGGCCCGGCCCGAGGGGTACAGAAAGGCCCAGCGCCTGGTGGCCCTGGCCGCGCGCTTTGGCCTGCCCGTGGTGACCTTTGTGGACACCGCTGGCGCGTACCCCGGCGTGGGGGCCGAGGAGCGGGGCCAGGCCGAGGCCATCGCCCGCTCCATGCAGGTCTTCCTGGCCGCGCCGGTGCCCATAGTCACCGTGGTCATCGGGGAGGGGGGCTCCGGCGGGGCCATCGCCATCGCCTGCGCGGACCGCGTGTACATGCTGGAGCACGCTGTGTACTCCGTCATCTCGCCCGAAGGCTGTGCCTCCATCTTGTGGCGTGCCGCCGCCCAGGCGGAGGAGGCCGCAGCTGCTCTGCGCCTGACCGCGCAAGACCTTAAGCGCTTCTCCCTGATAGACGGCATCGTGCCCGAGCCTGTGGGCGGCGCGCACCGCCACCCGGAGCAGGCCATACAGGCCACCGGGCGGCAGATCTCCCGCGCCCTGAACGCCCTCACCCCGTGGGACGGGCCAGCCCTGGTCCAGCGCCGCAAGGCCAACTTCCTCGCTCGCGCGGGGGGAGACCTGTAGCAAAAGCGGGGGGCGGTCTTCCCTTCCCGCCCTGGGGGGGGTAGACTGCCGCGCCATGGCTCAGTTCTTCCTCCCCCCCGGCTCCGGGCCCCTGAAAGGGCGCACGCACGACGCGGCGGGGGGGTGTGCCAACCCCCTCACCCTGAAGGTCTACCGCTGGGATCCAGAGGTTGGGGGCCCGCCCCGGTGGGACACGTACATCCTGGACCCGTCGGCGTTCCGGGGGGGCATGGTCCTGGACGCCCTTGTGTACATCAAGGACCGCGTGGACCCTGGCCTGACTTTCCGCCGCTCCTGCCGCGAGGGGATATGCGGCTCCTGCGCCATGAACATCAACGGGGAGAGCACCCTGGCCTGCACAAAGGCCATCGCAGACGTCCCCGGCAAGGTCGTCCGCGTGGCCCCCCTCGCGCACATGCATGTTCTGAAAGACCTGGTCCCGGACCTGGCCCACGCGTACACGCAGTACGCGGAGATAGAGCCCTGGATGAAGGCGCGCGCCGTGCCCGCGGACGGTCGGGAGCGCCTGCAAAAGCCCGAGGACGCGGATGCCCTGAACGGCGCGGATGGGCACGGGCCGGCGGCGTGCATCTTGTGCTTTTGCTGCTCCACGGCGTGCCCCAGTTATTGGTGGAACAGCGAGACGTTCTACGGCCCCGCGACCATCATGCAGGCCTGGCGGTGGATACGGGACACGCGGGACGAGGCGCGGGCCGAGCGTCTGGCGCAGCTGGACGACGCGTTCAAGCTCTACCGCTGCCACACCATCATGAACTGCACCCAGACCTGCCCCAAGGGGCTGAACCCCGCGAAGGCGGTGGCGGAGGTCAAAAAGGCCATGGTGACGGGGTAGGCCGCCGCCAGTCCCCAACAACTACACATCGCTGAAGTCTCTGATGAGGACCTCGCGCTTTCCGGTGGCGTTGGCGGGGCTGATGACGCCCTGCCTTTCCATCTCCTCTATGATCCGCGCGGCGCGGTTGTAGCCGATCTGCAGGTGCCGCTGAACGAAGGAGGTGGAGGCTTTGCCCTCGCGCGCGACGATGGCCACCGCGCGGTCGTAGAGGTCGTCCCCGCTGCCCTCGCTCTTGTCCTCCCCCCCGCCGAACAGGGCCCCCAGGACAGCACTGCCGCCGAAGTCTCCGCCTCCGTCGGTGATGGAGTCCATGTACTGCGGCGGGCCCTGGTCCCGCAGGAACCGGGCCACGGTGTCCACCTCGCTGTCCGACACAAAGGGCCCGTGCACGCGCGTTAGGCGCCCGCCGGGTGCCATGTAGAGCATGTCGCCGAGACCTAAGAGTTGCTCCGCCCCGCCCTCGCCCAAGATGGTGCGCGAATCAATCTTAGACGTCACCGCGAATGAGATGCGCGTGGGGAAGTTGGCCTTGATAACCCCCGTGATGACGTCCACGGACGGGCGCTGCGTGGCCATGATGAGGTGCAACCCTGCGGCGCGGGCCATCTGGGCCAGGCGCTGGATGGCGTTCTCTACGTCTTTGCCCGCGACCAGCATAAGGTCCGCGAACTCGTCCACGATGACCACGATGTAGGGCAGCTCTGTGAGGTCTATCACCACCTCCTCGTACACCGGCTCCCCGCTGTCTGGGTCAAAGCCGGTCTGGACCTTGTGCATCAGGACCTCCCCCTTGTCCCGCGCCTTGCGCAGGCGGGCGTTGTAGCCCTCTATGTTGCGCACGCCCAGGCGGCTCATGGCGCGGTAGCGCTGCTCCATTTCCGCAACGGCCCATTTTAGGGCCGTGACGGCCTCGCTTGGCTCTGTGACGACGGGCGTGAGGAGGTGCGGGATGTCGTCATAGACCGACAGCTCCAGCATCTTGGGGTCTATCATGATGAACCGGCACCGCTCCGGGGGCTGGTTGAACAGCAGGGAGAGGATCATGGTGTTGATGGCCACGGACTTGCCCGAGCCCGTGGTCCCCGCGACCAAGAGGTGGGGCATCTTGGCCAGGTCTGCGACGACCGGTGCCCCCGCGATGTCTTGCCCCAGGATGAGGGGCAGGCGCGCGCCGGACCGCCCGGCCAGGTCCAGGGCCAGCATATCGCGCATGTACACCGTCTGCCGCACGGGGTTTGGCAGCTCTATGCCGATGACGTTGCGCCCCGGCACCACCGCGCAGCGGACCGAGACCACAGACATGCTCCGCGCAATGTCGTCCGCCAGGGCGATGACGCGCGCGCTCTTGGTCCCTGGCGCGGGCTCTAGCTCATACAGAGTCACGACCGGGCCGGGGTGGATGCCCACGATCTCCCCCTCCACATTGAAGTCCGCCAAGACCTGCTGCAGGGCCGCCGCGCTCTCCCTAAGGGAGATCTGGTCTGGCATGTCCGCGCGGGCCTGGGCCGGGGGCTCTTCCAAAAGGCCGATGTCCGGCAGCACCCAGCCCCCCTCTGTCGGCGTGGCGGGGGGCCTCCTGGGGGGCGGCTTGGACGCAGGCTTTTTGGCCTCCGGCGCGGGAGGGGGCTCTGCCGTCACCCTGGGGCTCTTGCGGCGGCGCGTGGCCCGCGTCTTGGGTCTTGGCTGCATGCTGCGCCGTGCCCAGGCCCACAGGGACGCCATCTCCGCCCGCGTGACGCCCAGGGCATATGCCGCGGCCAAAAGGCACAGGAAACCGGCCCCAGCACTGACCGCGATGGGGGGCGCGTACGGGGTGAGGGTCTGCAGCATGAGGGCCCCTGCAACGCCCCCGCAATAGGGGTGCACGGCCCACCCGGCGGGGATGAGGGCCAGGGCGGCGGACAGGAGGGGCACGGCGGTAAGGGCCGCGATGACCCGCCCGGCCCATGGGCGCATCGGTTGCCGCCACCACACCCGCCCGGCCCAGAGGAGGGGGATAAGGGCCAGGAGGTACGCCCCCCCGCCCAGAGCGGTGAACAGCACATCGCTCACCACTGCACCGGCGGGCCCCTGCCAATTATGCACCGGCGCGTCCGGGCCCGCGGCCACGCTCCAGGACGGGTCGGACTCGTGATAAGAGAGCAGAGCTTGCGCAAGACAAATCCCAAGAGTCAGAAGACAGATAGCCAGGGTATAGTGCGCGCCTCGGGCCAGCCACGCCCGCACCCGCGCGGGCAGGAGGGGCGGCCTTTCTGGGGGCGTCTTGGGCTTGCGCGGCATGGGCGGGGCGTATTTTAAGAATCCCGGGTGCTCTGGGCAAGGCCAATCACGTCACGGTACGGCCTGTGGCCTGGGGGCCAGGAGGCGCGGCAGCCAGCCCCAGGACAGCACGGGCCTGGGCGGCGGGCGGCCAAAGACGCGCTTTTCGCCCTCCGCAAGCCAAAGCTCTGGGAACAGCGGCCAGCCGCCAAAGCCTCTGACCCGCAAGGGCGAGAAGCGCGCGGCGATGAGGGCCCGGCGGAGGCCGACGGGGCCCCAGTCTTGCGCCGGGGCAAGGAGGAGCACGCGGCCCTGGGGCCGAAGAACCCGCCACAGCTCAGGCAGGCACCAGCCGGGGGCGGCGAGGGCGCGGTCCAGGCTCGCGGCACAAAAGGGCAGGCCCTGAGGGTCCGCCACACAGCCCCGGCCATGAGGCGCAGCGGCCCCGCTGGGCGCAGCAATAACGGCCTGATCCGGCAGGAGGCCGGCTAAGTTCCCCACGCCCAGCACGGCGCGCGCCGGCGCATCGGGCCACAGGGCCGCCACCCGGGCGCGGAGGGCCGCCTGTGCCGTGTCTGGCGCGCTATGTCCAGCAAGGGTCATGGCGTGCAGGTAAGCACAGGGGGCCCGGCGGGCACAAGTTGCGCCCAGCCGCGAGCACCCAGCGTCCTGCGTTCCGGGCGTGGGCGGGTTGTGCTGTGTGGCTGGTCGCTGTAAGGGAGAGCCGGAAGGGAGAAACAAGAATGCGCGCTTTCACGGGTATTTGTGCCGTTCTTCTGGTCTGCAGTTTGGCTGCTTGCGCTTCCACCGGCGGGACTATCGGCGGGCTCTTTCCCGCACCTAAGCTCCTCAAAGGACAGATAGAGGGCGATGTCTACACCGCGCCCGATGGGGCTTTCTCCGTTGCCGTCCCCTACAGGCAGGGCACGGAGGAGTTCACCTATATGTCCGTCAAGGAACAGTACATGCCCGGCGGGGCATATGTCAGCTTCGGCCCGGCAGCCTTCAACAACAGTATCTATCGCCTGGGTGTGGCCTACAGGCCGCCGGGGCCAGACAGCCAGGCCGTGCCCTTCGGGGAGGCTGCGGCTGGGGGCCTGCAAGAGGTCATCGGGCAGTTGCAGAAGGGTTATGGTGCGCCCCTGGTTGAGGAGGACTCGCGGCCCGACAGCATCCATGGCCGCCTTGGGCATTACTGGCGTTTTGGTCAGCGCTCCCCAGATGGGCGGTACGCGAGCGGCGCGGCAGTGACCCTCACGCATGAGGCCTATGCAGTGGACTTCGGGCATGGCGTGGCTCTTTTCTGGGTGGAGAATCCAGACATTCCGGGCTCCCATGGCGGGATGGATGCCCGCACATTTGCCGAGTCTTGGGTGTTGCACCGATAGGCCGCGCGGGAGGGAAGGGGCCGCATGAAAGTTCTCCACGTTATCGCCGGTGCGGCGCAGGGTGGCGCTGAAACCTTCTTTGCGGACACGGTTCGGGCCCTGGCCGCGCGTGGCGTGGCGCAGCACGCGGTCGCGCGGGCGCATCCCCTGTTCCTGGCAGCGTTTGCGGAGGCTGGCGTGACGCACGAGGCCGCGTCGTTCTCTCCCTGGGGCCGGTGGCGCACGGCATGGCGCATCCGCGCGGCCGTCCGGCGGGAGAGGCCAGACGTTGTCCACGCCTGGATGGCCCGCGCGGCGTCCTGTGTCCCAAAGGGCCTTCCCGTGCCCGTGCTGGGCTGGTTCGGCGGGCCTTATGACCTGAAATACTATTGCACCGTCACGCACTTCGCGGGCGTGACGCGGGGCCTTCGGGAGTATCTGGTGGAGAAGACCGGTCGGGCGGAGCGCTGCTATTGTTTGCACACCTTCGGGACTCTTGCCCCGACGGAGCGGACTCTCACCCGCGCAGAGTTCGGGTTGCCAGAGGGCGCACCTGTGGCCCTGCTCCTGTCGCGCATGCACTGGAAAAAAGGGGTGGACACCCTGCTCCACGCTACTGCTGCCGTGCCGGGCCTGCACCTCCTCCTGGCCGGGGACGGGCCACAAAGGGCGGAGTACGAAGCCCTGGCGCACGACCTGGGCCTCTCAGACCGCGCACACTTCCTGGGCTGGCGCACGGACAGGGCTGCGCTCTTGGCCCTGGCGGACGTGTGCGTTCTGTCCTCGCGGTGTGAGGCGTTTGGCACCGTCATGGCAGAGGCGTGGGGAGCGGGCGTGCCCCTCATCGCCTGCGCCGCCGACGGGCCGCGGCAGTACGTGCAGCACGGGGAGAACGGCCTATTGGCCCCCGTGGACGACGCGCCCGCCCTGGCCGGGCACATCCGGGCGGTGCTGGGGGACAAAGCCCTGGCCGCGCACCTTGTGGCCGGGGGCCGGGCGACCTATGAAGCGCTGTTCACGCGGGAGGTCGCCACGGATGCCCTCCTCACGGCGTATCGGCAGATAGCGCAAGAGGGTTGACCGCCCCGGCCTACGGTCCTTAGGCTGTGCCCACACTGTCACGGAGCCCCCAACTTATGCACGCACGTCCAGAATTTGTCATAAGGCGGCAGATCCTAAATTTCCTAAACACCACCTTTGATATCTATGACGGAGAGGGGAAGTACGTTCTGTGCGCCTCTCAAAAGGGTTTTAAGTTCAGGGAGGAGATAGACTTGAGCCCCGCGCGGGACCGCTCCCGGACCCTTATGAGCATACGCACAGATCAGGTGATAGACTTCTCCGCCACATACTCTGTGTACGGCACGGACGGCGTCGCGATCGGCACCCTTACGCGCAAGGGCTTTAAGTCCGCGTTTGTGGCGGACGAGTGGGACGTGCGGGACAAGACGGGCCAGCCCGACCTTATCACAGAAGAGAGCACGCTTCTGGCCTTCCTGCGCCGCTTTGTTCCGTTCGCGGCCTTTTTTCTGCCCCAGACATACCACATGACCATAGGCCCGCAGCAGGTGGCTACGCTCCAGCAGCACTTCAACCCCATAGTGATGAAGATGAGCGTGCACATGGACGGGGCCGACGCGCCAAAGGACCAAAAGGGCCTGGCCCTGGCTGCGGCTATACTCCTCATGGCCATAGATAAGAGGCAGAACGAGTCCTGATGCCCATCATAACCGACCAAGAGGCGCTGGAGCGGGCGTGCGCGGCCTGGGCGCGGGCCCCGCACCTGGCCGTGGACACGGAGTTTTTGCGGGAAAAGACCTACTACCCCAAGCTCTGCCTCATCCAGGTCGCCGCGCCTGCGGGCGGCCGCGCGGCGGCGGTGGACCCCCTCGCGTCGGGCATTCGGGACCTGGCCCCCCTCATGGCCCTGCTACACGACCCAGCCATAACGAAGGTCTTCCACGCGGCGAAGCAGGACCTGGAGATAGTCTTCCACATGACGGGCCGCCTCCCCGCCCCCGTGTTTGACACGCAGGTTGCCGCCATGGTCTGCGGCTATGGGGAGCAGGTGGGCTATGAGGCCCTGGTGGCGAAGGTGACCGGCGCAGCGGTGGACAAGGGCGCGCAGTTTACGGACTGGTCCCGCCGGCCCCTGTCAGACAAGCAGGTGGCCTACGCCCTGGGCGACGTCACGCACCTACTGGAGGTCTATGACGCTTTGCTGCGCCAGCTGGACCGGCGCGGGCGCGCGGGCTGGATTACAGAAGAGGACGCAGCCCTGGCAGACCCCGCGCTGTACGAGTTCAGGCCTGAGGAGGCCTGGCGGCGGCTGAAGGTGCGCAACCCGAAGGCCAAAAACCTGGTGGTGCTGCGCGCCCTGGCCGCGTGGCGCGAGCGGGAGGCCCAGCGGGCGGACCGGCCTAGGGGCTGGATCTTGCGGGACGAGGCCCTGACCGAACTGGCCACCCGCTTGCCCCGGTCTATGGAGGAGATCTCCGCCCTGCGCGGCATTCCGCCCAGCTTCCGCGACGGGAGCAAGGGCAAGACAGTCTTGGCCCTGATGGAGGAGGCCCTGGCCACGCCGCAAAAGACCTGGCCCCAGCCGGAGCGCAAGGCCCCCATGGACGCAGAGGCCGCCGAGCGTCTGGAGCTGTTCAAAATGCTGCGCAAGATGCACGCCGCGCGGCTGGGCGTGGCCCCGCATATCCTGTCCTCGTCCGACGACCTGCGCGACCTGGCCATCCACGGGGAGGGGGCCGACATACCCCTGCTGCGCGGGTGGCGCCTGGCCGAGAGCGGGCAGGAAATGCTGGACCTGGCCTCCGGCCGCCTGGCCATCGGGCTCCAGGACGGCAAGATACAGGCGATGAGGGTGACGCAGCGGGGCACCGCCTCTTCATAGGCCGTTTGCGGCACGCAGCGCGGAAAGGGTGTACACTGCGCGGGCCATGCGTGCCGACCTTCCCCCCGGTGTTGTGCTGCGGCGGAGCGCGCGGGCGCTGCGCTGCGCCCTGAGACTGGACGCGGCGGCGGGGTGCGTGGCCCTGGTTTTGCCCGCCCGCACACCGATGGAGGCCGGCGCGCGGTTCGCCTGGTCCCGCGCGGCCTGGGTGGCGCGTGTGCTGTCCGCGCTCCCCCCGCCCGTGCCCTTTGCCGACGGGGCCACCCTGCCCGTCGCTGGGCGAGCGGTGCGCATATTTGTGGAGCCGGGCGCGGGGGGCAGCGGCGTTGCTATAGATGGCGGGGTCCTGCGGGTCCGCCTGGCGGCGGGCGCGGCGGACCCCGCACCGGCGGTGGCGCGCTTCCTGCGGGCTGAGGCCCGGCGGGCCCTGGGCGCCCTTTTGGCCGAGAAGGCCGCGGCCCTGGGCGCGCCCACACCGGCCCTGTCCGTCCGGGACACGCGCAGCCGCTGGGGCTCGTGCGCGCCGGGGCCGGGCGCGCGGGTGACGCTATCTTTGCGCCTTATCCTGGCCCCCCCGGCGGCGGCGGATTACGTCGTCGCGCACGAGGCCGCGCACCTGGTCCACGCGGGGCACACCCGCGCCTTTTGGGCCCTGTGCCGGGACCTGTCCGCAGACTACGCCGCGGGCCGGGCCTGGATGCGCGACCACGGGCCCGGCCTGCTGCGGTATGGTGCGGCGGTTACTCCGCCGCCCGCGCGAGGCGGTCGTTGATGGCCACGCCTATGCCGACCTGCGGGATGTCCATGACGGCGATGCCCGCATGCGCAGGCCTGTCCAGGGCGCGCATGTGGGCAAAGAGGTTTGCTGCGGCCTCGTCCAGGTCCCCCGCCTCGCTGAGGTTCGCCACCGCTGCGGCGGCTCCCGCGTTCATGAAGCGCGTGGAGCCAAAGGCCAGGAGGGCCTCTCCGGGGCGTACTTCATAGGCCCGCAGGCGGACGGGGATGCGAGGCGTGTAGTGGCGGTGCGCCAGGCCTGGGCTGCGCGGGGCGCCCGCCCGCGTGTCGGCCATGGGGATGGCCTCCGCGCCCAGGCACTCCGCGATATGCTGCGCTGTCACGGCCCCGGCGCGCAGGATGGCCGGCTGGCCCTGTGAGAGGTCCAGCACCGTGCTCTCCAGGCCGATTGTGCTGCGCCCCGCTGCGAGGGTCAGGGGGGCGTCCGGGCCTAAGTCGTCCAGGACATGCTGCGCGGTGGTGGGGCTGGGCGCGCCGGAGCGGTTTGCGCTGGGCGCGGCGATGGGTCCGCCGAAGGCCCGGAGCAGGGCACGCGCCACGGGGTGCGCGGGGGCCCGCACGGCCAGGGTCGGCAGGCCCGCGCACGCGGCCCTTGCAACCGGGCAGTCCGGGGCCTTGGGCAAGACCAGGGTCAGGGCCCCCGACCAGAAGCGGCGGGCGAGGGCGGCGGCCTCGGGCGTCCAGTCCACCAGGGCACGCGCCTCGACCGCGCCCAGGACGTGGATGATGAGGGGGTTGGCCGCGGGCCGCCCCTTCAGAGCGAACACCCCCTCCACCGCTGAAGCGGAGCGTGCGTCCGCGCCCAGGCCATAGACCGTTTCTGTCGGGAACGCCACCAGGCCCCCGGCCCGGAGCACTCCGGCGGCCTGCGCAAGCGCCTGTGGCGTGGGGGTGTGGGCGGTCACACCCCGCCCGGGCGAGGTCCCGCGCCGCCGCCCGCGCAGGTGGGGGCCTGAGCCAAAAGCGCCGGCCAGCGCTCTACCCACCCGGCCTCGTGCGTGGCCTCGGGCACCAGGGCATGCCGCACGCACGGCGTGGGCCCCAGCGCCTGGAGGTAAAAGTGCAGTGCGGCCGGCGGCTCCGTGGCGTCCTGCCCCCCGATGAAGTGCTGCTGCGGCATGCGCGAGAGCGTCCGGGCGGCGGTCAGGGCCTCTGGCGCGTCCAGGGCCCCCGCCACGGTCCGCAAGGTCACAACATCCGTCCTCTGCGCGGCCAGCTGCGCTGCCACTGCTGCGCTGGTACCATAGCCCACGACCTCAAACCCCGCAAAGCCGTACCGGCGCACCAGGTCGTCCAGAGCGGCGCTGTAGACCGCGTGGGCGGGGCCCGCGCCCTCAGGCAGGGAAGAGAGCCACACGACAGAGCCTACAGTGGGTTCCATGGCCGCAAGGTGCAGGGCCACAGGGTTGCGCGCGGTGGTGGAGCCCTCAATATACACGGTGGCGGTGGTGTCAGCCCGCCGCTCCCGCTCATACGCGGTCAGGGTATAGGGTCCCGCCTGTATCTCATGCCGCAGCATAAAAGCGGGGGCTGCTAGACGCTGCGCGGCCTCCTGCTCCATGGGCCCGCAGGCGGCGAGGAGGGCGAGCCCGAGGAAGGCAAGGCGTTTCATGTCTCAATCTCCACTATAAGAGGTGTGTGGTCCGATGGGGTGTCCCAACCCCGGGGCCCGGCGTCAACCTCGCACGAAACGAGCCTATCGGCAAGGGCCGGGGCGAGGAGGGCGTGGTCTATGCGGATGCCCTTGTTCGCGCCCCAGGCCCCGCCGCGATAAGACCAAAAGGTGTAGGGTCCCGGCCCTCCCGGCGTGCGGGCCCGCAGGGCGTCCGTCAGGCCCAGGTGGAGCAGGGCGCGATAGGCCGCGCGGCTCTCGGGCTGGAACAGGGCATCGCCCACCCAGGCACGGGGGTCATAGCAGTCCGCGTCCTGGGGGATGATGTTAAAGTCTCCCGCGATGAGGAAGGGCACGCGCGCCTCGCGCAGGTGCTGCACCCTGTGGTAGAGGCGCTTCAGCCAGGCGAGTTTATAGGTGAACTTCTCGGACCCGACGGGGTTGCCGTTGGGGGCGTAAATGTTGATGAGGCGCTCCCCCGTGGACAGCGCCACCTCCAGGTATCGGGCCTGGGGGTCGTCCGCGTCCAGGCGCGCACGCACCACTGTGAACGGCACGCGGGCGAGGACGGCCACGCCGTTGTACGCCTTTTGCAGGGTCGCCGCGCTCTCATAGCCGGGGAACTCTGCGGCCAGCGTCTCCCCCTTTACCTCCTGCAAGAGCAGGGCGTCCGGCGCACGCGCCTCCAGGAACCGGGCCACGTGTGCCGCGCGGGCCTTTAGGGAGTTTACGTTCCACGTGGCGATGGTCAGGGGCATGTGGGGCGTTATAGCAGATCCCGGCCCAGCCGCAAAAAGCCCCAGCGCAACAAAGGGGCGTGTTGTGGGGCCCGGCCACCTGGGGCAGTGTGCTGCCAAAAGGGGGGCGCAGGTGGACTGGCGTGTTGAGGAGTATGAGGGCCTGCCCTCCACGCAGGACGTGGTGAAGGCGCGCGCGGCGACGGGCGAAGCGGAGGGCCTGGTCGTCCGGGCCCTCTGGCAGGAGGCGGGCTATGGACGCCGTGGCCGCACCTGGGCCTCACCTCTTGGGAACCTATACGCGTCCGCCCTGCTGCGCCCCCCGGCTCTTGCGGCGACGCGGGCGGGGGAGCTGTCCCTTGTCGCGGGGGCGGCCCTGGCCCTGGCCCTGCCCGGCGCGCGGCTGAAGTGGCCCAATGACCTCCTCATCGGCGGGCGCAAGTGCGCCGGAGTCTTGGTGGAGACGGGCCTGTCTGGGGCGGTGGTCGCCTGGGCCGCGCTGGGCATGGGCGTGAATGCGGACGCCCCCCCGCCGGGTGCTGGGGCCGTGCCGGGCGCGGATCTGGACGCCATCTTGGAGGCGCTGGCCGAGGTCTATGCGCTGTGGCAGAGGGCGGGCCTGGCCCCCGTGCGCGCGGCCTGGCTGGCCCGGTGCGCGCACGCGCCCGGGCAACGCATCACCGCTGCGGGGCACACGGGCGTGTTTCAGGGCCTGGACGCGGACGGGGCCCTGCTCCTGTCTGGGCGGAGGGTCACGACGTAAGAAAGGGCCTGCCAGATCTGCCAGAATGTGGGGAATCAGGATGTTGGCACGCCTTGCGCCCTGGGCCGTAGAGGGGTATCGTTCGGGCACCATGAGAGTCCTCGCCCTTTCCGTCGCCCTGGTCCTTGCCGCTGGCTCCGCCCCGGCGGCTTTTGAGTACACCCCTCCCCCGGCGCAAGAGGCCCGGCCTCCTGTGTCGCCAGCCCCCGCGCCCCGGGTGTCTGCGGTGCCGCTTCCCCCCGTGTCGGCAGGGCCCGCGCCCCGTATGCCCAGGGAGGCCTCCCTTCCCGTGCCTGCGCCCATCAGGCTCACGCCGGAGCCCCAGGCGCGCGTGTCGCGGCAGGCTGTCCTCCCCGCCGTGCCCACGGCCCTGACCCCTGCCCCTGCGGACATGTCGGCCCCCGCGCGGGAGCGCTCCAAGCCGGAGCCCGTTTTGATTCGGGAGTCTGACCTCTCCTCTGCCCGGCCTCCGCAGCGCACGTCTGCGCGGGCAGAAACCGCAAAACCCTCTTTGTTCATAGACCCAAACCCCCTGGGGGCCGGGCACGCACACACCCCGGTTGCGCCGCGCCCCTCTGCTCACCAACAGGGGTTGCGCGGTGGCCACGCTGTCCAGGCTTCTAGGCCCCTTGTTCAGGGCTTTGGGAAGAATATTCCCCTGGGCCTGGCCCTCGCGCAGGTTGTTCCGGCGCGCTATGCGTATGACTTTGCCCCCGGCACGGCGGACAAGATGGGCGCACGCGTCTCTTGGGAGGGCGGTGGCCGCCCGTGGGAGGTTGTGGCGCGGGACATGCTGGCCCCTTTGGGCCTGACCCTGCACATACAGGGTGACGCGGTGGTTATCGCGGCCCGATGATGCCCTTGTCCCGCAGGAGGGCCTCTAGCTCTCCGGTGGTGGCCATCTCGCGCACGATATCGCAGCCCCCTATAAACTCCCCGGCCACGTACAGCTGGGGCAGCGTTGGCCAGCCCGTAAAGTCCTTTATCGCCTGCCGGAGGGTGTTGTCCTCCAGGACGTTGACCGCCGTAAACGGCGCACCCAGGTCTGCCAGGGCCTGCACAACCGTCGCCGAGAACCCGCACTGCGGGAAGGCGGCTGTTCCCTTCATGTACAGCACGACAGGCGTGCCCCTGATCTCCTTCTCAATGGCCGCGTGGGCGGGGTTTTGCATGGCTTAGCCCTCCTTCTTGTGTCGCACGTACATCTGGTACATCCCAGAAAAGGTACCGGGGTTTTTTGCCTCAAACGCGGCCCAGTTGTCCAGGCACGTCCGCGCCGGGTCGTCGGGGAACGCCGCGTCATAGGCCAAGCGGACCCGCGCATTGGGCAGGGTGAAGCCGTGGAAGGCCAAGCCCGCGCCGTCTATCAGGCGCTGAAGCCCGGGGATGGTAAACCGGTGCTCTTGAACGTGGAACAAAAGGTCCCGGCAGGAGGAGGTGGAGCAGAAGTCCCGCGAGGCGGCAAGGTTGCGCATAGTGCTCTCGCCCGCGCGGGCCTGGTCCTGGACCCACGCGCGGCAGGCGCGGATGCCCTCTGGCGTGGTGGGCCAGCCCTGGCGCGCGACTTGTGCGCGCACAGCCACGACTCCGGCTCTGGCGGACTCACTATACAGCCCCAGCCGCATGAGGCCGCTAGGGGCCAGAAGGGCTGCAAGGGCCGCCAGGCCCGCCGCCGGGTCGGCCATGTGGTGCAGCACGCCGGCGCACTCTATGCGCTCAAAGGCCCGGCCCTCTAAAGCCTTGGCCAGGCCCAGGATGTCCGCCTGCGCGAAGCGGATGTTCGTCAGGCCCATCTCGCCTGCCTTACGCTGCGCATAGGCCAGCGACGCGCGCGAAAGGTCCACGGCCAGGACGTCCAGCGCTCCGTGCTCTTTGGCCATGTCTATGCCGTTGCGCCCTGTGCCGCAGCCAGCGACCAGAACCTGTGGCCGCCAGCCGCCAAAGATGCGCGCCGCGTCCCACCCGACGCTCTCATAGCTCCCCCCCTGCCGCGTCAGGCGCCGCCAGCGGGGGTAGGGACTCTCCTCGTACTGGGCCCGGACGGCCTGCGAGACATCGTCCTCCACAGGCGTGAGGCTCGGCATCCGCGCGGCCAGCGCCCGCTCTGCCTCCACAGCCTCCACCTGCTCATGCGCCACGTCTGTCAGCCCCGCCCGGGCCAGGGCCCTGCCCAGCGCGGGGGCATTGGGCAGGGCCGCCAGGGGGCCATAGCACGCGGCCAGGAGAATGGACGCAGGCTTCCGCTCCGCCCCGCGCCCCACCGCGTCCCGAAGGGCGGCGGCCTGCGCGGCCTCCTGAGGCTCCACGGCAAAGACATACTCGCTAAAAAAGCACTGCTGCGCCAGGGCCGCGAGGAAGGGCATAGGACCCGCGCCTTTGTCCAGGCAATACCGCCGCAGGTGAGTGAGCAGGCGCTCTATGTCCGGGCGGACGACCAGGCACTCGGCCAGGCCCAGGGTGACAAAGTCCCGGCACAAAAGGCCCTGGGCCTCCTCCTCCGCCGCGGCGAACAGGCTGGCGAAGTCTGCGTAGCTCGGCACCTTGGCCAGGGCCCGCAGGGTCTCTAGCTCTGGGTCTTGCGCAAAGAGCGCGGCCCAGACGTGAGAAAGGCGCGCCCCGTCCATGGACCCGCTGCTCAGGGCGCGGGTGAAGGCGGAAGCCAGGGGGGCGCTAAAGGTCAGGCCCGAGGTGTTCAGCAACACCGCGCAGAAATAGGCCAGGACATCCGCGTCCTCGGGCGCGGCCTCCAGCGCCGTGGCGGCGTAGGCTAGGGCCTTCACATGGTCGTCGCTAGCCATGGCGTCCAGGGCCATCAGGCCCACAGCGTGGGCGTGGCTTGGGTCTATCTCCAGCGCACGGGCCAGGAGCCTGCGCGCCTCGGCACGCTGCCCACCCGGCTCAAACAGGTGCCACCGCGCCAGCCCCGTGAGGGCCTCCGCCGTCACCCCGGCCCGGAGGGAGGTCTCCCACGCCTTGCGCGCCAGGGCACCCATCCCGTCCATGCGAAAGTTCCGGGCAAGGCCGTTCAGGGCCTCCGGCTGCGGGGCACCGTTTTCGGCGAGCGCGCGGTAGGCCTCCGACGCGCCCCGGTGGTCCCCCTCGCCCTCCAGAATCTGTGCCAGGGCCAAGCGGGCCTCTTGCGCCCCAGGGTCCAGGGCCAGCGCCCGCCGCGCCGCGCGCTTCGCCGGGCCCATGCGGCCCGCGCCTGCCTCCGCCCGCGCCAAAAGCACCAGAATGCGCGGGTGTTCTCCGCCGGCGCGCAGTGCCGCCCTATACCCCGCGCGCGCGGCCTTCCAGTCCCCCCGCCGGTGCGCGGCCCCGGCCTCTGCCAGGTGGTCCATGACCGCCCCCTGTGCCTTGTGCGCCACCTTGCCCGCCATGCGTGCACCCTACAGGGTCGCGCTGTGTAATGCCAGAGCCTCGCCGCCGGGCTTGACGTCCCGCGCGGCGGGCGCAAGGCTCCCCGGCATGGCGTCGGCTCTCACCATAGGCACGCGCGGTTCTCCCCTGGCCCTGTGGCAGGCGCGGGCGGTGGCTGCGGCCCTGCCCGTGGCGGCGGAGGTCGTGCCCATCGGGGTCGCAGGCGACTGGCGCACGGGGGACGCAGAGGCCCCCTTGCCAGAGGATCAGGGCGGCAAGGCCCTGTTCGCGAAGGAGATTGAGCAGGCCCTTTTGGCCCGGGCCGTGGACTGCGCTGTGCACTCGGCCAAGGACCTGGCCGCCACCCTGCCAGAGGGCCTCATCCTGGCCGCCTGCCTGCCCCGGGGGGAGGCGCGGGACGTCCTGGTAGGCGCGGAGCCCGGCCCCGGCGCGCGCATAGGCACCACCAGCCCCCGCCGCGCGGCGTTTGCGCGGTCCCTGTGGCCGGGCGCAGCGGTCATTGCCGTGCGGGGGAACGTGGGCACGCGCCTGGACAAGCTGGACGCAGACGCCGTGGACGCCCTAATCCTCGCGGGGGCCGGCCTGGCGCGCCTGGGCTTCGCACACCGCGTGACGCGCTACCTATCCGTGGAGGAGATGCTCCCCGCCGCAGGGCAGGGGGCGATCGCCGTGGAGGCACGGGCGGACTCCCCGCACCTCAAAATGCTGCGCGGCGCGGGGTGCGGCACGACCCTGGCCTGCCTCTTGGCGGAGCGCGCTGTGGTGACGGCCCTGGGCGCGGGGTGCCGGGATGCCGTGGCGGCCCACGCTGTGCCGCAGGGCCGGGGCCTGTGGCTGCGCGCCTGGTGGCGCGGGCGTTTCGCCGAGGCGCAGGGCCTGAACCCCATCGCCCTGGGCAGAGACGTTGCGGGCAGGTTGGCATGATACAGGCCCCCCCAGGCGTCACCCTGATCGCTGTGTCCAAGCAGCAGCCGGAAGCGCGCATCGCGGCGGCTCTGGCGGCGGGGCAGCGCGTGTTCGGCGAAAACCGGGTGCAGGAGGCGCACGGGCGCTGGGCGCACCGGCGCGAGGGCATAGACCTCCACCTCATCGGCCCGCTGCAGACGAATAAGGTGCGTGACGCGCTTGCGCTGTTCGACGTCATCCACACGCTGGACAGGCCAAAACTGGTGCGCGTGGTTAAGGCCGCCGGGCCGCGCCGCGCGCGCGCGTTTTTTGTGCAGGTGAACACGGGTGAAGAGGCCCAAAAGGCCGGGTGCCTACCGCAGGACTTGCCCGCGCTTTTGCATGAATGCAACGGCCTGCCCGTCACCGGCTTTATGTGCATCCCGCCGGTGGGGGAGCCGCCGGAGCTGCACTTCGCGCTCCTGAAAACCCTGGCCGAGGCGCACGGCCTGCCGCACCTGTCCATGGGCATGAGCGCAGACTGGGAGGCCGCCGTCGCCCTGGGCGCGACTCACATCCGCCTGGGCAGCGCTTTCTTTGGTCCCCGCGCCGGGGTAAAACCCGGTGCATGACTCGCCCCGCCGCTGCGCTCCTGGCCCTGGCCGTCCTCATAGCGGACCAAGCCACAAAGTGGCTCGTCACCACGCAGGCCTTGGCCGCCGCGCCGGCCTCTTTCTCCGCGTGGTTCGCCGCGCCGCCCGCAGCGGTTGAGGGCACAAACCTGCCCCTCTTGCCTTTTTTGGACCTGACCCTGGTCTTGAACAGGGGGGTGAGCTTCGGCCTGCTGTCCGGCGCGCACGGCATCTTCACGCCCCTGCTTTTGTCTGTCGTGACCCTGGCCGTCACGGCTGCCCTGGCCGTCTGGCTCGCGCGGAGCGCGCCCGGCTTGCAGCGCCTGGCCCTGGCCCTTATCATCGGGGGCGCGGCGGGCAACCTGGTGGACAGGCTGCGCCTGGGCGTGGTTGTGGACTTCGTGGATTTCCACGCCTGGGGGTGGCACTGGCCCGCCTTCAACCTGGCCGACGCGGCCATCGTGGCTGGCGTGGGCCTGATTGTGCTGACCACGCTTCTGCGGGAGGGGGAGACATGACGCGCAAGGCCCTGTGTGCACTGGCTGTTTTGGCCCTGGCCGCGTGCTCTGGCGCGCAGGAGCAGCTGGGCCTGACCACCGCGCCGCCGGACCCGTTTTTGGTGACGCGGCACGCGCCGCTGGAGATGCCCCTGGACTATGCCCTGCGTCCGCCGCAGCCCGGCGCGCCAAGGCCGCAGGAGATCCGGCCCGTCGATGCGGCCCGCGCCGCCGCTCTGGGTCCTGCCCCGTCCCGGTCCGGGCCCAGCGCGGGGGAGGCCGCGCTGCTCCGCGCTGCAGGGGCCCAGTACGCAGACCCAGGCGTGCGGGCGAAGCTGGCCACAGAGAGCCCGGCCCTGGCCGAGGCGCAAAAGCCCGCGGTGCAAAAACTCCTGGGTGTCACCTTGGGCACGTCCACGGAGGGCACGACGGAGGCCCTGGACCCGGTGGCCGAGGCCCAGCGTCTGCGCAAAGCGGCGGACGCGGAGCAGCCCTAGGCCCGTAGGGCGCACGCCCACCCATGCTGCGCCGCAGCATAAACGCTGCCCCCAGGCCACAGAAAATATTGTATACTCAGGGCACTGGGCGGTCTTGCGCACCCAAAGACCACCCCAATCGCGCCACCGCACGGACACCGCCCCGCTGCCGCTGTGATACCGCCCAGATACCGCTGGGCCACCTCACGGCTGCCGCCTAGGCACCGCCCCGCTGCCATTTTGCCCCCGCCCGCACGCCCCCCAAAAAACCGCTTGACAGTAGGATAAAAATCCTATATACTGCCCTCAGAGCGTGTTTCAGATAAGGAAGAAAGGGCAAGACCATGACCGCAAACATCCCAAACCTCGGGAGCTTAATAGAGCCAAACCACAAAAAGCGCTGCATCACCGTCCGCCTCGCGCCCCAGACGCACGACGCCTTGCGCCGCGCCGCCGCGTTGGAGCACCGGACCATGGCGGCCCTCGTACACAGGGCGCTGGAGGCCCATTTTGACACCGTGCAGGTCTGGGGCTCCGCCGGCACCCGCGCGTCCCTGACCAAGGCCGTGGCCATGTGCTGGGAGCCCAACCCGCTGAGCCACCTGCTTAAGTTGGTTATAAGCTTTCCCTGCCTCGCCACGAACACAGAGCGCGCACTGTGGCGGGCCATCATGGACGATGAGAGGTGCTGGCGCAGGGTGCGCCCCAAGGGCCCGGAGCCTGGCGCAAAGGCCTCGTGGGATACCGGGTCCGATAACCTGAACCTCACCGCCGTGTGCGAACACTACTACGCGCGCATCGTGGGGTTGTGATTACCCCCGCAGCATATCAATCGTGCGGGTGATCATCGCGCGGGCCTGCTCTATCATGCCCAGGTTCGCGTCATAGGAGCGCTGGGCCTCCCGCGCGTCGGCGACCTCTATCAGGCTCTCCACGTTGGGCATGCGCACATAGCCGTTCGCGTCCGCGCCGGGGTGGCCGGGGCGCAGGGCCATGGAAAAGGGCGTGCGCGTGTCGGGCTCTATGCTGCCCACGCGCACCAGGGGCAGGCCCGTGGCGCGGTCCACCTCGTTGCGGAAGGTGATGACCTTCCGGCGATAGGGCTCGCCCCCTGGCTCTTTGGCTGCGGAGTCTGCGTTGGCCAGATTTTCCGTGACGACGCGCAGGCGCGCGCCCTGGGCCCGCATCCCCGCCGCTGCGATGACTATGCTGTCGGATATGTCCATGGTTTACTGCCTCCCCAGCGCTGTTCTGATAAGACCCGCCTGCCGCTGATACAGCGTTGTGGCCAGGTTGTAGTCCTGGAGCGTCTCGGACGCCGCGACCATCTGCTCCTCCAAGATCACCGCGTTGCCGTCCGGCGCGCGCTCCCACGGGCTGCCCCAGTCCTGGGTCTTCGCCGCACCCGGCGCGCCGCCCATGGCCATGTGCGCGGGGTTGGTCCGCGCGAGTGTGACGCCCGCGTTATCCAAGAGGCCCGCAAAGGACTGGGGTTTAAGGTCCTGCGGCGTGTAGTCGGGCGTGTTGGCGTTCGCGATGTTCGCCATGATGAGGGACTGCCGCTGCGCGAGGTAGTCCATCCGCCCGACCAGGGCCTTGAGCAGCGGGATGTTCTGTGTACTCATGCCGCCGGGAAAGGAGTGCAAGCCCCGTGCCACACCCGCGCGCGATCGTCCTGGCCGGATACGGCCTGAACTGTGAGGTAGAGACCGCCCACGCCTTCGCGGCGTGCGGGGCGGCGGCGGAGGTTGTGCATATAGCGGACCTCCTGGCCGCGCCGGAGAATCTCGCCGGGGCGCAGATTCTCGCGGTGCCGGGGGGGTTCTCGTTCGGGGACGACACGGGGTCCGGCAACGCCCTCGCGCAGCTTCTGCGCCTGCGCCTGGGGGACGCGCTGGCCGCCTTCCACGCCCGCGACACGCTCACCATAGGCATCTGCAACGGGTGCCAGGTCCTCGTCCGCCTGGGGCTGTTGGAGGGCCGCACCGACATCGCCCTGACGCACAACGCCGGCGGGCGGTACGTGTGCCGGTGGGTGGACCTCGCGCCGGAGGGGGCCTCCCCCTGGCTCGCGGGCGTGGGGCGGATGCACATCCCCGTCGCGCACGGGGAGGGGCGGTTTGTCCTGGCCGAGGGCGCGCGCCCACACGTGGCTCTGCGCTACGTCCCCGGCCAGTCGGGGGGCCTGCCCCACAACCCAAACGGCTCCACGGACGATATCGCGGGCGTCACGGACGCAAGCGGGCGCGTCCTGGCCCTGATGCCCCACCCAGAGCGGGGTATGTACGCGTGGCAGCGCGACGACGCGCCAGAGCGCGGCCCGAACGTGCCCGAGGAAGCGGACGGCATGCGCCTTTTCCGCGCAGGGGTGGCCTACTTCGCGTGAGCAGGCCCCTACTTCCCCTGGGTGCGGGCCTTGCTCCTGCGGCACTCTGGACAGCGCAAAATTTGGCCCGCGCCGCCGCACTGTGATACGATGAATACGTGGGCCCATAAGAGCCCGCGCGCCACCGCCCGGATCAAAAGAGGCGGGGTGCGCAGAACATATAGAGGAGGTGTGTGATGGCCAGTCCCAGTGAAGAAGCCCTTCCCAGTCAGGAAGCTATCAATGAACTTGCGCGCGCGGCGCATGCGGGCGATAAGCCTGGGGTCAACATGATGCTGGATGCGTTCCCAGACGGGCCGGGCCGGAGGGAGCTCCTGATGGGCTATCCTACGCAGGAGTTGGAGTTTTCGACAGGAAAATATACGGGCGTGTCTGCTCAGGCCGCAGCCATAGCTATGGGCCATGAGAAGGTGGCCATTGCCCTTATTGAGGCGGCAAACGGTAATATTGACATTCTTAACAAACCAGCGACTAAAGATTACAGTGAGATTAATATTTATGGTGCTGCTGTGCATGCCCAAGATTCCGTGATTAAGGCTTTTTTGGACGCAGGCGTGTCCATAAATGCGCGGGGTTTGGAAGGGGCAACGCCAGCCCATGGGGCAGCGTATCGTGGGCATGTTGGTACCAGCTTACAGATCTTGCGCCATGGGGCAGATCCCACCCTGACGGCCGATGGGGAAGAGCTGTACGATGTTTTGCAGGGCAAAACCCCGGCGGGGTGGGCCGAGGCCAGATCTGATCCCAAGAATACGCAGTGGGCAGAATGGAGAGAGAAAAACCCAGAATTTGTGGCGGGCTTGCCCAAAACGGCGGCCCTGTGGCACGCGGCGGAGGTGGCGTGGACAACAAACGACACCGCGAAGCTGGATGACGCGCTGGATAGGGCGCAGGCTGCGGGCGTCGATCGGGGGGAGTTGACCACCGCCATCGCGCAGGGGCTTGCGAACGCCGAAAAGCCCCCCAAGCATGCGGGCGCCATCATCGCGCACCTGGAGGGGCAGGCCCCCGACGCCGACCGCACGGCCCAGGCGGACGCCGACGCCTCGCGGCTGTTTGAGCCACTTGACACGCTGGCAAAGCAATTCGAGCCCCAAGCGAGAGGTGAAGTTAGGCAGGATGAATTTAAAAGGGTTCAAAAGGCCTTGGCACAGCTGGGCTACCCTGTGGGTAAACCGGATGGGGTTGTGGGCGCCAGGACGATTGAGGCCATAGGGAGATTCGCTGCTGACAATGGCCTGCCGTTCGATCCAACGGAGGGGCTTACCCCAAGTATGGGGTATAAGATCGAACTTGCGGCTGCGAAAGAAAGGGGTGCGCTGCAACCAAGCGACTCGCTGCTTGCTTCTGGTGCTGCGGGCGGCAGCCCTCAGGATGAAGTGGGTCCGTGGGGCGTGCCCCAGGCCCGTTGGAACCGGGGTGGTGATGCAGACGCAGCTCTTAAGCTTTGGACAGGCCTATAAGTTATGTCTCCCGGCCCGGGGTTTGCGTTGTGCGGTGGGCCGCAGCGCATTTGATGATCCACTGGCCGCGCTGGCGCGGGAGATGGCCTAGCGCCCCTACTTCCCCTTGCGCTTGCCGCGCCCGCCGCCGCGCGGGGGCCGCTTGGGCTTTTTGGCGGCCTCGGCCAGGACGGCCACGGCCCGGTTCATGCCCACGGAGAGCACGTCGTCGTCCTTGGGCAGGGAGGTGAAGGCCCCGTCGTGCTTCAGGTACGGGCCGAAGCGGCCTATCCCGGCGGTGACCTCCTTGCCCGTGTCCGGGTGCGTGCCCAGGGCGCGCGGGAGGGAGAGCAGCGCAAGCGCGCTGTCCAGGGTCACAGACGCGGGCTCCACGCCCTTGGGCAGGCCCTGGCGCTTGGGCTTTGGCGCAGCCTTGGACGGCTTGCCGGACTTGGTCAGGGGCGGCGGCGCGTCCGGGTCCGCCTCCATCTGCACATAGGGGCCATAGGGGCCGTCCCGCACGGAAACCTCACGCCCTGTGGCGGGGCACGCGCCCAGGACCCGGGGCTCCGCGCGCGGGGCGGCCTCTGCCTCCCCCGCGACCAGGGGGCGGGTGTAGCGGCACTCCGGGTACGCCGAGCAGCCGATGAACGCCCCGAACTTGCCCAGGCGCAGGCCCAGCCGCCCCGTGCCGCACTTGGGGCACGCGCGCTCCCCGCCGGGGAAGAGGTGGTCGGCCAGGTCGGCCTCCAGCTGGTCTATCACCTGGGTGATGGTCAGGTCCTTCGTCCCCGCCACGGCCCTGGAAAACCCGTCCCAGAACTGCCCCAGCGCGTCGCGCCAGCCCACGTCGCCGGAGGCAATGGCGTCCAGCTCCTCCTCCAGGCTCGCGGTGAAGCCATAGTCCACGTAGCGGCCAAAGAACTTGGTCAAGAAGGTTGTCACAATCCGCCCCCGGTCCTGCGGCACGAACCGGCGGCTCTCCATGGAGACGTAGTCACGGTCGCGCAGCACCTGGAGGATGGAGGCATAGGTGGACGGGCGGCCGATGCCCAGCTCCTCCAGCCGTTTGACCAGAGAGGCTTCCGTGTACCGGGGCGGGGGCTGCGTGAAGTGCTGCGACGGCGTGACGGCCAGGAGCTTCACGCCCTCCCCCTGCGCCATGGGGGGCAGGCGGCGGCCATCCTCGTCCTCCTCATCGTCCTTGTCCTCATGGTATAGGGTCAGGAAGCCGTCAAACACCAGGACCTGCCCCGTGGCGCGCAGGACTACGTCGTCTGTCCCGTCCGATATGTCCACGGCGGTCTGCTCCAGGCGGGCGTTTTCCATCTGGGACGCCACTGCCCGCTTCCATATCAGCGCATACAGTCGCGCCGCGTCGGCCTCCAGGCCTGTGGGGGCCTTTTTGCCCAGGTCTGTGGGGCGGATGGCCTCGTGCGCCTCCTGGGCGTTTTTGGCCTTGGACTTATACAGGCGCGGCGTTTTGGGGAGGTACGTGGGGCCGTAGTCTTTTTCTATGACCTCGCGCGCCTGGTCCACGGCCTCTGGCGAGAGCGTCGTGCCGTCCGTGCGCATGTAGGTGATAAGCCCAGCCTCGTAGAGGCTCTGCGCCACGCGCATGGTCCGCGCCGCCGTCATGGACAGCTTGCGCGCGGCCTCCATCTGGAGCGTGGAGGTGATGAAGGGCGGCGCGGGGGAGCGGCGGACCTCCTTGGCCTCCACCTTCTGCACGGCCAGCGCCTTGCCCTCCACCCGCGCGGCGGCGGCCTGGGCCGCGCCCTCATCGGGGATGTCAAACTTGCCAAGCTTGTTCCCGGCCAGGTGCGTGAGGCGCGCGGTGAACGGCGCGCCCTTGGCGGTGTGGCAGTCCGCAGCAATCTGCCAGTACTCGCGGGGCGTAAAGGCCTCAATCTCGGCTTCGCGCTCGCAGATCGCGCGCAGCGCCACAGACTGCACCCGCCCCGCAGAGCGCGCGCCGGGCAGCTTCCGCCACAGCACGGGGGAGAGGGTGAATCCCACGAGGTAGTCCAGCGCGCGCCGGGCGAGGTACGCCTCCACCAGGGGGGCGTCCAGCGCGCGGGGGTGCGCGAAGGCGTCCTGAACGGCGGCCTTGGTGATGGCGTTGAAGGTGACGCGCTGGACCTTTTTGCCCTTCAGGGCCCCCGCGTCGTCCAAGATCTCCTTTACGTGCCACGCGATCGCCTCTCCCTCCCGGTCCGGGTCCGGGGCGAGGGTCAGGGTGTCGGCCCCCTTCAGGGCGCTCTTTATGGCCGCTATGGTCTTGCTCGCGCGGGGGTCCACCTCCCACCGCATGGCAAAGCCCGCCGCCGGGTCCACAGAGCCGTCCTTTTGCACCAGGTCGCGCACATGGCCGTAGGACGCCATGACCCGCCAGCCGGGGCCCAGGTACTTCTCAATGGTCTTGGCCTTCGCGGGGGACTCAACGATGACGAGGTTTGTGTCCATGGGGGCCCTCCTTGGCAGAGGCTGCCCGGCGCGTCAAGGCGCGGGGCGATTCATGCAGGCCACGCGGGCCTGGGAGTCTATGCGGACAGACACCCGGGCGCTGGGCGTGCCCCGGAATAGCCGCGCGTAGGCGTTGGCGTAGCAGGCGCAGTACCCGTCCGCGTCCCCGCGCCAGCCGGGCGGAGTCAGCGTTGGGCGCCCTATGCACCGCGCGTAGGCCCATCCCGCGCGGCCCGGGACGTTCGGGCAGGCGTCCTGCACGGCCATGAGGACGCCGTTTCGGTCTGCGTCTGGGCCCTGCGCGATGCGCTCACCAAAAAACCGCGCGGCCAGGCACGGGCAGTCATAGTGTGCCGCCACAAAGGGGTTGCCCGCGCACTCCGCCTCCACCTCTATGGCCTCTTGGATGAACTCGGGCGGGATGAGGTCCCACGGGATGTCGCCCCCCTGCGCCAGGGCGGGGAGGGGGAGGAGGACAACAGCCAGGAGAAGCAGAGCCCTACTGCCCCAATATCTTGCGCAGTGGCTCCACAAGGTCCGTTTTCTCCCAGGCAAAGCCCCCGTCGGCCTCTGGCTCCCGCCCGAAGTGGCCGTACGCCGCTGTGCGGGCGTATATGGGCCGCGCGAGGTCCAGGTGGGCGCGGATGCCCCGGGGGGTCAGGTCCATCACGCGGTCAATCGCGGCCACGAGCGCGGCCTCGGGCACGGTGCCGGTCCCGGCGGTGTTGATGTAGACAGACAGGGGCTTGGCCACGCCGATGGCGTAGGACAGCTGTATGGTGCAGGTGTCTGCGTACCCGGCGGCCACGATGTTCTTGGCCAGGTAGCGCGCGGCGTAGGCGGCGGAGCGGTCCACCTTTGTGCAGTCCTTGCCGCTGAAGGCCCCCCCGCCGTGGGGCGCGGCGCCGCCGTAGGTGTCCACGATGATCTTGCGCCCGGTGAGCCCTGCGTCCCCCACGGGGCCGCCGATGACGAAGCGCCCCGTTGGGTTCACGTAGAACGCCTCCTGGTCGCACATCCAGCCCTTGGGCAGGACACCCTCTACGTGCGGGCGGACGATCTCGCGCACCTGGTCCTGTGAGAGGCCGTCAGCGTGCTGGGTGGAGACCACGATGGAGGTCGCCCGCATGGGCCGCCCGGAGCGGTACTCCAGCGTCACTTGCGACTTCGCGTCTGGGCCCAGCTCTGGACACGCGCCGGAGTGCCGCGCCTCGGCCAGGGAGCGCAGGATCGCGTGCGCGTAGTATATGGGCGCGGGCATAAGGGCAGGCGTCTCGCGGCAGGCGTAGCCGAACATAATGCCCTGGTCCCCCGCGCCGTCGGCATCCACGCCCTGCGCGATGTCCGGGGACTGCTGGTGGAGGAGAACGTCCACCTGCGCGGTGCGGTGGCTGAAGCCCTCTTGCGCGTAGCCAATGTCGCGCACGGCGGCGCGGGCCACGGCCTCTAGGTCCGCCTTGGTGACGCTCTTGGGCACGCGGACCTCCCCCGCCATCACGATCCGGTCCGTGGTCACCAGGGTCTCGCACGCCACGCGGGCGTCCGGGTCGTGCGTGAGGCAGTGGTCCAGCACCGCGTCCGAGATCCGGTCACAGACCTTGTCCGGGTGCCCCTCGGACACCGATTCTGATGTAAAAATAAAGTCCTGCAGGCCCTGGGCGGCGCTGGGGGTGATGGGCAGAGTCTTGGCGGCGAGGGCAGGTGGCGGGTTCATGGGCATCGGGGCTCCTTACTTTACGGGTTGCGGTGGGCCGCGCAGCGTAGCCCAGGGCGCGGGCGGCGCGCAAGGGGCCAGAAAAATGCTGTGGCGCAGCTTTTTTTCCTTGCCACGCAGAGGAAAAGTGTTGTATACTCAGAACACTAGGCGGGCCCGCGCACCCAAATTCCACCGGAATCGCGCTACCGCCGTGGTACCGCGCTGCTACCGCCGTGCTACCGCTCAGATACTGCCGTGATGCCGCCGGGCCACCGCGCAGCCACCATTTTGCGGGTCCTGGCAGGCCCTTTGGCTTCCAAACCCTGCGGCGCCGCGCAAGAGCAGGCTGTCACAGCCCCCCCACAAAGTTGCGCAGCAGGGCGTGCCCACGCTCCGTGGCGATGCTCTCGGGGTGGAACTGCACCCCGTGGAGGGGCAGATCTCTGTGCTGCAAGCCCATGATGATGTCGCCGGTCCAGGCCGTCACCCCAAAGCAGTCTGGCAGGCTGGGCCGCTCCACGATCAGCGAGTGGTAGCGCGTGGCGGTCAGGGGGCTGGGCAGGCCCGCGAACAGGCCCGTGCCGGCGTGCTGCACCTGGTCCACCTCTCCGTGCACGGGGCGCGGGGCGCGCACGACCCGGCCCCCGAACGCCTGGCCCAGGGCCTGATGCCCCAGGCACACGCCCAGCAGGGGCACAGCCGCCCGCGCGGCGGCGCGGACCATGTCCAGGGTGATGCCGCTCTCGTCTGGCGTGCCGGGGCCGGGGGAGAGCACCACGGCCCGGGGCGCGAGGGCCATCACCTCCGCCGCGGTGGAGGCGTCGTTGCGGATGACGCGCACGTCCCCCGCGCCCACGTCTCCCAGGTAGTGCACCAGGTTCCAGGTGAAGCTGTCGTAGTTGTCTATGAGGACGATCATGGGCCCCTTATATCACGCACCCCAGAGCATCCGTCCAGCGATGGCGAGCATGAACACTGCGAAGGCCCGGCGCAGGGGGGCGGTGTCCAGGGCGTGCGCGGCGCGGGCACCCAGGGGGGCGGCCAGGACGGAGAAGGGGGCGATCACGGCCCAGGCGGGCAGGCAGACATAGCCCAGGGCCCCGGGAACTCCGGTTGCCGCGCCCCAGCCTATGGCGATGAAGCCGAGCGTGGCGGGGGCCGATATCGCGGGGTTCGTGGCCGCGCCGGTGCCCACGGCGCTGTGCATGCGCATGCCGGAGGCCACAAGCAGGGGCACGATGAGCAGCGCACCGCCCAGGCCCATCAGGGCCGCAAGCAGGCCCACCCCCGCCCCCGCTGCGGTGATCCAGGGGCCAGGTGGGGGCGCGCGGTACCGGGCCGGGTCTATGAACATGAGCGCAGCCACCCCCGCGACGGTCAGGCCAAAGATGGTGCGCAGGGCGGCGGTGTCGGCGACGCTTGCGGCCGCCACACCTGCGAGCGCGCCTGCCAGGGCTCCGGGCGCAAGCCGGCGCCACAGGGCCCAATCCACCGCCCCGCGGCGCCAGTGCGCGCGGGCGGAGGAGAGCCCCGTGGGCAGGATGGTCGCAAGGGCGGTCCCCACGGCCAGGTGCATCGCGTGCGCCCCGCCATAACCCAGGGCGGCGAGGCCGAAATACAGGCCGGGCACGAGGATGAGGCCCCCGCCGATGCCCAGCATACCCGCGAAAAACCCCGTCAGGGCCCCCATTGCGGAAAGGGCCAGAGCCACTGGGCCCCAGGCCGCAATAAGGTCCATTGCGCTCTAAGCCCCCTGGGCCTTCTCATCCCCCGGCAGGCGTGCTTGCACCCCGGTGAGGGCCTCCCACGGGGACAGGGCGTCAAAGTCCCGGTAGTCTTGGACGAGGTCCACGGGGCCGTACGCCACACGCGCGGTTTCTGGGTCATAGCGGACCTCCACATGGCCCGTCAGGGGGAAGTCCTTGCGCAGCGGGTGGCCGTCAAAGCCGTAATCGCACAAGATGCGCCGCAGGTCCGGGTGCCCGGAAAAGGGGATGCCAAACATGTCCCACACCTCACGCTCGTACCAGTTCGCGCAGGGCCACAGGGGCAGGACGCTGGGAACAGCCTGGCCCTCCGCCACGGGCACGTGGACCCGCGCGCGGGTGTTGTTGGCCAGGGACAAGAGGACATAGACGACCTCAAACCGCTGGGGCTTTTCGGGGAAGTCTGCGGCTGTGATGTCTATCAGAACCTCAAACCCGCACTCCCCATCGTCGCGCAAAAAGCGCAACAGCCGGGGGACGTCTTCGGCGCGGGCGGGCCTGAGGACCAGCTCCCCATCCTCCAGCGCGTGGGCAAAGCCGGGCAGGGCCAGGGCCTCGGCCACGCGCTCAGCCAGATCCTCCAGTGCGTCCGTCATGGCCCGGAGTATAGGCGTGTGTCCTGCGCCTTGCCAAGGCGGCGTGGAGGCGTAGAATGCGCCGCCTATGGATTCGGACTATTACGACATTTTGGGCGTGGACAAGGGCGCGAGCGCGACGGAGATAAAATCTGCGTACCGCAAGCTGGCCAAGCAGTGGCACCCGGACCACAACACAGATGACCCAAAGGCCGCCGAAAAGTTCAAAGAGGTGACGGCGGCGTATGAGGTCCTGGGGGACAAGGACAAGCGCGCGGCCTATGACCAGATGGGCCACGCGGCCTTCGCGAAAGGGGCTTCACAAGGGGCCGCGCACGGCTTTTCCGGTGCTTTTGCGGACATTTTTGAGGACATGTTCGGGGAGTTCGTCCGTGGTCAGGCCTCGGGGCGGCGGAGCGCCAGCGGGGCCATGCGGGGTGAGGACGTCCAGGTGCGCGTAGACATAACCCTGGAGGAGGCCTTCACAGGCAAAGAGGTGGAGCTTCGCTTTCCCGTTACGGGACCGTGCGAGGCCTGCAAGGGGACGGGCTCAGCCTCTGGCAAGGGAGACACAACCTGCCCAACATGCGGTGGTCGGGGGCGCATCCGGCACCAACAGGGCTTTTTCACCATAGAGCGCACCTGCCCCGAGTGTCATGGCGCGGGGCGCGTGATCAAGGACCCCTGCCCGGCGTGCCAGGGAACGGGGGTCTCTCGGCAGAACAAGACAATGAAGGTGAAGGTCCCTGCGGGCATAGAGAGCGGGCAGCGCATTCGCATTGCGGGCGAAGGCGGGGCCGGCCTGCGCGGCGGGCGCGCCGGAGACCTCTATGTCCTCGTGGCCGTCCGGGCGCACAAAACCTTCCAGCGTGAAGAAGGCTCCACCCTCAACGCCCGCCTGGCCATACCCGTGACGACAGCGGCCCTGGGCGGCACCGTCCAGGTCCCCGTCATAGAGGGTGGGACGGCCAAAGTGAAAATCCCAGCCGGGTCACAGTCAGGCCAGCGCCTGCGCCTGCGGGGCAAGGGTATGGGAATCATGGGCACGGCGGGCACGCGGGGGGACCTCTTGCTCTCTCTCTTTGTGGAAACGCCGCGCAACCTGACCAAGAAGCAGGAGGACCTGCTGCGCGAACTGGCCAAGACGCTTCCCGATGGAGGCGACGTGCAGAACGGGCAGGCCGGGGGCTTCATGGGCAAGATGCGCGAGATCTGGGACGACCTGACGGAGTAGCGCTATTATTGAGGCAGGGCGGCGCACGCTACGCCAGGCCCTCCCGCCCCGTGGCCGGGAAGTCGGCGGGGTCCAGCTTGCCATAGTCCTCAAACACAGAGCAGTTCCGCCCGGCCTGCTTGGCCTTGTACAGGTTCGCATCTGCCCGCTTGATGGCCTCCAGCGTGTCGGCCTCCTCCGCACCCTCGCCGTCTATGAACGCGCCCCCTATGGAGGTCGTGATGGGCAAGGTGCCCTCCGGCACAGAGCAGGGCACAGGCTCCTCCGCCACAGCGCGGCGCAGGCGCTCTGCCACCGCGTGGGCCCGGGCCTCCGTCACATCCGGCAAGATGGCCACAAACTCCTCGCCGCCCATGCGGGCCACAAGGTCAAAGCTGCGCAGGTTCTCCTGTAGTCGCTGTGCAAAGACTTTCAGGACCTCGTCCCCCACATCGTGCCCTTGTGTGTCATTGACCTTTTTGAAGTGGTCTATGTCCATCATCAAAACGGCCAGAGACTTCTTCGCTGCCCTGTTCTTCTCCAGAAGTTTCCCCAGGTGCACCTCCAGATAGCGCCGGTTGTACAGGCCCGTGAGGGCGTCCGTAAGGGCCAGGGAGAGGCTGATCTCATACGTAGAGCGCAGGCGGTCTTGGAAGCGCTTGCGGCGTATCTGAGTCCGCACGCGGGCGCGCAGCTCGCTCATGTCCAGCGGGCGCAGGATATAGTCATGCGCGCCAATCTCCAGGCCCTGGGCGATGCGCGGCATGTCGGCCTCCGACCCGACCATAACCAGGGGGACAGACCGGGTCCGCTCCGACGAGCGCAGGAGGGAGCACAGGCGCAGGCCGTCCTCGCCCGAGAGATTCAAGGAGACGATGATGAGGTCAAAGGCGTGCACGCCTGCAAGCTCCAGCGCGTCCGTACCGCCCGAGGCGGTGATGACAATCGCGCTGTCCCCGCGCAGGGTCTGCCCGATCTTTTTCATCTCAAACTCCTTGTCCTCAATAATCAGGATGCGCGCGCCCTCCACCGGCTCTGACATCACGTTGGCCGCCTCGGCCACCACGCCCAGCTGAGAGGCTGCGTTCTCCCGCACCCGCCACTCATCCAGAGACATTTTCAAGCGCACGAGGGAGCGCACGCGCGCCATCAGGGCCACCTTGTCTATGGGCTTGGACAAAAAGTCATCCGCCCCGACCTCCAGGCCCCGGACCTTGTCCTGCGGGTCTGTCAGAGCCGTCACCATAACCACAGGGATGTGAGAAAGGGCCGGGTCAGCCTTCAGTCTCTGGCACGTCTCAAAGCCGTCCATGCCGGGCATCATGATGTCCAAGAGGACGATGTCTGGGCTCTCCGCCTTGGCCTTCTCCAGGGCCTCGGCCCCTGATCCGGCGGTGAGGACGTCATAGTACTGCGTGCGCAGGTGTGCCTCCAACATTTTGATGTTGGGCCAGATGTCATCGACAACCAGGACTCGTGCAGACATGGGGCTATTCCTTGGTTTCTGAGGAGCCCAGGCCCGCGTGACGGCGGACGACCTCTATCAGGTTCGTGATGGAAAAGGGTTTGGCGATATAGTCGGCGCAGCCACAGGCGCGGAAGCGGTCTTCATCGCCCTTCATGCTGCAGGCCGTGACGGCAATGACGGGGATGGAGGCCAAATCTGGGTCAGCCTTTATGGCCGCCGTCACGTCCCGCCCGTCAATGCCCGCAAGCTGTATGTCCATGAGAATGACATCCGGCCTCTCCTTCTGCGCCAGGGACAGCGCCTGGGCCCCGTCCGTGGTGGAAACGGCGGTAAAGCCGTTCACGGACAGGACGTCGACGAACAGCTTCATGTTCATCGCGTTGTCCTCCACGATCAGAACCTTCTTGCCGTTGGGTGCCGGGCTGGTCATCGCGAGATGTAGTATAAGCTCTTTTGCAATGGATACAAAGCCCCCACCCCTGGCCACGCGCACGCGCTTGCCCTATCCTGCGGGGACCAACCAAGAAGAAAGGCCTCCCCATGACACACCCCCTGCCCATAGACACGACCTTCCTGCCCGCACAGCGCGACGGCGCGGACATTGCGGCCTATCCCATCGGTGCAGACAAGGCGCTGCCCGTGCCCCTGGCACAGCTGGACGCTGCGGCGGGCGGCCTGGTGACGCGGGCCCTGGCCGCGCACCCGGCGTTCAAGGCCAAGGCGGGGGATGTCCTGCCCCTGGCCCTGCCGGCCTCCGCACCCTTTGCGCGGGCGCTGCTCGTGGGCGTGGGCGAGGCCCCCACAGCCCTTGACCACGAGAAGGCCGGCGGCGCCCTCTTCGCCGCTCTGGAGGGCGCGGGGACGGCGCGCGTGGCCCTGTTCGCAGGCACGGGCGAGGCCGCTGCGCACCTGGCTGCGGGCTTTGCCGCCCGCGCCTGGCGCTTTGGGCAGTATAAGGCCGATAAGCCCGACACGCCCCCGCGCCCACAGGCCCTGGACGTGGTGACGGTGGACGCGGATGCTGCGCGCGCCCTGTGGGACCAGGCACTTGCGCCTCAGATTGCGGGCGTGTGCACCGCGCGGGACCTTATCAGCGAGCCGCCGAATGTCCTGTACCCAGAGTCGTACGCGCAGCGCGTGGCGGCCCTCCTCAAGCCCCTGGGGGTGGAGGTGGATATCCTGGACGAGAAGCGCCTGGACAAGCTGGGCATGGGGGGCATCCTGGGCGTGGGGCAGGGCTCTGCCCGCCCGCCGCGCCTTGTCATCCTCCGCTGGAAGGGCTCCGGCCAAGGCGCGCCCGTGGCCCTCGTGGGCAAGGGTATCACCTTTGACACCGGCGGCATCTCCATAAAGCCCTCGGCCAAGATGGAGGAAATGAAGGCCGACATGGCTGGCTCCGCCGCCGTCGTGGGCGCGGTGGAGGCCCTGGCCCGCGCCAAGAGCCCCACGCCCGTTGTGGCGGCCCTGGCCTTGGCAGAGAACATGCCCTCCGCGAACGCCTACCGCCCGGCGGACATCCTGACCACCTACGCCGGAAAGACCGTAGAGGTGTTCAACACCGACGCGGAGGGCCGCCTGGTCCTCGTGGACGCCCTGGCCTATGTGCAGCAGCAGTTCTCCCCCCGTGCCGTGGTGGACGCCGCCACCCTCACCGGGGCCATCGTGGTCGCCCTGGGAGAGGAGTACGCCGGAGCCTTCGTGAACGACGACGCTCTGTGGGAGGGCCTGGCCGCCGCCAGCGCCGCCACGGGCGAGAAGCTCTGGCGCATGCCCCTGGACAAGGCCTTCCGCAAGCAGGTGGAGAGCGACATCGCGGACCTGCGCAACACGGGGAAGGTGGACCGCGCCGCCGGCTCCTGCACCGCCGCCGCGTTCCTGGAGCACTTCATAGAGGACGGCACCCCCTGGGCGCACCTAGACATCGCGGGCGTGGGCCTGTTCGGCAAGGCCAGCAGCACCGGGCCCAAAGGCGCGACCGGCTTCGGCGTGCGCCTGCTGTTCGCCCTCGCGCAGCGTATGGGGGCCTAGCACAGGCAGCGCCTTTGGCCTACATAAGGGACCATGCCCAAGCTGACCATTGACGGGGTGGAGGTGGAGGTGGAGCCGGGGACGAGTGTCCTGCAGGCTGCGGAGGCGCTGGGGGTGGAGATCCCGCGCTTTTGCTTCCACGACCGCCTGTCCGTCGCGGGCAACTGCCGCATGTGTCTGGTGGAGATCTCCCCCGGCCCCCCCAAGCCCGTGGCGTCGTGCTGCCTGCCCGCTGCGGACGGGATGGTCGTCAAGACCGACTCCCCCATGGTGCGGGAGGCGCGCGCGGGGGTGATGGAGTTCCTCCTCATGAACCACCCGCTGGACTGCCCCATCTGCGACCAGGGGGGGGAGTGCGACCTGCAGGACCAGGCCGTGGGGTACGGTGCCGGGCGCAGCCGCTACACAGAGAACAAGCGTGCCGTGGCGGAAAAGGCCCTGGGGCCGCTCATCAAGACCGCCATGACCCGGTGCATCAACTGCACCCGCTGCGTGCGCTTTGCGGAGGAGATCGCGGGCGCGCCCGTGCTGGGGCAGTTCCACCGGGGCGAGGACGCGGAGATCGGGACGTTTATAAAGGCCGCAGTGGCGACGGAAATGTCCGGGAACATGATCGACATCTGCCCCGTGGGGGCCCTGACCTCCCGCCCCTATGCGTACCGCGCCCGCCCGTGGGAGCTGACCAAGACCCCGTCCATCGACGTCCACGACGCCCTGGGGGCGAACATCCGGGTGGACAGCCGGGGGCGGGAGGTCCTGCGCATCCTCCCCCGCCTGCACGAGGGGATCAACGAGGAGTGGATTGACGATAGGACTCGCTTTGCGTGCGACGGCCTTGCGGAGCGGCGGCTGGACCGGCCCTGGGTCCGGGGTGCGGATGGGCGGCTGCGCGAGACCTCATGGGCCACCGCCCTGACCGCAGCGGCGCGTGGCCTGGCCGGGCGGGACGTCGCGGCGCTGGCCGGGGACCTGGCGGATGTGGAGGCCGTGGTGGCGCTCCGCGACCTGATGGACGAACTGGGCTCCCCGCACAGAGACTGCCGGGTGGACGGAGCGGTGTTTGATACGTCGCAGCGCTCCGGCTGGCTGATGAACGCCGGCGTGGCGGGCGTGGATGAGGCCGATATCCTGCTCTTGGTCGCCACAGACCCCCGGCGGGAGGCCACGGTGCTTGGCGCGCGCATCTTCCGCAACTGGCGGGAGCGGGGGCTTCCCATCGCCGTCATAGGCCCCGCGATAGACGCGCCCTATGGGTACGACCACCTGGGCGATGGCCCCGACGCGCTGGATAGGCTGGCCCGCGCACGCACCGGCTTTGCCAAGACCATCAAAGGCGCGCAAAACCCCATGATTTTGGCCGGCATGTCGGCCTTCCGCCGCCCGGACGGCCTGGCCGTCCACCGCGCGCTGCACGAGGCCGCGCAAAAGTTTGGTGCCACCTTCAACATGCTGCACACCGCCGCCGGTCGCGTGGGCGCGCTGGAGGTCGGCTTTGTGCCTGGCCCCGGTGGGATGGACTGCGCCGGCATCCTGCGTGACGCTAAGGCCCTGATTTCCCTGGGCGCAGAGGTGTCCGCGCCAAAGGGGTGCTTCACCGTGTACATCGGCCACCACGGGGACGTGGGCGCGGCGGGCGCGGACGTTGTCCTGCCCGGGTCCGCCTATACGGAAAAGGACGCGACCTATGTGAACACGGAGGGGCGGCCACAGCGGGCCGTGCGCGCCGTTGCCCCCCCCGGCCTGGCGCGGGAGGATTGGACCATCGTGCGCGACCTGGCCGCCGCGCTGGGCAAGCCCTTGTCCTACAACGATATATCCGCGCGGATAGAGGCCGCCTGGCCCCACCTGGCCCGCTGGGACACCGTGGAGCCCGCGCCCTGGGGGCCGTTTGGCACTGCCGGGCCTGTGGATCGGGTTCCCTTCGCCGCGCCCAAGGACGCGTATTATCACGCCAACGCCATCTGCCGCGCCAGCCCCACCATGGCCAGGTGTGTCGTGGCCTTCCGCGCACCCAATAGCGAAGAAGCCGCATAATGGTACAAAAAAATGTTAGAAACTCTTATTTCTGAAGGTCTCATTTTGGAGATCATTGGGAGTTTAGCCGCTATGCTTCTCGTAGGCGGAGTCGGCTGGGCGCTGCATCGCCAGGCCGCGCAGCACGCGCGTACAGACCAAGAAAGTGGAGATGCAGTCGTAGAATACACACCTGCTTTCCTAGTGGTTGCAGCTGTCTGTTCTCTGGTTTTCGTAATTTTTTTTGCGCTCAGTTTGTGGGTCGCTCTAGACTTTGGGACCACAGACCCCCGAAATGCTTTCGGTGCCTGGCTTGCGTCCGGCGTGTTTTTTGTCGGCTTTCTGGGCAGCGTGTTTTTGGTTGTTGAAAGCAAGACGCGGATACTCCTATGGGAGCATGGTTTTACACGCCATTCTCTCATTTCTGGAAAAAAAACTTACCTTTGGTCGGATGTACAAAAATATAAAGAAAATCAATGGTTGCAGTATCACTATATATATTTCCGTAACGGATCTCGCATAGGCCTGTCTTTTCACAATCGGGGTCTAGAAGATTTTTTCCGTTTTCTGGTTCAAAAGTGCGGAAAAACATTAGAGAAACAACTGAGAGAAAACCCAGACGCCACTCTGACCGTGAGTCTAATGTACATTTTGTCTTTGTCGAATACCTCACAATACCAAAAAAACTTTCTTCGTATATATAAAAATTCAAAAAGACAAGACATTAAAGACTTTGCCGCAGCATCATTAGAGATAAACGCAGCGAGCATTGGATATATTTATCCAGAGGTCCGTGATGACATGCCAGAAGATCTTCGCCTTAGCGTTGAAGAATTTATACGAATAAACAAACATTGAAAGGACTCCTTGTGAACCAAAGTATCCTCTGGCACCCCTTCACGCAGCACGGCTTGGGCGTGGCCGAGATCCCTGTGGTCCGCGCGGAGGGGGCGTACCTCTATACAGCGGATGGGCGCGCGATCTTGGACGCAATCTCGTCCTGGTGGGTCACCACACACGGCCACTGCCACCCCCGGATCGTCAAGGCGGTGCGGGACGCCGCTGCGCGCCTGGACCAGGTGATCTTCGCGGGCCTCACCCACGACCTGGCGCAAGAGATGGCAGAGCGGTTCCTGCGCCTGCTGGCACCGCGTTTGCCCGGCCTGCGGCACATTTTCCTGTCTGACAGCGGCTCCACCGCCGTGGAGGCCGCACTGAAGATGGCCATTGGCTACCACGCGCATTCCGGTACGGGCCGTAATAGAATTATAGCACTGGAGGGCGGGTACCACGGCGACACCTTTGGTGCCATGTCCGCCTCCGCGCGCGACGCTTTTACAAAACACTACGAGCCGTATTTGTTCCCCGTGACTCATGTTGACCCTTTTGATGTCAATATGTTAGAGGTCACCCTGAAGGCCCGCGACGCGGCAGCCCTGATTGTGGAGCCCCTGGTTCAGGGCGCGGGGGGGATGCGGATGTACGCGCCCGAAAACCTGGCCGCCATGGCCGCTCTGTGCAAGCGCTATGGTGCGCTGCTCATCGCGGACGAGGTGATGACTGGCTGGGGCCGCACGGGCACCCTGTTCGCCTGCGAACAGGCGGGGGTACAGCCCGACATCTTGTGCACCTCCAAGGGGCTGACCGGTGGCTTTATCGGCATGGGGGCGACCCTGGCAACCGAGGAGGTCTACCGCGCATTTTACGGAACGGACCGTTCCACAATGTTCTTTCACTCCTCCTCCTTCACCGGAAACCCCCTGGCTTGCGCCGCGGCTGCGGCGAACATGGCCATATGGGAAGAAGAATCGGTCTTAGAAAGAATACGGGCCGTATCGGAATGTCACGCTGCGGCTGCACCCCGCCTGTCTATGCAAGAAAAGATATATAATATAAGGCAGTGCGGGACGATCCTGGCTCTGGATATAGGCACTGAAGGCGGGTATCTCTCTGCCCTCGCCCCCCGTCTACGCGCGGAGTTTATAAAACGAGACGTCTTGTTTCGCTCTCTGGGCAACACGGTCTACGTTTTGCCCCCTTACTGCACCACAGCCGCGGACCTAGAGCGCTGCTATGCCGCCATAACAGACGTAGCGCATATTGTGGCTGCCTAGCTTGCCGCCACGGGCGCTTTGTGCCCATAGTGCCCCGGCTATGGAGCATTTTGCACAAGACTTGTGCGCCGTTGGGAAGACGCGGGACAAAGACGCGTTTGTCCGCCTGTTCAAGCACTTCGCGCCCCGGGTGAAGGCGTTCTTCTTGGCACGCGGCCTGGCGGAAGGTGAGGCGGACGACCTCGCGCAAGAGGTTCTGTTGCGCCTGTGGCGCAAAGCGCCTCTGTACGACCCCACGCGTGCCGCGCCTGCAACCTGGATTTTCGCCATTGCGCGCCATAAATATGTGGACATGCTACGTATGCAGGCAACACAGGCCGCCGCGGCCACGGCTCTTGGGGACCTTCCCCCGCCACCGGAGGAGGGGCCGGACTCTGCTTTTTTGGCGGGGGAGTCGCACGCCGCTCTGGCGGAGGCGTTGGCCACTTTGCCCAAGGATCTGACAGAGGTCCTCAGACTCTCTTTCTTTGATGGCCTTGCGCACGGGGCCATCGCGGCCCGGACGGGCCTGCCCCTGGGCACGGTGAAGTCCCGCATCCGCAGGGCTATGGAGTTCTTGCGGGCCTCAGGCGCGCTAGAGGGTCTGCGCTGATGATGGACCAACGCCCCGCACCCGCCACAGTGGCCCTTTTGTTGGACTACGCCATGGATGCGCTAGACCCGGCGGCCTCCCTCCTCGTGGCCACACACATTGCCATGTCCGGGTCCGGCCTCGCCACTGTCTCTCTCTGGCGCGCTGCGGCGGACATCGCGGCAGAGCACGCGGCCCTGGCCGCTGCGCCGGCCCCCATGCGGGCCGGAGGCCTGGACGCCGTGCTGAGCCGGCTTGAGGACGCGCCCCTGCCTCCCAGCACGCCCTCTGTGCGCCCCTTTGACCCCTCGCATCTGCCCAAACGCGGCTGGCGCCGCTTTGTGCCGGGCCTGCAGTTCTACAAGCTCCCCTTGCCGCAGGCCCCACACCCGCCAGGCACCCGCCTACGGCTCTTCCGCCTCGCGCCAGGCTTCACCATCCCCACACACGCCCACGGCGGGGGGGAAGAGGTGACCCTCGTTCTCCAGGGCGCCTTCAGCGACGAGAGCGGGCGCTACGCAGCGGGGGACCTTTTCGTTATGGACGACGAGGACACAACCCACACGCCAAGGGCGTGCCTCCGGGAGGGTTGCACGTGCCTCACCCTCACGCGGGGCCCGTTTGTGTTCAAAAGCCTGGCCGCCAGAGTTCTGGGGGCCCTGCTATGATCTTTGCTGCCATTGAGGCCCAGATGCGCGCCCGTGGCCGGGCCACAGCGGGGGAGATCGCCGGGGTCGTGGGGACACAGGAAGAGGTCGTCCAAGCGGTGCTGCTCCGCCTCGCGCGCAAGGGGCGCGTCCGCACGGCAGGTGCCATAGAGTGTGGCGGAGGGTCTTGCGGCGACACCGGTGTCTGCCACGCCTGCCCCCTGGCTGCTGCGGCCCACCCCCGCGTCCAGGTCTTTGCGTGGGTGGGTGGCTAGGCCGGGGCTACCCTGCCTTCTTCACGCCACGCTTTTTGGACGCGGAGTAGTCCAGGGCCGGCACGGGCCGCGCGTTGCGGGACGCCATATAGCCCGCCAAGACCTCAACTGCCTCCTCCAGCTTCGGCACGGGCACGGGGCGCTGCGTCATCTTTTCCACGCGGTAGTGCGCCATCGCCCCCAGGGCCTCGGCATGGTGGCTCTGCCGCCCCAGGTTGTTCAGGGGGTACCACAGCGCCCGGTCGTGCCCCCGCAGCCACAGAAACTGCGCCGGCGCCAAGACCCCCCCCTCTGCCCGCGCGGTGGCCAGCGCGCGGAGCAGAGCCGTTGTCTCAAAGGCGTGCTGGTTTGCCTTGATCAGGACTGGGGACGCCAGATCCTCGTCCGCAAGGACTTGGTGCGCCTCCCGCCACAGCTTGCGATTAAGGCGCATCCCCTTTTTCGGGTCCCAGCAGAACGCCAGGCGGCCCAGCATCTCATCCGCCTCCGCCCTCTTGCGCGCGGCCTTCAGGCAAAAGGCGGCCAGGAGAACTTGCTTCTCGGGCCTTAGGCGGGACGGGCCCCGCCAGTACGGACCAAGCTGTCGCGCAAAAGCTTTGGCCGCCGCCTCGCGGTCTATCTGCCCGTCGGGGATGGGGATGGAGTGGTAGGCCAGCCACTCCTCTGGCCCCAGCGCCTCGGCAAACAGGGGCAGATCCGCCGGGACCGGAGAGCCGGGGGCCCGGGGGGGCTGTGTAGAGGGGTCAAACGCCACAAAAGGTGCCGTCACGGGGAATATCTTGGCCTGCCGCCGCATCAGGCCCTGGAGGCCCAGATTGGTTCGGTACTGCGTCTGCGGCCCCCGGAACAGGGCCCAAGCCGCCATGGCCAAAAGAGCGATGGTAAAGGGCCACTTAAGCGGCTGCATGGCCAGCGCACCGAAATAGGTCATGTGCGCATAGGCCAGCTGCTCCTTGGGCACCGTGGGGGCGTAGTCCAGGCCGGGGGCGAAGGGGACGTCCTTGCCGTCGTAGTATATGGTGTGGTCCTGCGGGAGGAACCAGGACACAAGCCACATCTCAGAAAAACGTATCCACCGGATGATGTTGCGGACGTCGGCCTGGAAATAAAGCCAGAAGACATAGATGATGACCGCAAACACCACGGCCATAATGCCCCAGCCGATCGCACCGCCGTGCGAGGTGTCCTTGCTGTCTCCGCCGCCGCTAGCCATTTGCGCCCCGTGCCTCCTTGCCGTAGTATCCACCATTGTATGCCCTGGGGCCCCGCCCCCGCAAGGCGCGCCGGGTTAGCACAGCGGTAGTGCAGCGGTTTTGTAAACCGAAGGTCGGGGGTTCAAATCCCTCACCCGGCACCACACCCCCGTCCCACACTGTCCGGCACCATCCGAGAGAACGGCAGAAACACAGGGTTTTTAGCCCCCTTCTCTTCCCGTAGTGTCCGAGGGTATCCATTGACAGCCGGGGGTAATAGGGGGTAATATCGGGGGGTATCGCCTGAACTGTTGCCCCCATTACCCCCATGCCCCTGACCCAGACCCAAATCAAAAACGCCCAGGCCCGCGCAAAGCAGTACAAACTCTTTGACGGCAAGGGGCTCTACCTCCTGGTCATGCCCGCCGGGGGCAAGAGTTTTCGGTATGATTTCAAGCTGAAACGCCCCGAGGGCGGCCACAAGAACGGCACGCATGTTCTGGGCCTCTACCCGACCCTGCCCTTGGGTGAGGCGCGGGCGGCGCACGCCCAGGCCCGCAAACTGGTGTCGCAAGGTATTGACCCGAACGCGCACAAAAAATCGGCGCGGCGGCGGGAGGAGGAGGCCCGTGCGCTGACCTTCGCCGCCGTGGCCGCCGAGTGGGCGGACAAGCGCCGGGGGGAGGTGGGGGCGCGGACCCTTTCGGGTATCCAAAAGCGCCTGACGGTGGATGTACTACCCGAAATCGGGGATATTCCCCTGCGCGACCTGACCGCGCCCGCCGTCCTGGCCATGCTGCGCCGGATTGAGGCGCGGGGGGCCTATGAAGTGGCGGCGCGGGCGCGGCAGGTGTGCAGCCAGATTTTACGCTACGCCGTGGCCACGGGGCGCGCGGAGCGGGACGTGACGGTGGACTTGCGCGATGCCCTGACCGTGCGCAAGACCGCGCACCAGCCCGCCCTATCCCCCGCCGAAATACCCGAATTTCTGGCCGCATTGGAGCGCAATGATGCGCGATTGTTCCCGCAAACGCGGCTTGCCCTCAAGATGTTAATGCTGACCTTTGTCCGTCCGATAGAATTGGCCTCGGCGCGGTGGGATGAGATGGACTGGGACGCGCGTCGCTGGGTAATCCCAGCAGACAAGATGAAAATGAACGCGGACCACATCGTGCCCTTGGCCCGACAGACGCTGGATATTCTGCGGGACATGCAACGGCTTGGCCCGGGGGGTAGCCCCTTTGTGTTCCCCAAGAGCACCGACCCCCGCGCGCCCATGGCCCGCGACACTCTGTCAAAGGCCGTGCGCGCCCTGGGCTTCCAGGGCCGCCACTCCGCCCACGGCTTCCGCGCCCTGGCCCGCACCGCGATCCGCGAAAAACTGGGCTGGGATAGTGAAGTTATTGAACGACAACTGGCCCACGCCCCCCGCGGCTCCCTCGGCCGCGCCTACGACCGCACGCAGTTCCTGGAGCAGCGCACCATCATGATGCAGGACTGGGCGGACTACTTGGACAACCCAGGACGGGACGGGACGTTGGTGGTTGGAAAATTCGGAGGGCGGGGGTAGAAATGGAGAATGACACCACGGAGATCAAAGACGAAATCTTTGACAGATGAAGAGTAGACCCGTTGCGAAAGTAGCCGCATAGGGGGGATTCACGGGGGGAATCATCTGTGATTCAGTGACTTAAGGGGACAGGAGGCCCCTGCACAAGCTCAGCCCTGATCCGCAGCGGCCAGTTCCGCACACGCACGGGCGTCACGCCTGCCGTGTTCCTCCAGCCGCCTACATCCGGCCTGGAAAAGGGTCCAGGCCAGCAAGGCCGAGGCTGGCCGGCCCCACGCCCCTTGCCCCCGGGTTGCCTTGTCGGGCCCAGGCGGGCACCATGGGCTTTATCGCCCCGCCCGCCGAGCGTATGGTGGGCAAGCGCTTAACCTATAAGGAGTTGGTCCATGCCTAAGAACGATACGATAGAGCCGATAGATGGGAGTTTTGAGGAGAACCTATCCCACAATTCGGGATTCACAATGGTTGGCATATGTGATTCTATTGTTTTGGTTGATTCGCAAACCAAAACAAAGAGACAGAAATGCCAAAATTTATTGAATTAGGCGACGAGCATTGGGCCATTTTTCAAAGAATTTTCCCAGAAAATCAAAAGAAAAGAGAGCGCGGTATGCCACGCGCTGACTTAAGAAAAACCTTAAACTCTGTGCTATATATTTTGATAAATGGCTGCAGATGGGCAGATTTACCACGAAATACAGACATCTATACCTCAAAATCCAGCGCCCACCGCGCTTTGCAAAGGTGGAAAGAAGACGGCACATTGGAAATAATGAAAAGACATATTTTAGTATTGTCAGACTATAAAAGAAAAATAAACTGGGGCCATGCAAGTATAGATGGCTCTTTTTCCCCCTGGGAAAGGCG
>JAERIN010000031.1 GCA_016757515.1 Alphaproteobacteria bacterium
GTTTTTTTGCGTAAGGCACGCAGCGTGGGCCCTGGGGATAGGGTGACACGCCCCCCGGCGGGTGGTAGGCTCCCGCCCATGACCCCGGCTGACCTTGCCTTCTTTGTCCTGGCCGCCGTGCTCCTGGCCTCGGCCCTGGGGGTCGTGTTCACGCGCAACCCGGTGCACGCGGTGCTCCTCCTCGTCCTGACCTTTTTCAACGCGGCGGGGGTGTTCATCCTGCTGGGGGCGGAGTTCCTGGCCATGCTCCTCATCATCGTCTATGTCGGCGCGGTGATGGTCCTGTTCCTGTTCGTGGTGATGATGCTGCGCGTGGACCCAGCGAAGATGCGGGCCCAGGGCCGCGCCGCCCTGCCCCTGGGCCTTTTGGTCGCGGGGGTTTTGATGGCAGAGATGGCCGCCGTGGCGCTGTCCTTTGCAGCCCTGCCCGGCGCTGCGTCGCCGGCTTTCGCTCTGCCCGAGGGGGTGACGGACGCGCGGGCCCTGGGTCGCGTGCTGTATACGGACTTTGTCTACCCCTTCCAGGTGGCGGGCCTTATCCTGCTCATTGCCATGGTGGGGGCCATTGCCCTCACGCAGCGGGCCAGGCCGGACATCAAGCGGCAGAGCGTGGCGGATCAGACTGCACGGCGACCCGGGGATGCCATGGAGATTGTAAAAGTAACGCCAAGGACGGGGGCGTGAGGTTTACTATTAACGTAAGGAGACCCAAAACATGACCGAAAAAGCCACCGAGGATCAGATCGTCGACGCGAACGAGCGCTTGATCTTCCGCATCCTGGCGCCCATCGCGGTGCTCATCTGGGCCGGGGCCATCCTGGGGACCTTCGGGGTCCTCTTGCTCGTGGTCCTGCTTGCTTTCGTCGCCTACCTCTTCATCCAGTCCTGGTTCATCTGCCTTCTGCGCGGGACCGGGGCCATCGTCTCCCCCCGGCAGTTCCCGGACCTGAACGATCACCTGGAGTACTGCCTGGACCGCCTGGGCATGGGCAACACGCCGCCGGAGATGATCGTCATCCACGCCGACGGGATGTTCAACGCCCTGGCCACACGGTTCCTGCGCCGCAACTACGTCGTCTTGTTCTCGGACGTCGTGGACGCCCTGGAGAACGAGCCCGAGGCCCTGCGCTTTTACATTGGGCATGAGCTGGGACACATCCGGCGGGGGCACCTGATCTGGGGGCCGGTCCTGTCTATCGTAACGTGGCTGCCCCTCATCGGTCCGGGGTACCGCCGGGCGCAGGAGTACACCTGCGACCTTCACGGCCTGGCGTGCTGCCCGGACCGGGGCGCGGCCATGCGGGCCATGGCGGCCCTGGCCGTGGGCGGGCGGCGGTGGAAGACCCTGGACATGGGGGCGTACCTGGACCAGGTGGAGGCCACGGGGGGTTTTTGGATGTCCTTCCACGAGGTCGTAGGGGATTACCCCTGGCTGACCAAGCGCATCGCGCGCCTGGACGGGCAGAAGGCCGTGCCGCGTAGGAGCCCGGGGGCCTGGGCCCTGGGCCTGTTCGTGCCGCGCCTGGGCCTGGTGCCCTTGGTGCTTATTATTCTCGTACCGACGGCTTGGCACGACATAGGGGGAGAAATACAAAAGGTCCAGAGCATAGCGACCCAGGGCGCAGAACAAGAGGAGCCCTACCCCTTCGGGCAGGCGGACCCTTTTTATGAGGATGTCCACGGACGGCCCTATGGTACGGAGTCTTTGCCTCTTCCTAAGACGGTTCAGGACTACGACGCCTTGCCCTCAGGCACAGCTTACGTTCACCCGGACTACGACTGGGTGCAGGTGAAGGAGTAGTAGCGTAAATATGGTCACACAGCCGCACTTTCTTTTTCTGGCATCGGCCCTGTTCGCCGTGGGGGCCTTCGGCCTGTTCTGGCGGCGGCACAACGTCATTGTGCTCCTCATGTGTCTGGAGCTGATGCTACTGGCCGCGAACCTGGCCTTCGTGACCTTCGCCGCCTATGCCGGCGACCTGGCCGGGCAGGTCTTCGTTATGTTCACCCTCACCGTCGCCGCGGCCGAGGCCGCCATCGCCCTGGCCATACTCCTGCTGTTCTTTCGTGGGCGTGGAAGCATCGCCGTTGAGAGCCTGTCATCCTTGCGCGGATAGGGCCCGCTCCATTGTTATGACCTTGAACAGCGCCCCCATCTGGTCTGGTGCGGTTAGGCGGCGCAGCTCTGCCTCTTGGCCCAAAACTCTGGCCCTCTGGGCCGCACCGCACCGGAGCAGGAACGCCCCCTGCGGCACGGGTCCGCGCACGGCCAACCCTGCGGCGCGCGCTACTTTGGCCAGGGGCGTAAAGTCCACGTGCGCGGTAACGTCCGCGCCGGGGGTCAGAGGACCCACATGCTTGTGAGCCTTCACGGCCTGGAGCGTATCGCCAGGCAGCGGCCCCGCATAACCATAGTCCACGAAGATAGCCGCCCCCCCATAGCGAGCGATATGGTACGCCAGTTGCGTCACAAAGGACTCGCGGGCGGGTGAGGTTTCCCACACCGTACCATCCCTCCCCTCCTGTACAGGGGGTCCCGCCCGTGTCGTGCGCCATCCCAGGCCTCCTTTGTGCACCACACGCTCTTCCCAATGTCCGTTGTTCAGCCGGTGCTGTCGGACGGGCAGAGCGTCCAGAAACTCGTTCGCAACCACAATAACCGGCAGGGGAGGCAGTTCGTTCAGACTTTCTATCCAATACGTCCCGTATTTTTTTAAGGTCTCCTTCTGCCGCGTGCGCAGCTCTGGGCTGGATTCTAACAATACGATACGAGCCGAATCTAAAAAATCCGGCATGTGCGTCCCCACGCGCAGAACGTCGGCCATCAGTGTCCCCCGCCCGGGACCGCATTCCAGAAGGGTGAAAAGAGGGGGGGAGCCTGTACGGGCCCAGGCGTCTGCGGCCCACGCGCCCATAATTTCACCAAACATCTGAGAGATTTCGGGCGCGGTTGTGAAGCCCCCTGTCACACCAAAGGGGTCGCCCACCGCATAATATGCGGCTACAGTCCGGGCCATCCAGGCGTCAAGAGGCTCGGCGTCGGGCATAGACGATCAGGGCCGCACCCGCAGCCAACATGGGGGCCGAGAGCCATTGTCCCATGGACGTCCCGGCGACCAGAAAGCCGATGTGCGCGTCCGGCTCCCGGAAAAACTCCACAAAGATACGGGCCGTGCCGTATCCTATAAGGAACGCCCCGGATAGGACCCCTGCCGCAGGCCGCCAGCGTTGGAGAATCAAAAGGAGCCCCAGAAGGACGGGCCCCTCCAGCGCGGCCTCATACAGCTGTGAGGGGTGCCTGGGCAGCGGCCCACCATCAGGGAAGACCACTCCCCAGGGGACATCCGTCACGCGGCCATACAGCTCCCCATTCACAAAATTGGCCACGCGCCCAAAGAGCAGGCCAATGGGCGCCACGCAGGCCACCATGTCCGCCAGGGGTAAGAGAGCCACGCCCCGCGTCCGGGAAAACAGGGCCAGCGCCACACCCACACCGACAAGGCCGCCGTGGAAGCTCATGCCCCCCTCCCACAGGGCCAGGACTTCTAGGGGGTGCTCTATATAATACAGCGGGTTATAGAACAGGACATACCCCAGCCGCCCGCCCGCGATGATGCCCAGCATCACCCAGGCCACCAGGTCGTCCACCGCCCCGGCCTGTAGCCCAAAGCGCCCTGCCAGGCGGCGGGCCAGCGCCCACCCCGCTGCGATTCCAGCAATATAGGCCAGGGCGTACCACCGCACAAGCAAAGGACCGATCTGCACCGCGACAGGGTCTATTTCTGGGAAGGTCAGAGCCACGGGCTGTGATCTTAGAGCGAGCCCTTGCAAGGGGGCAAGGCCCTACACCGCACCAAAATACCGCTCCAGCACGCGCAGGTATATGCGCGTCAGGCCCTCAAGGTCGTCCAGGGACGCGCACTCGTCCACTTGGTGGATGGTGGCGTTCACGCCCCCGCACTCTACAACCGGGCAGTGGCGGTGGAAGAACTTTGCGTCGCTTGTCCCTCCGTCTGTTGTGCGTGCGGGCACACGGCCCGTTGCGTCCTCCACCGCGCTTGCCACAAGGTCCGGCCAGGGCCCGGGATCGGTCAAAAAAACCTCGGAGCCGTGCTCAAACTTTATCTCGTAGTCCACGCCCGTCGCATCCAGGCGCTCTCGCATATGTGCGGCCAGGCTCTCCCCGCTCCAGTCACTGCAAAACCGGCTGTTGAACGTGGCCTGCGCCATGCCCGGCACCGTGTTTTCCGCGCCCGCGTCGGCGTGAACGCGCACAATTTGGAGCGTAGAGGGATCAAAGAACGCGTTCCCGTCGTCCAAAGGCTCCGCCGTCAGGGCAGCAAGCAATTTCACCAGCCTCGGCACCGGGTTGTCGCACCGCGCCGGGTAGGCCGCATGGCCCTGCCGTCCACGCACAGTGATCCGCCCCGTGAGGCTCCCGCGCCGCCCGATTTTGATGCGCTCTCCCAGGCTGTCTGGGTTTGTCGGCTCCCCCACCAGCGCCACGTCGGGCAGGTGCCCCTCGCGCTCAGCCCACTCCAGCACCTTGGCCGTGCCGTCCACGGCGGGCCCCTCCTCATCCCCGGTGATCAGGAGGCTGATGGATCCCGGCGGGGGCCCGTGCGCGTCCAGGTAGCGGGAGACGGCGGCGGTGAAGCACGCTACGGAGCCCTTCATGTCCGACGCGCCACGGCCGTAAAGCACTCCGTCGCGGACGGTGGGCGTGAAGGGGGGGGAGGTCCATGCGTCCAGAGGGCCGGGCGGCACGACGTCCGTGTGCCCGGCGTAGCACAGGTGGGGGCCCGCAGAGCCCAGACGCGCGAACAGGTTGGGCACCTCGCCGAACGCCATGGGGTGGCAGGCAAAGCCCATGTCCCGCAGATGCCGGCCGAGCAGCACCTGCGCGCCCTCGTCGCGCGGGGTGACGGACGGGCAGGCGATGAGGTCTTTTGTGAGCTGTACGGGGCAGATGGGCATGGGTCCTATATAGCCCATACACGCCGTCATTGCGAGCGCAGCGAAGCAATCCAGTGCAACTAGGTGCACTACCGGGGGCCCCTTTGGGCTTGGGCGCAGCGGCCAGGCCCCCGTAAGACCTTATCCGCCTTTTCCTTGTGCCTGGGCCCAGCCCAGACTCAGGGGGCGAACCCCTCTTGCTGGCACAAGGGGGCCCACGACTGCGGGGAGATGGGTAAAACCCAGATAGTTTCAACCCTTTAAGGCGGCTGGTATTCCGCTCCATCATAATTTGCATGTCGCCGATTTGGAATCGTGCGTTTGTGCCTTCCCCTTAGGCCGCTGCATAGCGGAATGCCAGTTCCGCTACCCCTTGACGGGGAAGTGTATCAGAGCTTTCATAAGCATAGGACACCTCCCTTCTTTAGGTTGAACACCCGGTTATAGTCCCCGATTCTTTTTGGGCAGTCAACCCGCCTTTTTCTTGGCTATGGCCAAAGCCAATGTGGCTTGCCAAAAAACACTCCCATGAAAAGCTTGGTCCCCATAAAGCGCGTCATTGACCACGCCCTCCTTTCCCCGCCAGTGAATCACAACATCAGCCCTTTGCGAATCCCCCCATTAAAGGGTCCTGAGCCTGAAGGGTTTAGAGCCACCGCAAAGCCTCTGCCCTTCGCGGTTTTGGAGCGTATTCAGGCTGGGAAATATGAAGTGGTGGGCCCGGAGGGACTCGAACCCCCGACCAATCCGTTATGAGCGGACGGCTCTAACCAACTGAGCTACAGGCCCACAAGTGCCAAGGCCTGTCAGTATGCCACACCTGGGCCTGCACGGTCTAGTGTGGTGCTGGTGCGGAGGAAACTCTTGCGGCCAGAACAGGTTTATGGTCTATTGTCCCTTGTGCAACATAAGGGGCCAGGGTTTCTATGGCCGCGGCCATATCCACATCTTGGTATGAGAATGGCTCCTTATACAACTGGGCGGCGTGTTCCAGGCTTTCAAGGTCTTTGGGATCAAGGCCCAGGGTTTTCAGCCCTACGTCCGCCATGTATGCCCCCGTTTCCAGCGGGTCAAGCTCGGGGTGTGCATCCAGGTGCCTGACCAGTGCCCACCGAGACTCTGCGCGTAAGGCCTCCATGTCTTGATAGTGTTGGAACCGATCCGCGATCTCCCTTCGCAGCCGATCTTGAAAAAAGGGTTCCTCTGCAATGGTCGCCGCGCTCCGCCGCAGTTCAGCGGCCATCGCGTGTTGTGTCGGGTCCCCAGCGTGAAAGGCCTCCTCGTACGCGGCCACTTCATTGGGCCGTTTTGCTCTCAACACTTCCCAAAGTTCTTTTTGAGAGTCTGCCAGGAGCGCTTCCCGAGCTTTAGCCACCTCTCTTTCGGACAGCGCAAGATTAAAAGCCAGATAACCCGCCGTATCCTGCGGTCCGCCATACATGGGAAACGGGTTGTCGTGTTGCTCCAGGAGGACTAGCGGGATAGGCGGCATGGCCCTATACATCTGCGCGACGTGGGCCGGGTTCTTCAAGTTCACCCCTTCTTCGCCTGAAAGGGCCAGGACCGCAGATTTACATGCGTGATAGCCACCCACGCCGGCGCCAGCGGCCGCAGCGAAGGCCGCAGGCCCTGTGGGAGCGGTGGCGCCTCCAGCCAAAAAAGCGCCGCCAACGCCACAGGCGGTACCGGCGAGCTCTGCGGTGGCGCCCGCCTTGTCTTCCGCCGCCACCGCACCTGCAGCGCCGAAGAGTCCGGAAAAAACCAGATTGACAGGGCCAAGCGCCGCCCTGACGGCTGGACCTAAAATCTCAAATGTTCTGACAGCTGTGGTCGCAGCACCTGCTGCCCAGAAGAGTGTTTGCGCTGCTGCCGCTGGGTTGGCGGTGTCTGATGATGGTACAGGCATACCGCTCAGGCCGCTCACCACGGCGTCTGGCGGGTCTCCCCTTGATTGATATGCATAATATGGTAACGCCATATTACTCTAATCGTACCATGAGGCAGCACGAGATGCCAAACTTTTGTGCACATGAGGGCTTTGCCTTTTGCGCAGGCCGGGGCTATAAACCACACCACGGCAGGACGGAGCGTGGCGCAGCCTGGTAGCGCACTTGCATGGGGTGCAAGGGGTCGTGGGTTCAAATCCCGCCGCTCCGACCAACCGTCCCCGCACTTTTGTTTTTGCGCTGCGCAAAAAACTCTGCTACCATCCGTGGCGGAAGGTTGGCGCGGGCGGCGTGTCGCTAAACCCGGTCAGGCCCGGAAGGGAGCAGCCGCAAGTGATTATACCGGGTCGTGTCCGGCCTTCCACCCAGCCTTGCGGGGCCTCATTCCGGGACCCTGCCTTTTAACACTCTTTTAACAAACGTCCCTTTAGATTTTTTCCGGTCTACCCGACCAATTCCATGAAAGGAGAACACCCATGGCAAGACAAGCCGCGAAAGTCCTACCAGCCGAGATTCGGCACGAGCGCCCGACCCTGTTGGAGACGTTGAACGATATGCGCGCTGACATGGCACCCCTTGTCACCGCCGTTGTGCACCCCGTGGATGACGTGTCCCTGGAGGGGGCATACGAGGCCGCAAAGCAGGGGATACTTAAGCCTCTCCTGGTGGGCCCGGAGGACAAAATACGCGCGGCGGCCGCGGCGCTGAGCATCCCCCTGGACTGGGCGGAGATTGTGCCGGTCAAGCACTCTGAAGCCGCAGCGGAGGAGGCTGTGGCCCTGTGCAAGACCGGAAAGGCCGAGGCCCTGATGAAGGGCAAGATTCATACGGATGAGTTTATGCACCCGATTGTGCAAAAGAACGGGCTGCGCACGGGCAGCCGAATGAGCCACGTGGTGGTGCTGGACGTGCCGAACTACCACAAGCTGCTCTACCTCACGGACGTGGCCCTGAACATCAAGCCGGACCTGTCTATGAAGGTCCACATCGTGCAGAACGCCATCAACCTGTTTACGGCCCTGAACGGCTGCGCGCCAAAGGTGGCGATTTTGTCGGCGGTGGAGATGGTGGATGAGAAAATTCCCTCCACCCTGGACGCCACGGCCCTGTGCAAAATGTCTGAGAGAGGGCAGATCACGGGGGGCATATTGGACGGCCCCCTCGCCCTGGACAACGCGATCTCTAAGGAAGCCGCGGAGGTCAAGGGCATCAACTCTGCCGTGGCCGGGGACGCGGACATCTTGGTCGCGCCGGACTTGGAGTCGGGCAATATTCTGTTCAAACAAATGTGCTATCTGTTCAAGGTGGCGGGCGCGGCGGTGGTCATGGGCGCACGGGTGCCGATTATCCTGACCTCCCGGGCGGGTACGCCCGCTACGCGGGCCGTGTCTGCGGCCCTGGCCCAGGTCTACGCCCGCAAGAAGGCCGAGGTCCTGCCGATCGTGTAGTGTGGCCCCGACGCAAACCGGGGCCGGGTCCAGTTTCTTTGCTCGCTCGCGCGCCGGTATGACCCCGAACATTTAAGGAGACTTCCAATGACCCAAGATCTCATCCTCGTCCTGAACGCCGGGTCCTCGTCCATCAAGTACGCCCTGTACGACGCGGCGGATCTGGCCGAGGTCTCCCCCCGGACGACCATAGACGTACCCACGAAGGAGGAGTACGATGACCGCTTTGGTGAAATCCTCCAGAGCGCCGCCGCAGCCGGGAACGTCGTGGGCGTGGGCCACCGGGTGGTCCACGGGGGGCGCGGTTTTGCCGGACCTGTGGTCCTGGACGAGGCTTCCCTGGCCACCGTCCGGGGCCTCACGCCCCTAGCACCGCTGCACCAGCCGTTTAACCTCAAAGGCATAGACCTGGCCATGGCGGCCTTCCCCGGCGTAGCGCAGGTCGCGTGCTTTGACACCGCCTTTCACCGCACGCAGCCGGAATTGAACCAGCTCTTCGCCATCCCCCGGGACCTCACCGCCAAGGGTGTGCAGCGCTATGGCTTCCATGGCCTGTCGTACGAGTACATCGCCGCTGCCTTGCCCCAGCACACAGGCCGCGCGAGCGGGCGGGTCATCGTGATGCACCTGGGCAACGGGGCCAGCGCCTGCGCCATAAAAGAGGGAAAGAGCATCTCTTCCACCATGGGTTTTACAGCGCTGGAGGGCCTGATGATGGGCACGCGCTGCGGCGCGGTTGACCCTGGCGTCATCCTGCACCTGTTGGACGGGGAGGGGATGAGCGTGAAGGATGCCACGACCCTTTTGTACAAAAAGTGCGGCCTCCTGGGCGTATCGGGTCAGACGGCGGACATGCGTAAGCTGGACCTCACCCCCGGCACGCCGGGGCGGGATGCGTTTGATCTGTTCACCCACATGGCCGCGCGGGCCGCCGGGGCCCTGGCCGTGGACCTCTCCGGGCTGGACGTCCTGGTGTTCACGGCGGGAATCGGAGAGAACCACGCCCCGACTCGCGCGGCCATCTGTGCCGAACTGGCCTTCCTGGGCATATCCCTGGACGCCGCCGCGAACGGGGCCAAGGCACAGCGTATCTCTGCGGCCGAAAGCGCAGTGGAGGTCCTGGTCCTGCCCACGGACGAGGAGAGCATGATCGCCCGCCACACCCAGCGCCTGGCGGTGGGGTCAAAAGCCGCGTAAGGGCCTGCCCCTTGCTGTCCAAACGCTACCGCCCTACACTCGCGGTATGGCCGAAAGCGACGATGATGCCCGCTGGCGCCAAAGGTTTGAAAATTTTGAGCGCGCGTTTCTCAAGTGGCGCGAGGCCCTGGACTCTCCCCGCTTCGCGCAGTACTCCGACCTGGAAAAACAGGGCGTCATTCAGCGGTTTGAAATCCTGATAGAGCTGGCCTGAAAAGTCGTGAAGGATTTTTTGGAGGCGCAAGGGATGGAGGTCGTGCCCGCCACGCCAAAAAAGGCCATAACCATGGCTATAAACGCCTGAATTATTTCAGATCCCGACATTTGGCGCGAGATGGTGGATTGGCGCAATGGATTCTCCCACGACTGCGACCCTGCCCGATTTGATGAGGCCATGGAGAAGTTCGCACACCACTACCGCGAATCTATGGAGGCCCTTTATGCCTTCCTCCGCGACCGCTGAGAATTTCGGCCTGTCGGCGCAGATGCTGCGCTACCTGCGCAACCTGCCTACGCTGTTTGACGGGCTGGAGAAGGTGGCCATCTTCGGCTCCCGGGCGAAGGGCACGCACCACCCCGGTTCGGACATTGACCTGGCCCTCTATGGTCCGGGCCTGGAGTCGCGGCGCGTCCGGGAGATTGAGGCGTATCTGGAGGGCCTGCCCGAGCCCTATCTGTGGGATGTTGTGCACTATGACGCCCTGACCCATGCTGGGCTGCGGGCGCACATAGACCGCGTGGGGCGACCAGTCTAACGGTGACAGACGTTGAAGTGGTCGATTAGGGGCTGGGCGCGGTAGTTTTTGGGGAGCATCTTCCCCCCGACCTCCAGCGTGGGGTAGGCCAGGCGCACGCACGCCACGGCAGGAGCTGGGCCGCAAACGAGTAAGAGCAAGAGGGCGAGAAGGGCGCGCATGGGTGGAGTATGCCCTATCGGCACGGGTCCTGCCAAGGGAGCAGAGGGGCCAAGCCCACGGCCCACGGCTGCCCGCCCGACGTGCCGAGGAAGACATCGCCCACAAGTGCTGCGGGGTGCCCGCCCCCCCGGATACGGTGGCTTTGTTGCGACAGGAACCCTCCACGGGGAGCCAGGGTCACCACCCACGCGTGCGGGTCGGGGCCTTTCGCAGCCAGGAGGAGGCGCAGAACCCCCCCCGGCCCCACGGCCAGGTCCACACCGGCCAGACTCCAGCCGGGTGCGGCCAGGGTGCGTGCCCAGACAGTTTCTCCCGTGCCGCGCTTGACGGCCAGAACCAGGGCCGTGTCTCCGGAGGTGCCCAGGGCCACTACATAACGCCGCCCCAGGGGAGCCACAGCGGTGAGCGCACCGGGACCAAAAGGCCTTTGCCACAAGAGGTCCCCCGCCCCATCAAACGCGCCGATCCAGGCCCGGTGTGCCTCGCGCCCGTCCTCCAGCCACCCGGCAGCCAGAAGTGCCCCATCCTCCGTGGGTGCCAGGGCCTCTATCGCGTGTGGCGTGCCTGCGAAATAGGCCCGCCGGACACGCACCGCGCCCTTGGCGTTCAGGATAAGTAGGTCACCGCCCACGGATGCGGCCCAGCCGGGGCCGTGCGGCGCGAGGGCCTGGGCTGGGCCAGGGCCTAGGTCACGGCTGCGCGTCAGATCGCCCTGGGGCGAGAGGAAACCAAGCCACCCCCGGTCGGCAGCCGTACCCAAGGCGGCATAGCCCTTTGAGGTTAAGCGCACAGACGCAAGCTGCGTCAGGCCCGGAACGCGCAGGCCCCGTTCCCACAGGCGGGTCCCGTTCACCGCGAAGGCTTGGAGATGCAACACACCCTTGGCCGCACCGCCCGCGACCAGGCCACCGTCTGTGGCTACAGACCCCGCAGCAAAGCCTGGGCCCTGTGTGCGCTTGTGGGCCCACAGGGCGAAGGACCCCATTTTAGGCGCGGGCAGGCGGATGAGGGCATACGGGATTATTGGTGGGCAGGTGGCGTCCTGGGCAAGAACAGGAAGAGGCAGGAGAAGCCCGACAAGCAGCAGCAAAACCCGCATATGCCGCACCCCTTTGCAGGGGCGGGGTTGGGCACTGGCGTTATGCCGCCGCATTGTTCAACTTTTCGCGCAGCGCGCGGATGGAGATGCCCAAAATCTTGGCCGCTGCGGCCTCCCGTTCACCCTGAGGACCAAGACCGGCGTCCAGAAGTATGGCCTCTGGCCCGATATCGTCTCCGTCCGCCACCAGGACCGCCCGGTGCACCGCGTTCTCCAGCTCCCGCACGTTGCCGGGCCATGGGTGGGCCTGCAGCATGCGCAATGCTGCGCCGGACAGGACGCGCGTTGGCAGGCCGTTTATCTCGGCGTAGTGCGCCGCAAAATGCGCCGCCAGAGCAGGGATGTCCTGCACGCGCTCCCGCAGCGGGGGCAGGTCTAGTGTGATCACGTTCAGGCGGTAGTACAGGTCGGCGCGGAAATGACCCTCAGCGACAAATGCGGGCATGTCTCTGTTGCTCGTGGCCAAGATCCGGACATCCACCTTCACCGGCGCATTAGAGCCCACGCGCACGACCTCACGCTCTTGCAAAACGCGCAGCAATTTGGCTTGAAGCGTGGGGGCCATCTCCGACACCTCGTCCAGAAGGATGGTCCCGCCGTGGGCCTCTTCAAACTTGCCCAGGCGCCGGGCCGCCGCGCCGGTGAAGGCCCCCTTCTCGTGCCCGAACAGCTCTGATTCCAGCAGCGCCTCTGGGATTGCCGCGCAGTTTATGGCGATGAATGCCCCATCTGAGCGCTTTGATTTTTTATGAAGAAAGCGTGCCATGACCTCCTTGCCCGTGCCGCTTTCTCCGGTGATGAGAACTGTAGCGGCAGAGGGAGCCACGCGCGCCGCCAGGGCCACGGCGGCCTGCATCGCGGGGGCGCTTGCGATCATGCTGCGCGCCTCGCCCTCCCCGCTCGCGTCCTCCAGTATCGCGGCGATAAGGTCCGCGTCCGGCGGCAGGGGCAGGAAATCCCGCGCGCCCTGCTCTATTGCCTGCGCGGCCTGCTCGGCCGTGGTGTCCACCCCGCACGCGATGACCGGCACCACGAACCGCTCAGCCTCCAGTGCAGCAATAAGCGCAGCAATATCGCACCGTCCAACCTCCACAAAAATCGCGTCAGCCCCCTTCCCCGCGCGCAGGGCGGCCAGGGCCTGTTCCGGGCTTTCGGCCTGCGCCACCTTCGCCCCGCGCGCAAGGGCGAGTCGCCCAGCGTCCGCAATCGGCCCCGCAAGCCGTCCTATAAGCATCAGGCGCATGGCATACATTGTGCGCTCCGCGCCGCACGTTTGCAACGCTCACACAAACGCTCCTTGTCATTGTTGTCTTTGGGTGAGAGAAAGACATGCGCAGCGGGCGGCCTCCGCACAGCCTGCGTCAGCCGTAACCGCAGGGGCATACAGAGGAGGTGCAGCATGAAGGGCGTGTGTCTTCGGTTTTTTCCGCAGGGCGGAGGCGCTCTTGTCTATGGCGAGGCCGGCACAGAGCTGGGCCCCATGGCGGCGGGCCTTGCGCTCACGGGCCTGGCGTTTCTGTCCTTCCTGCCCGAGGCGCGGGCGCGCGCTGAAAAACTCTTGCCCGGCGCGATCTTCCGACAAGATGACGCGGCAGTGTCCGGGGCCATCGCCCGCGCGGTGGACGTCTGGGCCGGACGCGCGGCGGACGGAGACCCTTTGCCCTTGTCGCTCCACGGGACAGACTTCCAGTGGCGCGTGTGGTGCGCCATGCTGGCCATACAAAAGGGGCGCACCTGCACCTATGGAGACCTCGCCTCCGTGGCGGGGGGCAGCCCTATCGCCGTGGGGCAGGCCGTGGGCTCCAACCCCTTGGCCCTCCTCGTCCCCTGTCACCGCGTTTTACACAAAGACCCGAACACGGATGCCTGGGCTTGGGGCACGGAGCGCAAGCGGGACCTCTTGCACCGGGAAGAGGTCCTGTGACACCCTGGCGCGCGATGGCAAAGCGCCCCCCGAAGGAGCCGGACCTGTTAGACCTCCCGCCGGAGTGGTCGCATGTGGTCCACGCCGAATCTGTGACGTCGCAGCACCCAGTGGAGGTGGTCTTGACGGCGGACGCGGACGCGCGTGCGGCGGTGGCTCGGCGGCTGGGCCTTTTGTCTCTACCCGCGCTCTCGGCCGAACTTATCCTCACGCGGGATGGCGCTGCTGTGCGGGTTGGCGGGCACTTTTCCGCGCGCGTGGTGCAAGCGTGTGTTGTGAGTCTGGAGCCTGTGGAAACCGCGCTGCGCGATGCCGTGGAGGGTTGGTTTGCGGACCCAAGTGCGGCCATACCCCTGGCGCGCGCGCGGCGAGACCGGGTGGCTGAGCGCTCCGGGCGAGAGTACCGCATGCTGGAAGAGGCCGACGACCCGGAGCCTCTGGGGCCCGGCGGGACCATAGATCTGGGCGAATTGGTGACGCAGCATTTGGCCCTGGCCCTGCCCACGCACCCCCGCGCGGCAGGCGCTGGTGAGGGAGGGGAGGACGCCCCGGACATCCCTACGGTACCCAACCCCTTCGTCGCTCTCGCCGCCTGGCGGGAGGGCGAGGGGGCGTGAGCGCAATCTGCACCATAGAGCGCACCAGGCTTGGAGCTGCAGGAGTCCTGGCCAACGCCCTTAGGGCCGCACAAGGGGATTTTTCTGAACAGGGGCTACGCGACGCGTGGCGGGCGGAGTTGCGCGCGGACCCCGCGCTGCACGAGGACGGATGGTACGACCCCCCGCCCGGCGGCCTCATTGTCTGGGTTGCCAAGGCCCAGGACGGTTTTACCCGCGCACATACGACCTCCTTCCGCCCAGAAACCGCCTGGCCCGGGCCCACGCGCTACGCCCCGGGGGACGTCCTGTATGCCTACGCCTCCCCCGTGGACCGGGCCTCGGCCCTCATCGGGGACTTTGGCCTGTCCCTCTATAACGGCCCCGACCCGGCGGTGCGCCGCCATGCTCTGGAGGTTCTGGAGGTGACTCTGGCCACGGCGCGGGCGGCGGAGCCGGGGATGCCCATGCGCGACCTCCACGCGCACGCCATGGAGCTGGCCCGCGTGCGGGGCCTGACCAATGCCATAGAGAGCTTAAGCGGCCCGGCGGGCACAAATATCGGCCACACCGTCCCTTGGTCCTGCGCGTCGGACGGGCCAGCCCCCGCGCACCTGCCTTTCCCGGCGTTGCGCGAGGCCATCCGGGCCGGGCGGCGGTTCTTGTCCCCCGTGGAGGCTTGGCCCCTGCCCCAGACCGTCGCCTTCACGGTGGAGCCCCGCCTGTCCGCGCCAGGCCTGCCTCAGATGTGGTTCCACTTCACGGTCCTGATGGAGGGGGGGCGAAAGCGTTTAGCTTCTGGCTTTGCGCCGGTCTTAGCGGCCTTTGGGGGCATGGAGGAGGTCCGCGAGCGCTTGGCCGCCTGGCGGGAGGGGGAGGGGTGAGCGCAACGCGTGGAGAGCGCGTGTGGCTGGGCGTTGCGTGCGCGGCCGCAGCGTATGGCCTGTTCGCAGTGCAGTCCCTAGCAGCGAAGCTGCTAGCAGCGCAAGGGTTCCACCCGGTGGAGCTGGGCTTTTGGCGTTGCGCCCTGTCCCTCATCCCCCTTGCCCTGTGGATGGTGCGGGCGCGGCGGTGGGACCTTTTGCGCATCATAAAGCCCCGCCTGTTGACCTTTCGGGTCCTCATCGGCATCACCAACCTGTGGTTCCTTTTCGCGGCGATGGCCCTTTTGCCCATGGCGGACGCGACCATCGTCATCATGTCCAATGTGCTACTGGCCCCTCTTTTGGCCATCGTGTTTTTGGGTGAGCGTGTGGGGTGGCACCGCTGGACCGCGATTGTGGCGGGGTTCGGCGGGGTGGTCCTGGCGGCAGGGCCCGCCTGGGCTATGAGCCCGGCGGGCCTGGCCTGCGGCCTGGTGTGTGCGGCACTGATGGCGGGGGTAAAGGTGTCTCTGCGCGGCCTGCGTGACAGCCCGCCCCTGGGTACGGCGTTCTGGTTCCTGGCTGGGGGGACGGTGCTCTCGGCCATGGCCCTGCCCTGGACCTACACGGCCCTGCCTAGTGCGAGCACCGCGCCCCTGTTCCTCCTGATCGGCGCGAGTGGCCTGGTCGGGCAGATTCTCATCTGCTTTGCCTTCGCACGCGCCCCAGCCAGCCTCATCGCGCCGTGGGACTACACCGGCCTCATCTGGGCCACCGCGTTTGACGTTGTGTTGTGGGGTGCGGTCCCCGGCTGGCCTTTCTTCTCCGGGGCGGGGGTGATTGCCACCGCGCATCTGTATATCCTTCACCGCGAAAGGAGGCGGGCATGAGCATACTGGTCACCGGCGCGGCGGGGTTTATTGGGATGCACGTGGTCCTGGCCCTGCTGGAGCGGGGGGAGCGCGTGCTGGGCCTGGATAACCTGAACGATTACTATGACGTGGCCCTGAAGGAAGCCCGGCTGGCGCAGCTCGCGCCCCACGCGGGCTTTACCTTTGTCAGGGCAGACATCGCGGACGCGGACGCGCTGTCGGCCCTGCCGCCCTGCACCCGCGTCGTGCACCTCGCCGCGCAGGCGGGGGTGCGGTACTCACTGGAAAACCCAGGCGCGTACGCGCAGGCCAACCTCGTGGGCTTCCTTAGCGTGCTGGAATACGCGCGCCACACGCCGGGCCTCACGCACATGGTTTACGCCTCCTCCTCCTCCGTCTATGGGGCGAACACAAAGGTCCCCTTCTCTGTTGCAGACCGCGTAGACGCTCCCGTGTCCCTCTATGCTGCGACCAAGCGCTCTGGCGAGCTTATGGCCCACGCCTACGCTGGGCTCTATGCACTCCCGCTCACGGGCCTGCGTTACTTCACGGTCTATGGCCCGTGGGGGCGGCCCGACATGGCCCCGTTTATTTTTACCAAGGCCGTGTCTGAGGGTGCTCCCGTGCGCCTGTTCAACGCCGGCGACATGCGCCGCGACTTCACCTACATCGACGACATCGTGGCCGGGACCATCGCCGCCTTGGACAGGCCAGAGCCGGGCCACAGAGTGTTTAACCTGGGCGGGCACAGGCCCGAGCGCCTCACGGACTTCCTGGCCGCGATTGAGGCCGCGGTGGGCAAGAAGGCCGTGGTGGAGATGGGGCCGATGCAGCCCGGGGACGTGGCTGAGACCTATGCGGACATCGCCGCCACGACCGCAGCCCTGGGGTGGGTGCCCGCCACGCCCATGGCCAACGGCGTGTCAAAGTTTGTACACTGGTACCGGTATTTTTACGGCACCTCGTCCACGCGCTTGCCCAGCCGTTAGCAGTGCAGAGCGCAGGGGAAGTGCTGCACCACAACCCCATCCACCTCAACCTCCTGCGAAATAGTCCGGGTGTAAGCGCCCGCAGGCACCCCGTTCTGTCTCGCGAAAGCGATTAGGGCTTTTATACCCCCTTGCATTAAGGAATATCTCATGCTATGACTCGGCGTGACCTACTCCCTAGACCTCAGAGAGCGCGCCGTTGCCTTTGTCAAAGGCGGCGGCACGCAGGCCGCGGCGGCCAGAATGTTCTCCGTTCACCCCAAAACCGTGGCCGCCTGGCTGCGCCGCAGCGACCTCCGCCCCACGCGGGTCTATACAAGAAAAAGAAAAATAGACAAGGACGCACTTTTGCACGACTTGCGCGAGAATGAACATATTTTGCTTAGAGAGCGCGCGAAAAAGTTCGACGTACACATCAGATCCATGAGCAGAGCTCTCTCAAAACCTGGCGTTTTTAAAAAAAGAGCCCAGGTACAGGGAAAGAAACACTATGGCAAGAGCACAGTTTCTCGGCGATCTCCGCCGGGCTGCTGTTCAGTATGACACTGAAAATATTGTTTATTTTGACGAGTCTTCCTTCGCATGCTCCACACAAAGGGGCAAACAAATATTCGCGGAAGTCCAAGGCAGGCGCACAAAAAAGACGACACTGATCATGGCCCAGAGAGGCAAAGAGTGGCTCGCACCCCTGCTTTTTCAGGGCTCAAGCGCGGCCATGACCATAGAGCGCTGAATAGAGAAGGGCCTCCTGCCAGAGCTGAAAAGAAAAAGTATAGTATTGATGTACACTGCTCCAGTGCACAACAAGAAAAGAATATCCTAGGCCCCCGCCCGAAATAGGCATATCCTCCTGCTCCTGCCGCCCGCAGAGAAAGCCTACAGCCACGCCCTGGCCCCACCCGCGCGTCCGCGCCGAGCGCGCCATCGGGCGCATGAAACGCTTCCGCATCCTGTCCGACCGCTGGCGCTACCCCCGCGCGGCGCACAGCGCAGTCTTTTCCATCATCGCCGGCATCACCAACCTCATGGCCGGCTTCTAGGCAGCCAAGCGCCCGGAGCCCCTGCGCCTCATGGTGAGTTGGGAGTGAGGCCCGACTTTCGCAAGGGGTCTATTGACAATCGGTGCCGAGGTTTGTGGGCTGGCACCGGGGCTTTTACGGGGCCTGAGGTCTTGTCTTTCTGGGCCAGAACGCTCAGTGCAGTTTAGCGTCTATGGCGGCGCGGAGGCGCTCTAGGGCCTGGGGCGTGGCGGCCTCGGCCCTGGCCACAAGGGCGGCCTGTGTGTTGGACGCGCGCAGGCCCCACCAACCCTCATCCGTTGTTACGCGCACGCCGTCGGTGGTGTCCACGCGCGCCCCTTCCTCCGCTAGGCGCTGCGCCACGCGGGCCACGATGGCGAACTTGTCCGCCTCGGGCACCTCTATGCGGATCTCGGGCGTGGCGTGGAGCCTTGGCAAGTCGCCCAAGAGAAAGGACACGGGGCCGGGCGCGACGGAGGCAATGTTCAACAGGCGGATGGAACAATAGAGGGCGTCGTCGTAGCCATAGTACCGGTCGGCGAAGAATATGTGACCTGAAAGCTCTCCGGCCAGGGGCGCCTTTATTTCCGCCATCTTGGCCTTGACAAGAGAGTGCCCCGTGGCGACCATCACTGGTCGGCCTCCGGCGCGCTCTATCTCATCAAACAGTATCTGTGAGCACTTCACGTCTCCGATGATGGGCGCTCCGGGGTGCTCTCGCAGCACCTCCCGCGCGTAGAGCACCATCAGCATGTCACCCCGGATGACGCGCCCGCCCTCGTCCACCACGCCGATGCGGTCTCCATCTCCGTCAAAGGCGATGCCGAGGTCGCACCCGCCGTCCAAGACAGCCCGGCGGAGGTCTGCCAGGTTCGCGTCCACAGTGGGATCCGGGTGGTGGTTGGGGAAGCGCCCGTCAACCTCCGTGAAAAGGGCGATGTGCTCCCCCGGCAGGCGCGCGAGAATCTGCGGCAAGACCGCCCCTGCGGCCCCATTGCCACAGTCCCACGCGACCTTCAGGGGCCGAGCCATGGCTAGGTCGGCCAGAAGGCGGTCTATGTAGGCGCCCATGACGTCGCGGGCCTCCGCCTCCTGGCCCGGCGCGCCGGTCGCCGCGTCTTGGGCCGCAATCTGCCCAATCCTCTGGATGTCCGCCCCGAACACGGGACCGCCCGCCCGCATCATCTTAAAACCGTTGTCCGCCGGCGGGTTGTGGGAGCCCGTGACCATAATCCCCCCGTCCGCGTCCAGGTGGTGCACGGCGAAGTACAGCATAGGTGTAGGGCCGAGGCCGATATCCACCACACGCGCCCCGGCGACGGCCAACCCGTCCGTCAGCGCGGCGGCCAGCGCGGGGGAATGCGTGCGCCCGTCGCGGCCCACCACGACGCGCGGGGCCTCCAGCCCCAAGAACGCCACGAACGCCCGGCCCAGCGCGCGCGCGTCGGCCTGCGTCAGCGTGTCGCCGACCCGCCCCCGGATGTCGTAGGCGCGCAATATCTCGGGGGCGAAGGTGTGGGGCATTTTTAGGGCTTTCTTAATTTCTATATGCTAGACTTATCTTATGAAAGTGACTATAGACCCAGAGATAAACGAGTTTTACCGCGTTGTGCAAGACGAGGTTGTTGTCACAGATTCTGGCAACGAACTTCGTACGAGCGGCCTTGAAACCTGCTCTGCGCTGGTTATCACAGGGGGGGGCGCCACCTGCTAGCTCATATTGATGCCGGATCAAGCCCTCAGCAAATGGCAACTGTTATAGAAGAACATTTTTGCCAAAAGAATATTGATGATTTAGAGGTATATGTTGTTCCCGGAACCGGAGCAATGAGTACCTCTGTAAACCCTACCGCTGCAAGCGAGAGTCGTATACGAGAAGCGCTTGCATTGGCAGGCATAGAATCTTATGCGAAAATATTCCCGATCTACACTTTCTTTGGAAGAGATATTGTTGTTTCTAAGGGGGGAAGTGTTTTTGAGGGCGAAAAGAGGACTCCCAGTGATCACACTATAAAAAAAGATGGTCTTTCTTGTATTTTTAGGACAAACGCCCATAAAGATTTTACGGATATTCTAGAAAACGGTGATATAGTCATAGACGCTTATGGTGAAGACGATCCCGTGCATCCAAGCGCAATAACAGGCCCAGCAAGAGGGCCAGGTGCAGACACTCCTAACCTTATTGGCATATACACTTGTAAGTAGACTCCTTTGGTGGCATAAGCATAAGCACCCCCTGCCCAAACCCGCACGGGCAAGGGCCGGCGGCCCACCCAAAAATATCGCACTTTTTGTCCATATTTTTCTTGACATGTGTGTGTGTGTCAGATTGGCCTCCGTTTCAACCACAGAGAAAGGAAGAACCTATCCCACAATTCGGGATTCACAATGGTTGGCATATGTGATTCTATTGTTTTGGTTGATTCGCAAAACAAAACAAAGAGACAGAAATGCCAAAATTTATCGAATTAAGCGACGAGCATTGGGCCATTTTTCAAAGAATTTTCCCAAAAAATAAAAAGAAAAGAGGGCGCGGTATGCCACGCGCTGACTTAAGAAAAACCTTAAACTCTGTGCTCTATATTTTGATAAATGGCTGCAGATGGGCAGATTTACCACGAAATACAGACATCTATACCTCAAAATCCAGCGCCCACCGCGCTTTGCAAAGGTGGAAAGAAGACGGCACATTGGAAATAATGAAAAGACATATTTTACTATTGT
>JAERIN010000032.1 GCA_016757515.1 Alphaproteobacteria bacterium
GTGTATAGTCAGAGCCATAGGCGGCCCTGTCCTCGCGAGAAGCAGCCCAAAATTGCTACCGCCCCGCCACCGCTGTGCTACCGCCCCGCCACCGCTGTGCTACCGCCCCGCCACCGCCCAGATACCGCTCCGCTGCCGCTGGGCCGCCGCGCCGATACCGCCCAGCCACCATTTTGCGTGCCTTCTCCAGAGAGTGCTTGTGCCGCGCATGCCCACTTTCTACCTTCTTGTTGACATGGAAGATCAGCCCCCTTTGGATGCATATCTCCTGTGCGCGACACCCCGTACGGGGCGAGAGACGCGCGCGATTTTTTCGCATTTTGCACCAAAAAGTTCTTGACACGGCGGGGGGGGGGTTAACATGCCTTAGAAAAACTCTCAGGGGGAAACATGACAAAACTAAAAGACAAAATAAACAAAGTAAACAGGGTATTGGCTAAACCTAAATATGCCTTCGGTTTAGCATCTGCGGGGTGCGCACTCTGGACAATTACGTCGTTCTTTGAATCGCCTCAGAGTGGCGCTATAAGCCTCTTCCTCTCAATCCCGGCCATACCTGCTCTTGCCATTGGAATTTTGACTATGGCTGAAAGTGGTTCTAGTGTATCGGGTACCGATAATAACGACCCTGATGGCCCTTAACTGTCCCACACGCTTATTGTTGAGCACACCAAACAAACGCTGACAATGGAGGGTTAAAACTCCTCCTCCTCCCACACCCCTCAGGCGCATGGCCGATGCGATAAGCGCCGCCTGGGCCGCCCGCTACCGCGCCGAAGCGGGGGCATAGGCTCTTGCCTTGGGCCGCGCTTGCCCCTACTCTGGCGCGCATGGCGCACACAGCGAAAAAGAAAGGCGGCCTGGAGGCTTGGATCGCGCTGCGGGCCCTGGCCCTGGCCCTTATTCCTCTTACGGCTTGGCTCGCGTGGTTCATATGGAGCGCGACTGGCCTGGACCACGCCGGTTTTGTGGCGCTGCTGGCCAAGCCGTGGCACGCGGCGGCAGCGGCGTTTCTGGTCGTGACGGCCACGGCGCACGCGACACTGGGCGCGCATGAGATCATGGAGGACTACATCGCCTGCGTGACGGCCCGCCGCTGGGCCATCATCGCGACCGACATGGCCGCTGCCGCCTTCGCTCTGGCCTGCCTTGTCGCCATAGGGGCCGTTGTTTTTGGGCTCGGCGGCGTTTAGTCTCCCCCCCATGCGCTGGGCCCTGCTCACTCCCGCTCTTCTCGTCCTCGCCGCGTGCGGGGGCGGTGCACCGCCGGGGGACCCCTCCGTAGGGGTTCCGGCGGAGCGTCTCTACGCCCAGGCGGCCCGCGAACTGGAGCAGGGCAACAAGGCTGAGGCGCAGCGTCTGTTCGCGGATGTGGAGCGCCTGCACCCGTATTCGGACTGGGCTGGGCCTGCGGAGGTGATGGGGGCCTACGCGGCCTACGCCGACGGGCGGTACGCAGAGGCCGTAGAGGCGGCTGAGCGCTACGTGGCTCTGCGCCCAGGGGGCAAGGACGTGGCCTACGCGTGGTACCTGCGGGCTCTGGCCCTGTACGCGCAGATCACAGACTCCCGGCGGGACCAGGCGGCCACCGCTCGCGCGGCGCAGGGCCTGACGGACGTGATGGAGCGCTTCCCCGATACGGACTACGCCAAGGACGCTGCCGTGAAGCGGGACCTCGCGTGGGACCACCTCGCGGGGCACGAGATGACCGTGGGGCGGTACTACATGCGCCGGGGGCACCTGGGCGCGGCGGCGGGACGCTTCCGCGTGGTGGTGGAGCAGTATCAGACCACGCCGCAGGTGCCCGAGGCGCTGGAGCGGTTGGTGGAGGTTTACCTGGCTATGGGCCTGCGGGGGGAGGCGGAGCGCGCGGCGGCCATCCTGGGGCACAACTACCCCGGCTCGGCCCGCTACGCCCGGGCGTATAAATTGCTCCAGCCCGATGGGCCCAAGGCCCTGGAGGGGGAAAAGGGCTGGCTGGACCGCACCGCCGAGGGCCTGTTGGGGGGAGAGTAGGGGCGACGCACTGTCATCCTGCGGGGGTCCTTGCGCCCCCCCGTCATTGCGAGGGCCCGGCACGGGCCCGAAGCAACCCAGAAGCGGGGGGCACGGGACTGGGTTGCTTCGTCGGGCCCCTTTGGGGCCCTCCTCGCAATGACGGAGCGGGTGTTTGCAAGTACGGCCATAAAGGCCCCCAGGATTACAGCGCTTACGTGGGCTCGCCCGATGGAGGAGACTCCTCGTCTGGCGCGAGAGAGAGCGCCTTTTTTATTTGACCGCGTGCGTGCTCGTTCCTCAAGGCGTTCAGGAGCCACCCCACAACAAACGCGCCCTGCATGGCCCAGAAACCTTCTGGCGGTCCAGAGGAAACAATATGCGAAACGGCAAACGCAATCGGAACCTGCAATGCTGCAACAGCCAGGGAACCGTTTCTCCAATAAGCCCTTTCTTCCTCGGCTCTCTTCAATTCTTCAATATAATACTTTCCGGGCTCCCCCCCCCCCCCGCAACTTGGGCGTATACGTCTGTGACGAGGGCTTTTTCAGATTTTTTCATTGTACCGGTCCTTTCTGGTGCGTTGACGTTAGAGTGACAGCTTAGAGGTATCAAAAAACATTTCGCATGTCAAGAAAAATATTATCAAATCCGAAGGGCCCCTTAGGCGTCTGCCCTTGGCCCGCCGCGGCGTGTATAAGAGACCCATGACCCAGGACGCGGACGACGACGGCCCGTGCAAGATTTTGATCATCACCGACGCCTGGCACCCGCAGGTGAACGGGGTCGTGCGGACGTATGAGCACCTGCAGCGCGAGCTTCTGGCCGCGGGGCACAGCGTGCGGGTCATCGGGCCGGGGGAGTTCCCCGTCACCCTGCCCATGCCGTTCTACGCCGAAATCCGCCTGGCCCTGTTCCCCTACCGCCGCCTGGTCCGGCGCATGCGCGCGGCGGACCCGCAGCACATCCACATCGCCACGGAGGGGCCCCTGGGCTGGGCCGCGCGGCGCTGGTGCCTACGGAGGGCAGTGCCGTTCACGACCTCGTACCACACGCACTTCCCCGACTATGCGCAGGAGCGCTTCGCCTGGGCCGGGCCCTGGGTCTCCCGCGCGGTCTTCCGCATCGTGGAGGCCTACGCCCGCCGGTTCCACGCCCCCGCCGGGGCCATGCTGGTGGCGTCCGAGGGCCTGGAGCGCGACCTCATCGCCGCGGGCTACACCCCTCCCATGGCGCGCCTGTCGCGCGGCGTGGACACGGCGGTGTTCCACCCCGGCCCGGCGCGGGTGTTTGCGGGCCTGCCCCGCCCCGTGGCGCTGTACGTCGGCCGCGTGGCGGTGGAAAAGAACCTGGAGGCGTTCTTGGCCATGGACTGGCCGGGGGCAAAGGTCGTCGTGGGCGATGGGCCCGCACGCGCGGCCCTGGCCCGCGCGCACCCGGACGCGCACTTCCTGGGCCGCCGGACGGGCCAGGACCTGGCCGACCACTACCGCGCGGCGGACGTGTTTGTGTTCCCCTCGCGCACGGACACGTTCGGCATCGTCTTGATAGAGGCCCTGGCGTGCGGCCTCCCGGTGGCGGCGTACCCGGTGACGGGCCCTGCGGACATCGTCACAGAGCCGGCCTTCGGCGCTCTGGGCGAGGACCTGGCCACCGCAGCCCGCGCGGCCCTGGCCGCCCCCGGCACGCGGGAGCAGCGCGCCGCCACCGCCACGCAGCGCTACAGCTGGGCCGCCGCGGCGGAACAATTCCTGGACTCCCTCCGCGCGGCGCGGTAATAAGGGGGGTGGAGATGGCCCACATCCTTGTTGCCGAAGACGACGCCTCCATGCGGCAGTTCCTGTCCGCGGCCCTTGCGCGCGCGGGGCACAGTGTGGTCGTGGCGGAGGACGGCCTGGCCGCTCTGGCCGCGCTGGAGGCCGACGCGCGCTTTGACCTCCTCCTGGCGGACATTGTGATGCCGGGGATGGACGGCATTGCGCTCTCGCAAAAGGCCCAGGCCCTGGTGCCCGGCCTGAAGGTGATGTTCATCACAGGCTTTTCCGGCATGGCCGTGGAGGCGCATGCCCGGGCGCAGCCTGTTCCCGTGGTGGCCAAGCCCTTCCACCTGCGCGACCTGGTGGGGCATGTGGAGCGCCTGCTCGCGGCGTGAGGAGGGCGCAAAGGGGGCTTGAAGCGGGCGGCGCTGTGGCCTATCCTCTTTTGTGGTAAAACTGTTGTGCCACGAAAGGGAGGCAAGACCATGAACGAGAGACCAAGTGTTGTTGTCCAGCGCGCGGGCGCGCGGGTGGATGCGGGCCTGCGGGCCTATATGCAAAACGTCTACAACGCCATGGCCGGCGGCCTGGTCGTCACGGGCCTGGTGGCCCTGTTGGTGGCGAATAGCCCCGCGGCCCTGTCCTTCATCTTCGGAAACCCCGTCGTGTATTGGATCGTGGTCCTGTCCCCGTTCGCCGTCATCTGGTTCGGCTTCGGCCAGGTCCACCGCATGTCCCCCACCGCCGTCGCGGGAATGTACTTTGGCCTCACGGCCCTCATCGGCCTGTCCCTGTCGTCCATATTCATCATCTACACGGGCGAGAGCCTGGCGCGGGTGTTCTTCATCACCGCCGCCACGTTCGCGGGCATGTCCGTCTATGGCTACACCACAAAGCGGGACCTGGCCCAGATAGGGTCGTTCCTGGTGATGGGCATATGGGGCATTTTCGTCGCGTTCCTTGTGAACATTTTCTTCCAATCCGCGATGGTGCACTACATCGCCTCGGGCATAGGGGTCCTGGTGTTCACGGGAATGACAGCGTGGGACACGCAGCGAATCAAGGAGACCTACCACGCCTCCCTGGGGCGGGAGACGCTGAGCAAGATGGTGTTCTTGGGCGCGCTGCACCTGTACCTGGACTTCATCAACCTGTTCATCATGTTGCTCCAGTTCTTTGGTGATCGGCGATAGGGCTGGCCGTGCCGGGGGACCTGGACGACTTTCAGGCTAAGATAGACGCGGCGCGGGGCGTTCAGGGGGGTTCGCCGTCCGGGCCGTTTGACGACACGCAGACCCGCGACACGCAGAACAAGGCCCAGGGCTTGCGCGCCGGGGCGGAGCTTGTGGGCGGCGTCCTGGGCGGGGTGCTGTTCGGCTGGGCCCTGGACACGTGGGCCGGCACCGCGCCGGGCTTCTTTCTGGGCGGCCTCGCCCTGGGCTTCGCCGCCGGGCTATATAATGTCTGGCGGCTGACAAAATAGGCCCCGCGCCTTGCCCCGCACGCCCAAACACCCCTACGCATGCCCAGCATGCCTGGGCCCCGCGTGAGACCTATGTGAGCCTCGGGTCTAGCCCAAACCGCTCCAGGGCCCCTCCCTGCCGCGCGGCAAGGGCCTCTTGGTCAAACCCCTGGGTCATCCCCTCAAACAGGCGGTGCCAGTTCACCTCCGCGCCCAGGTGGATGAACACGCTGCCCAAGCCCAGCGCCGCGCGGTCCATGAACACAAAGGCTCGTGGCACCGCCACGCCCCCGGCTTCCCGCAGGCGTCTGTGGACCTCCAGGGCCACCTCCCGCCCGTACACGCCACCACGGGCCTGGCCGATGGGTCGCACGCGGTCCTCCAGAAGAGGCGCATAAAGGAACCGCGCCCACAGAGTCAGGGCCTCTATGTGCGCCCTGGCCAGGCCGGCAAAGCCCCAGGTCTCAAACGCGTGCACGGCCAGGGCCTCGTCCCCGTCCCTCAGGGCGCGGTAGAGGTCTATCACCCCCCCCACAAAGGGCGGGGGGAACACCCGCACGCAGCCAAAGTCCAGCAGGTTCAGGCCCCCATCCGCCCGGACGGCGTAGTTCCCCATGTGCGGGTCTCCGTGGATCACGCCGTAGCCATAGAACGGCACGTACCACGCGCGGAACAGGTTCAGCGCAATGCGCGCGCGCTGCGTGGCGGGTGCGTCCTTGTGTGCCAGGATGTGGTCACCCTCCAGCCATGTGGCGGTCAAAAGGCGGGCGGTGGACAGCTCCGGGAGCACCTCGGGCACGTGCACGGCGGGCTCCTCGGCCAGCATGTGGGCATAGAGCCGCGTGGCCCGCGCCTCGCGGGCGTAGTCCAGCTCCTCGGCCAGGCGCGCGGCGATCTCGGCTTGGATGGCCCCAGTCCGGATGGCGGGGTCCAGGCGCTCATACATCCCCAGGATGAGTTTCAGCTGCCCCAGGTCGCTCGCCACTGCGCTGGCCATGTTTGGGTACTGGAGCTTCACGGCCAGGGCCAGCCCGTCCGGGGCCGTCGCTCGGTGGACCTGGCCCAGGGAGGCCGCAGCGGCGGCAGCCTCGTCAAACTCGGCGAATCGCGCCCGCCAGTCTGGGCCGAGTTCCGTGCGCATCCGGCGGCGGACAAAGGCCCGGCCCATCGGTGGCGCGGCGGACTGCAGCTGCTGGAGGGCCGCCGCGTACTCCGGCGGGAGGGCCTCGGGGATGGTGGCCAGCATCTGCCCGATCTTCATCAAGGGCCCCTTCAGGCCGCCCAGGGCTGCGGCCAGGCGGGCGGCCCCCCCCGCGCGGTCTGTGGGCAAGCCCAGGTAGCGCCCCCCGGCCAGGCGCGCGCCCAGGGTCAGGGCCCCGAACCCGACCCGCGCCCCGCGCACCAGGCCAGAGCCCCAAGACGCACCCTCCTCCATGGTGGCCGATAGTGGGGCCGCGCAGGCAGCGGGGCAAGCCCCGTCGCGCCGCGTTAACTCCCCCTTAGAACATCTTGTGCTACTATGAGTAGAGAGAAGGCCTGCGCCCTCGGCAGATCTAGGAGTCCGCCATGCCCATAACCGCCTTTGTCCGCCGCTATGCCTCTGAGACCTGCGGGGCGTTTGCCATCATGTTCGCCATCCTTTTGCCATCATGTTCGCCATCCTTATGCCCGTCCTCATCGGGTGCCTGGGCCTGGGCATAGACATGACCATGGCCGTGCTGGAGAAGCAGCGCCTGCAGGCCGCGCTGGACAACGGGGCTGTCGCCGCCGCCGTGAGCGGGGAGACGGACACGGACAAGCTGGAGGACCTCATAGAGGCGTTTGTGAAGCTGAACACGGGCTATGACGTAGACGGCAAGGCTGAGGTTGTGCTGTCGCCGGATGGTGAGGACATCGCAGTGACTTTGTCCATCGAGGGCGTTCTTGACCCGGTCTTCGCAGACGTTTTTTGGGAGATGGACGCCATGGACATCACCGTGGACACGGGGCTGTATAGCCCGCTGGAGGGGGTGGAGGTGGTGATGGCTGTGGATCTTTCGGGTTCAATGGTGAATGACATCCCCGCCCTCCAAGACGCCGCCATCGCTGTTATTGACCGCATGGAGACTATGCAGCAAGACAACCCCGGCATGACCGTGCAGGTCGGCCTGGTGCCGTGGGATTCTCAGATCAACCTGTCTCCCTGGTTATCTGGAGAGGACCTGGAGGGGGAGCCGTATGATCCCGAGGAAAGGATTACCGATCTTATTGCGGACTGGGTTTTTAGGCTTCGATATTATGATTTCGGCGTTTATAAAGATCCCCGTTATAACCCTGAGGCCTGGGCCGCTGTGCAAGGGGGCTATCAGGCGATGCGAGACTACAACTGGAACATTATCTATAATCATTTGACGGGTCTGGGTTATTCGGATGCAAAGGCTAGCAGGGGTGCAGATGACACTATACGCGATGACAGTATGTGCCCTATGCTCCAGGGCTCGCGCGCCAACATACGTAGCCGTGTATCCGATTGGAGTCAAAGAAAAATATTCAGCCGATGTATTTTGGGGCGTCAAGACCTCATAGACTGCTATGCTAACTATTCTCGTGTACCTAGCAAATCACGTGCACCTATAAAACATGTATTTAAAAACCTACCATATGATTTATATATACCGAATGTTTATAGATTTATAAGGAGGAGCTATGGGAATGACCTGACGGGCATTGAAGAGAACATAGTGGAGGAAATGATATCCGCTTTTACGACAACTTATGGCAATCTTCCTGTCTTCCCCCTAACGCAAGACTATGAGTTTTTGCGGGAGCATATAGGCGATCTTGACAGCCGAGGACAATATACCGTACCCGCCGTCGGCCTGGTGGGGGCGTACATGCTGCTCTCGCCTGAGGCCCCGTTTCGCGAGGGTGCACCCTTTAGGCCCAGAAATGTTGCAAAGAACATCATCTTGATGACAGACGGCAGGGTTACTTCCCACGAAGGGGACGCCATGGCCATATGTGAAATTCTCAGGAGCGACTTTGGCGTCACCATCTATACGGTGGGATTCCGAGAGGGCAACGACCCTGGTATACCGTATGTCTTCATCTCCTCCTGCGCGAGCTCTGATGCCCACATGTACACACCGGAGACGCAAAAAGAGCTGGTGGAGGCCTTTAGCGGCATTGCGGAGGAGATCGCCGACCTGCGCTTTACGCGTTAGTAGACCCCAACAAGGTCAGGCCCCCAGCGTCCCCCGCCGCGCGGCGCGCAGGCGCACGGGGGCGAAGGCCGCGTCTTGCTGCATGTCCGCCGCCCCTTGCCGTGTAAGCTCCAGCGCCGCCGCGAGGGTTGCCGCCAGGGCACTGCGCGCGTAGAGCGCCCCCCGCGCTTCCGCCCGCCGGGGCACAAAGTGCATAAGGGGCAGCCAGGCGTCCGCACGCAGCAGGCGCGTGACGCGCTCTGCCGCCTCGTCCACGCAGGCTAGGTCGTACGCAGGCGGGTCATAGCGCGCGTCCTCCCCCCGCCGCAGGGTGGCCCCATAGGCCGCCAACAGGTCCCCCAGCGTCGCCGTCCATCGCGTGGCCCGCGCAGGCGCCTCTTGCACAAAGCCGGGCGCATAGGCCCGTGGCCGGGCCGCCAGGCGCTTGGCCGCCTTCTGCACGGCCTCCAGCTGCCGTAGGCGAAAGGCCAAGAGTTCGGCCAGTTCCTCCCCCCCCGGCCCCTCATCCTCCGGCTGGGCGGGGAGCAGCAGGCGGGACTTCAGGTACGCCAGCCAAGCGGCCATGACCAGGTAGTCCGCCGCCAGGGTCAGCTCCAGCGCCTTGGCCCTTTCAACAAAAGCCAGGTACTGCCGCACCAGGGCCAGGATGGAGATATGCCGCAGGTCCACCTTCTGGGCCTTTGCGAGGTCCAAGAGCAGGTCCAGCGGGCCGGCATAGCCCGCGATGTCCAGGAGCAGCCGGTCGGCCTCGGCACCGGTGCGGGGCGGGTCCTCCGCGAACGCTACGTCTGCTTTCGCTTCTTCTTGCACTTTATGCGCCGCCCCCGCTCGCTGCACCCGGCGCGCAGTTGATCTCAACCTCGGAGATGTGGCCGCGCCGCGCACAGGTATACCTCCCAAAGTTCTGGGCCGTTGTGGTTAGGCCGGTGGCCATCAGCGCTTTCCCGCCGCGCGGCGGCGCAGGGCGGCCAGGAGCTCCCTTTCGGCGCGGCTGTGGACCTCGGCCCCGTCAAACTCTGGGTCCCGGATGGCAAAGTGGGGCGGGCGGGGCTTGTTCCGCAGCGCGGGGATAGGCTCCTCCCGCGCGGCGCTCCCTCGTCCCTTGGTGGCCAGGCTTTCTAGCCGCGCGGCCAGGGCCTCGGCTACGCCGCAGACCTCCTTCAGCTCCCGCGTGAGGGCCTTTGCGGCCTCAATCCGCCCGCGCAGTTCCACATTGGCGGTGTCTCTGGCACCCTTGAGGTCCTCAATGGTCTTGCCCGCCGCGGCAATGGCGGCCCCAACCTCCTCCAAGCGCTGTGCGAACTCTGTCCGTCCGCCGCGCAGCACGGCCAGCGCGCGCGACAGCCGCCAGGCGTAGTATATCGTGGGCACAAGCGCGGCCAGAACAAGCACGTCCAGGACAGCGGTGAGAAGGAGGGAGGTCATAAGTGGGGTAAAAGTATACCCCCCGGCCCTACGCTTTGCACGCGAAAAGCTACGCTTCCTCCCCTTTTCGTGCGGGTGGGATATAGTCCTCTATGCGTAGGGCGATTTTGCCCTGCTTCTGCCCCACGGGGCCCCGGAAGACGGGGAAGTCCCCGCAGCGCATTTCCAGATCGTCCTCTGTGGTTGTGGCGAACATGACCCGCGTGCCAACGCGCCAGTTGAGCACGTCGTGCAGGCGCACGGTCGTCTCGCCCAGGACGGCCTGTATCTGGACATCGGTTTTGTACAGCTCCTCCGTCAGGTGGCTCTCCCAGATGGAGTCCCGTCCGAACTTCTCCCCCATGAACATTTGCAGCAAAAGCTCCCGTATGGGCTCCAGCGTGGCGTAGGGGATGAGGATTTCAATCCGCCCCCCGCGATCGCCCATGTCCACGCGCATGCGCACGAGGACGCAGGCGTTGCCAGACTGCGTGATGGTGGCAAAGCGGGGGTTGGTCTCTATGCGCTCCAGGCCAAAGCTGACCGGGGACAGGGGGTCAAAGGCTGAGGACAGGTCTGAGAGGATGACAGAGACCATCTTTTCCACAAGACGGGTCTCAATGGTCGTGTAGGGGCGCCCCTCGATGCGTATAGCGGACGCGCCGCGCCGCCCACCCAAGAGCACGTCCACAATGGAGTAGATAAGGGCGCTGTCCGTCAGGACGAGGCCGGAGTTGTCCCACTCCTCGGCCTTGAAGACAGAGATCATGGCGGGCAGGGGTATGGAGTTTAGGTAGTCCCCAAAGCGGACGGTGGAGACCTCGTCCAAGGAGACGTCCACGTTGTCTGTTGTGAGGTTGCGCAGGGAGGTGGACATGAGTCGCACGAGGCGGTCAAACACGATGTCCAGCATCGGCAGGCGCTCGTAGCTGACCATGGACGAGTTGACGAGGGCCAGGACCCCGCCGCCCTCTCCGCCATCGCCCTCGCCGTCAAAGCCCAAGAGGGCGTCTATCTCTGCTTGGTCCAGTACGCGGGCCTCTTCCACGCTGCCGCCCTCGCCACCCGCATCACCGCCGCCCTCTTCGCCCTCGCTTGCCATGGCCTCCCACTCGGCCAGCATGGCGGCCTCCTCGGCGCTTGGGGTTTCCCCGTCTTTGGTGTCTGCGTCCTCGGCCATGGGCACCCCACCTTACAGCAACTTCCGGGCCAGAGCCATGGGGCAAACGGGCGCGGCACGAACCTGAGCTTTTTTCGGTCTTGCGATGCGGGTTTGCCTGGTGTAGGCTCCGGAGGTTATGGGGCCGGAGCACTCTGGCCTCGCGAGGATAAACCTTTGCCCCGCCGGGCAACCATAGAGAGAGACCAAAAGCCGGCTGGGTGCACCAGTATTTTTGACCTATCAACCAAACATGAGCGCGCCACCCGCGCTGCAGGACGAAATGAGAACACCGTGATGCCCGATCTAACCAGACGACAGCACGCTTCACTGTGCCCCTGCCGCGCGGCCCCGCGCCGACGAGGAGCACACGATGACCAAGACTATGCTGATAGACGCCACAAGCCCGCTGGAGACGCGCGTGGCCGTCATGGACGGAGCCCATCTTGAAGAGTTTGACTACGAGAGCGCAGCGCGCCGGGCCCTGAAGGGCAACATTTATCTGGCAAAGGTGACGCGGGTGGAGCCTTCGCTCCAGGCGTGCTTTGTGGAGTACGGGGGCAACCGGCACGGCTTCCTGCCCTTTTCTGACATACACCCGGACTACTTCCGCATCCCCGTGGCGGACCGGGAGGCGTTTGAGGCCGCGCGGGCGGAGGCCCTGGAGCGGGCCGCTGCGGCGGAAGCTGAGGAGGAGGCCGCCGCCGACGCGCAGGAGTCAGAGGACGAGGACGCAGACGACGAGGAAAACGGGGAGGGCGAGGAGGGGGCGGACTCTGATGCGGACTCTTCTGATGCCGACTCCGAAGATGCGGGCACGGAAGAGGAGTCCACAAAGGCCCGCCGTGGCCGCCGTGGCCGCCGCTCTCGCTATGGCACCCGCCGCTCTGAGGCTCGCAGCAAAAGCGTGGAGGTGCTGGGCGGCGACCACGCATACGAGGAAGAGCTCGCCTTTCGCTATGACCTCCGCCGTCAGTACAAAATCCAAGAGGTCATCCACCGGGGGCAAATCATGCTGGTCCAGGTCTCGCGCGAGGAACGCGGGGCTAAGGGCGCGGCCGTGACGACGTACCTCTCTCTGCCGGGGCGGTACTGCGTCCTCATGCCCAACTCGCCGCGCGGGGGGGGCGTGTCCCGCAAAATCGCGGGCTCTAATGACCGCACAAAAATGCGCGACCTTCTGCGGGAGCTGGAGGTCCCCCAGGGGATGAGCGTCATTCTCCGCACCGCCGGGCTCTCACGCACCAAAACGGAAATCAAGCGGGATTTGGACTATCTCATGCGCCTGTGGGACGACCTGCGCGCGGCTACCCTGGCATCCTCCGCACCCGCCCTCATTTATGAGGAGGCAGACCTCATCAAGCGGGCCATCCGGGACCTGTACAAAAAGGACATGGACCACATCATTGTTGCCGGAGAGGAGGGGCACAAAGCTGCGCGGAAGATCATGAAGATGATGATCCCCTCGCACGTGAAGCGCGTGACCCTTCACGAGGGGGACGTGCCCTTGTTCGCGCAGCATGGCATAGAGGACAGGATCGCCCGCATGGCCGAGCCACGGGTGGAGCTGAAGTCCGGAGGTTCCCTGGTCATCAACCCCACGGAGGCCCTGGTGGCCATAGACGTAAACTCTGGCCGCGCCACGCGCGGGCGCCATATTGAGGAAACCGCGCTCAAGACCAACCTGGAGGCCGCAGACGAGGTGGCCCGGCAGCTGCGCCTGCGGGACCTGGGGGGCCTGATTGTCATTGATTTTATTGACATGGACGACCGCAAGAGCAACACAAAGGTGGAGCAACGCATGAAGGTCGCTCTCTCCGGGGACCGGGCACGGATACAGGTCGGGCGCATTTCGGCCTTTGGCCTCTTAGAGATGTCGCGGCAGCGCATAAACCCCTCCCTGGCCGAGGTGCAGTCTGACGTTTGTGCGGCCTGCGGCGGCACAGGGCGGGTGCGCAGCGCGGAGGCTACGTCCCTGGCCCTGCTGCGCGAGATAGAGGCCGCCGCCATGAAGGCCAGGGGCGGGGCGCACGTGGTCGCCCGGTGTACAGGCCCGGTCGCGCTCTACCTCTTGAACGAGGCGCGGGGCAGCCTCGCCGCCATTGAGGAGCGTGCCGAGGCCGTGGTGCAGGTGGAGGTGGACGCGACCTTCGCGCCCGGGGAGACGGCCGTCTCGGTCCAGGCCAGCGGGGATGACCGCCCGCAGCGCCAGCAGACGCCGGCCAGCCGCCCGCCGCCGCGCGTGAACGACGACGAGGACGAGGAGGAGGGTGAGGAAGTTGCTGCAGCGGACGAGGAGACAGAGGACTCCCGCTCTGCCCGCACCGGTCGCCGCCGGGGGGGGCGTGGCCGTAGCCGCGCCCGCCAGGAGCAAGAGCCAGAGGTCGCTGCTGCTGCAGAGGTGCCTGCGGAGGCCGCCGCAGCAGAGCCGGCCCCTCAGGCCAAGCCCGAGGAGGCCGCAGGCCACCCCCCAAAGGCCGCGCCGCTGCCCGAGGGGCCGCTTTCAAGCGTGACGTATGAGGTAGTCTCTGAGCCGCCGCCCGAGACCGCCCGCCCGAAAAAGGGCTGGTGGAACCGCCTGATGGAGTAGATTCACGGCCCATTGCCACTGCGCCTTGCCCCGTGGGGCAAAAGCCGGTACAAGGGGCCCCAGATTCGCAACAAAGGCCCGCAGCCCCGCATGGCAGACCCCACGCACCAGTTCGTCATCACGCCCTTGCTTCCCCTGGAGGTCGCGGGCGTGGACATCTCCTTCACGAACTCCGCTGCCTGGATGGCCCTCGCCGCCGCCTTGTCCGTGTGGTTCCTCACCGCCGCGTCCGGCAAGGGCGACTTGGTCCCCGGCCGCCTCCAGATGGCGGGTGAGATGCTCTACACCTTCATCGCCGGCATGATTCGCGAGAACATCGGACCCCGCGGGCGGGAGTACTTCCCCCTCGTGTTCACCGTCTTCGTGGTGGTCCTCCTGGGCAACGCCCTGGGCCTCATCCCCTGGTCGTTCACCTACACAAGCCACATCATCGTCACGGGGGCCCTGGCCCTTCTCGTGTTTTTCACCGTCACCATCATCGGCATCGCCCGCCACGGCGCGGCCTTCTTTTCCCTGTTCGTCCCCCCTGGCGTGCCGTGGTATCTGCAGTTCCTTGTGGTGCCCATTGAGGCCCTTTCCTTCCTCATCCGCCCCGTCACCCTGTCCGTGCGTCTTTTTATTAACATGATGGCTGGCCACCTCATCCTGAAGGTCTTTGCGGGGTTCAGCGCTGGGCTCATAGGCCTGGGGGCCGTTGGGTTTCTTGCGGGCCTTTTGCCGGTGGCCGTGAACGTGGCCATTTTGGCGCTGGAAGCGCTGGTTGCCGTGCTCCAGGCCTATGTGTTTGCGGTGCTGACCTGTATATATCTTAAGGACACTGTAGACCTTCACCACTAACCACCACCCTAAGACACAACAGAAAGGAAACCACCATGGACCCAGAATCCGCAAAGCTAATCGCCACAGCCGTTGCCGCCCTGCCCGTTGCGGGCGTGGGGGTCGCCTTGGGCATGATCTTTTCCTCCTATAACACCAGCGTGGCTCGCAACCCGAGCGCGCGGGAGGACTTGGACAAAAAGTTCTTTTTGTGCTTTGCCCTGACGGAGGCCCTGGCGATTTTTGTCATCGGGCTTGGTCTGCTCATCTTCTTCATGGGCTAGGCCCCGCGCATGCGCTGGCCCGCCGCCCTCCTCCTGTCCTGCGCGCCCGCCCTCGCGGCGGCGGCGGAGGGGGGTGAGCACGCATCCGGCGGCCTGCCACAGATGGACGTCACCACCTACCCGTCACAGCTGTTCTGGCTGGCCGTCATGTTCGCCGTGCTCTACGCCGTGTTCTCTCGCTGGACCCTGCCCGCGTTCTCCGCCACCATGGAGGAGCGCGCGCAGCGCATCCACGCGGACCTGGAGGCGGCCAAGTCCCTAAAGGAGGAGGCCGAGGCCGTCCACACGGCGTATGAGGCCTCTCTGGCGGACGCCCGCGCCCAGGCCGCCGCCATGTTCCAGGCCGCAGAGGAGGACGCAAAGGCCAAGACGTGGGAGGCACTGGAGGCCTTCCGGCGCGATGGCGCGGTCACCGTTGCGGAGGCCGAGGCCGCGCTGGACAAGGCGAAGACCAAAGCCCTGGCAGACATTGAGGCCGCCGTGGCGGGGCCCCTGGCCGAGGCGGTGGCGGACAGGCTCATGGCGGAGGGGCGGAACTGATGGCCTTTTTGCACGATTCACACATCTGGTATGCGCTGTCCTTCGTGGTGTTCGTCTGGCTGGCCTGGCGCTATGGGCGCGGGCCCGCCCTGGCCACCCTTGATGCCCGGATCGCGGCCATAGCCAAGGAGATCGCCGCAGCGGAGGACCTGCACACCGAGGCGCAAGAGCTGCTCGCCCAGTACAAGCGCAAGCAGCGCGACGCCGCCAAGGAGGTGGAGCGCATAGCGGAGACCGGTCGGGCGCACTCTGCGCGGCTGCGGGCCCAGGCCCAAGCGGACCTGGAGGCTCTCCTGGCCGCCCGGCGGCGGCGTCTGGACGAGCGCCTGTCTCTTATGCGCTCTGCGGCGGAGGCCGACATTCGAGCTGCGGCCGCCCGCGTCGTGGCTGACAGGGCTGCGGAGATCTTGGCCGCGCGCGCCGAGGGCAGGGAGGGCAAGACTCTTATCGCCATATCTACAGAAAAAGCGCGGGCCCTGGTGGCCTGAAGGCCCTATGCGGCCCGCCAGCCGATGTCCCGGCGGCAGAACCCCCCAGGCCAGTCGATCTGGTCCACGGCGGCGTAGGCCCGGTGCTGCGCCGTGGCCACGTCTGGCCCTGTGGCCGTGACGTTCAGCACCCGCCCCCCGGCGGCCACAAGGCTCCCCGACGCGTCCCGCACCGTGCCCGCGTGCAGGACCTGCGCCCCCTCCACGCGCTCCAGACCCCTGATCACGCTCCCCTTTTCCGGCGCGTTGGGGTACCCCTTGGACGCCATCACAACCGTCAGCGCCGCCTCATCGGACCAGCCGAAGTCCACGGCGTCCAGCTGTCCCCGCGCCGTCGCGTCCACAATCTCCGCAAGGTCCCCCCGCAGGCGGGGCAAGAGCACCTGGCACTCTGGGTCCCCAAAGCGGACGTTAAACTCAATCAGCCACGGCTCCCCCGCCGGGTCCACCATCAGGCCCGCGAACAGCACGCCGACGAAGGGCGCGCCCATGGCGGCTAGGCCCTCCACAGTCGGGCGCACAATGCGGTCCATCACCCGCGCCTCCAGCGCCGGTGTCATCACCCGCGCGGGGCTGTACGCCCCCATCCCGCCGGTGTTGGGGCCCGTGTCCCCCTCGCCCACGCGCTTATGGTCCTGCGCGCTGCCAAAGGCCCGCACCGTCCGCCCGTCGCAGAGGGCAAAAAAGCTCACCTCCTCGCCCACCAGGCAGTCCTCCACCACGACCTCTGCGCCCGAGGCCCCGAACGCCCCCTCGCACAGCGCCGCGCGGGCGGCGGCCAGGGCCTCGTCCACGGTCTGCGCCACCACAACGCCCTTGCCCGCCGCGAGGCCGTCAGCCTTCACAACGACGGGCGCGCCGCGCGTCCGGATGTACGCGGCGGCGTCATCATAGTCCGCGAACCGGGCGTAGGCCGCGGTGGGCACGCCGCACCGGGCGGCGAGGTCCTTCATAAACCCCTTGGAACCCTCCAGCCGCGCCGCCGCCGCGCTGGGCCCGAACACCGCGATGCCCGCCGCGCGCACCCGGTCCGCCAGGCCGTCCACCAGGGGGGCCTCCGGCCCCACGACCACCAGGTCCACCGCGTGCTCCACCGCGCAGGCCACCGGGTCCGCCGCGTTCACGCAGGTCGCAACCTCCGCAATCCCCGGGTTGCCGGGTGCAGCGTACAGGGCCTCGCACAGGGGCGATGCCGCAAGCGCGCAGGCCAGGGCGTGCTCCCGCCCCCCAGAGCCGATGAGGAGGATGTTCATGACCCCTTCTCTACCCCTCCCGTCCCCGCCGGCGCAAGCGTTTGGGTCAAGCGCCCGGCGACCAGGGACAGGCGCGGGTGGGGGTAGCGCTTGAGGAGGCCTCTGGAGTGCGTGGCGATGAGGACGGTCGTCCCCGCCCGGCCCAGCGCTTCAAACAGGCCCATGACCCGCGCCCCCTGCACTGCGTCCAGGCTCCCCGTCGGCTCATCGGCCAAGACCAGGCGCGGGCGGGCGATGACGGCGCGGGCGATGGCCACGCGCTGCGCCTGCCCGCCGGACAGGGTGGGGGGGAGCATCCGAGCGTAGTCCGCCAGGCCCACCCACTGCAGCATTTCCCACACGTCCTTGCGGATCGCGTGTTCTGGCCGGCCCGCGATGCGCAGGGGCAGGGCCACGTTGTCAAAGGCCGTCAGGTGCGGAAGCAGCCGGAAGTCCTGGAACACAACGCCGACCTTCCGCCGCGCCAGGGACAGGGCGTCCGGCGGGGCGCGATTTACCTCCGTGCCCAAAACGGTGACGCGCCCCCGCGTCGCGCGCAGGGTCATGGCGATAAGGCCCATAAGGGTGGTCTTCCCGGCCCCGCTGGTGCCCGTGAGGAAGCGGAACGCGCCGGGCTCTAGAGCAAAGCAGATGTCCGAGAGCACCTCCGGCCCCGGGCCATAGCGCAGGCCCACATGCTCAAAGGTGATCATTCGTCAAAGCCCAGCGTGCCGTCTGGCCCAAGGCGGCGGTAGAAGCAGGTGTCCCGTCCCGTGTGGCACGCGCCCCCGGGGGCCTGGTCCACGAGGAGGACGAGGGTGTCTTGGTCGCAGTCCACCCGGATCTCTATGACTTTTTGCACCGCGCCGGAGGATTCCCCCTTCTTCCACATCCGCCCACGGGAGCGGGACCAGTAGTGCGCGAAACCGGTCTCCTGCGTTAGGGCTAGGGCCTGGGCGTTCATGTAGGCCAGCATGAGCACGCGCCCCGTGCCGGCGTCCACGGCCACCGCGGGCATCAGGCCGTCCGCCCCGAACCGGGGGGCGAAGGCGGTGGTCTCTTCTACAGACTGGGCCATGATAGTGCGCTCCCCATCTCTCTCGCAGGTCGCCTTAAAGAATACGCCCAAAACACGGCCACGCAAACAGGGCGCGGGCCGGGTTGTGGCGCGGCGGGGAGGTGTGATAGTAACCGGTGCATGGTGCGGGCCCTGACCATGGCTGCTGTTCTCACCCTCCTGACCGGTCCCGTCCTGGCGGCGCAGGCGGTGACCGTCACCCTGGCCAACGGGGATACCCTCTCGGGCGCTCTGGCCAGCGACCTGGCGACGGGGGACGCCGTTCTGGACAACCCCATCCTGGGCCGCGTCACCCTCCCCCGGGCGCAGATCACCACCATCGCGGGCGCGGACGGCGCGCCTCTGTGGCCCGCGCCAGAGCCCGAGGCGTGGGAGCGCACGCGGACCCTCTGGGACCCCCGTGGATACAAGTGGAGCGGGCGGGTGGACCTGGGCGCGTCCGTGGATGACGGGAACAGCGGGGAGGAGGAGTACAGCGCCGATGTGCGGGTGGAGGCCCGCAACGCGGCCAACCGCTGGACCCTCACGGCGGACAGCGACTTTAGCCGCAACGAAGGTGCGGAGACGGAGAACGACCACAAGCTGGACCTGATGTACGACCGCTTTGCGACGCAGGCGTGGTTCTGGGGCGTGCGGGCCAGGGCGGAGGTGGACAAGATCGCTGACCTGGACTACCGCACGCGGACGGGGCCGTTTGTGGGGTATCAGGTCTGGGACCGGAAGGACGTCTCACTGTCCGTGCGCCTGGGGCCGGAGTGGCAGCGGGAGAAGTACGCACAGGCGGACGTAAAAGACGATCTGGCGGGCTTTTGGAGCTTGGACTATGAGCGGGAGGCCTGGCGGGTCCTGCGCGCGTACCACAACCACGAGATATTCGCGCCCCTGGACGCGGTGGACACATTCGTGTTTGAGAGCGACACGGGCCTGCGCGTGCCCCTGACGAAGCACCTGGTGGCCTCGGCGGGGGTGGAGTTTGACTGGGCCAACGACCCGCCCTCCGGCGTGGACGAGGAGGACGTCACCTATGGCCTCAAGCTGGGGTGGGAGTGGTAGACCAGCCCCCCGTGGCGGCTACAGGCTTCACCCTCCGCCCCGCTGTGCCGGCAGGAGTCTAGGGTGCTGGAGCGTCGGGGGCCGCATCAACGGTCCCAATTGGTATGGTCGGCTGCTCCACATGGGGTGGGTCTGGGATCTCATTCACGTTGGGGGTGGGGCCATCAGGAAACAGGCCGTCAGCCACCCAACGCCCTAAAAAAAGAAAGCTGGGACGCGCAGAACACGAGGAATCTTGAAAAAGAAAGCTAAATATTTTTGCAATGAAAGCACAAGAAAACTCCTCCCCCAAAAAAGCCACAGGGTGTTTCCTGTGTGGCGCATCCTATGCCCTTTTGTGCGGGGTGTCAAGATTTTTATGCACGCATATGCGCTTGTGCGCGCTCTGGGCGGGGCGTCCCTGGTGGCCGCGCCGTTCTATCGCGCAATGGGGATGGAGGCGGTGGGGCAGGGGGTCTATACCCTACCCTGCGGCACGCCCCTACCGTGCGTGCACATGCGAAAGGCCCTGATACGCCCATGCTGACCCTGCCCATGGCCCTGACCCTCGCGCGGCCAGCGCTCCTCGCGCCCATAGGGGCGGCCCTGGCTGCCGGTTGGGACGCGGCGGCGGTGGCTCTGTTTGCGATCGCGGCGCTGACAGACTGGGCGGACGGCTGGGCTGCGCGGCGCTGGGGCCTGGTCACCCGCGCCGGGGCCATGGCGGACCACGCGGCGGACAAGGTGCTCGTGGTGGGGGCGCTCCTCCTCCTGGCCTGGGCGGGGCGGCTGGAGGCTCTGTACGCCATAGCGCCTGCTGTCATTATTGCCGCGCGGGAGTTCGCCGTCCTGGCCCTGCGCGCATACGCCCCCGCTGGCGCGGTGCCCGTGGGCCCCTGGGGCAAGGCCAAGACCGCCGTGCAGATGGCCGCCCTCGCGGCCCTGTTCTGGCCCCCGCTTGCCCCCGCGGGTGCTGCGCTCCTGTGGGCCGCGAGGGCGGCCATCTGCACGGCGGTCTTGGCCTTGCCCCAGGGGCCCACGGGCACCGCG
>JAERIN010000033.1 GCA_016757515.1 Alphaproteobacteria bacterium
GTGCGCTCTGTGGTTGACCACAACACCCCGGCCCGCAGCGATCGCCGGGGTGACGTGGGCGGAGGGTGCCATAATGCGGAGCGCGGGGCCACCAAGGCGGTATCTGGGCGGTGTCTCAGCGGTGGCCCAGCGGTATCCCGGTGGTGGCTGGGCGGTATCTGGGTGGTAGCCAGGCGGTATCTGGGTGGCAGCAACTTTTGGCCGATCCAGGCGAGCACAGACCCTTCCCACGCCCTTGACTATACAACATTTTCGCGCTCTGTGGGCACATATTTTTGCTGCGACGCAGCATGCCCAGGGCCCCGTACGCCGCCCTGCACACCCACGCCACACAACCCCCTCCGCGCCCTCTGTGGTGACGGCGTTGCGGCGCTGGCGCTTGTGTGGCAAGAGGGCGGCGGAAGTTCACGAGCGCTGAGGTTTGGCCACGATGCCCTCCCTTTTGGATCAGTTGACCGCCGCCCTGGCCGGCGCGTTCGCGGCGTGCGGGCTGGACCCGGCCCTGGGCGTTGTGCGGGAGAGCGACCGGCCAGAGCTGTGCGCTTTCCAGTGCAACGGGGCCTTCGCGGCGGCCAAGGCGGCCCGCAGACCCCCGAAAGAGGTGGCCGAGGCGGTGGCTGCGGCGCTCATAGATTCCGATACGGTACAAAACGTATCTGTCGCCGGTCCTGGGTTTATCAATTTCGATGCGTCTCGCATCGCAATTTCCAGCGCCCTGGCCGCACAGGACAACGCCCGCTGCGGCGTCCCCGCCACGGGCGCAGGCACCATCATCGTGGACTATGGCGGGCCGAACCCGGCCAAGGCCATGCACGCCGGGCACCTGCGCACCACCCTCATCGGGGACGCCCTGAAGCGCATCTTCGCCTTCGCGGGCTACCGCGCCCTGGGCAACACGCACCTGAACGACCTGGGCCTGCCCATGGGGCAGATCATAAGCGAATACGCCGCGCGGCACCCGGAGTGGCCCTATTTTGACCCCGCCTTCACCGGGCCCTACCCCGCCGAGGCCCCCTTTACCTATGCGGAGCTGGAGGAGATTTATCCCCAGGCCGCCCAGGCCTGTAAGGACGACCCGGCGCGGCGGAACCTGGCCCGGCAGGCCGCTGTGGACCTTCAGGAAGGCCGTCCCGGCTACCGCGCCCTGTGGGGGCACCTGATGCGCCTGTCCAAGGCCGACGCGAAGCGCAACTTTGATTCTCTGGGCGTGTCCTTTGAGTTGTGGCGCGGGGAGGCGGATGTCCACGGCCTCATACCCGGCATCGGGCGAGACCTGAAGGGGCGGGGCCTGGCCGTGGAGAGCGAGGGGGCCCTTGTGGTGCCCGTGGTAGAGGCCGGGGACACGCGGCCCATGCCCCCCCTGATGTACTATAAGTCCGACGGGGCGGCGACATACGGCACCACGGATGTCGCCACGCTGTGCGACCGGGCGCAGACCTACCCGGACCTGGTGCGGGCGGTCTATGTCGCCGACCGGCGGCAGGCCCTCCACTTTGAGCAGGTGTTCCGCACGGCCCGCCTGGCCGGGTACGCAGACGGGGTGGACCTGACCTTCGTGGGGTACGGGACCATGAACGGGCCGGACGGGCGGCCGTTCAAGACTCGCTCTGGGGGCCTGCCCCGCTTTGACGACATTGTGGCCGAGACCCTGGAGCGCGCGCGGGCGCGCCTGGCCGAGGCGGGCCTACGCGGGGACGAGGCCCTGGCGCGGCAGATCATGATGGCCACGCTGAAGTTTGCGGATTTGGTAAACCCGCCTGCGGCGGACTATGTCTTTGACCCAGAGCGCATGACGGCCTTTGAGGGCAAGACGGGACCCTATGTCCTGTACCAAGCCGTGCGCGCAGGGGCGATATTGGAGAAGGCGGGCTCTGCGGGTGCCCTGGGTCCCCTGGGTGTGGACGAGACCCCCCTGGCCCTGACCCTGGCCGCATGGCCGGAGGCGTTTGCGCAGGCCCTGGCCGCGCCCAGCCCGCACCCTGTCGCGGCCCAGGCCTACCGCGTGGCGCAGGCGTTCTCGCGCTTTTACGGCGCGTGCCCCGTCCTGTCTGAGGCGGACCCGGCCACCCGAGCCGCGCGCCTGGCCCTCGTGGCGCGGACCCGCGCGCAGATCACCCTCGCGCTGTCCCTTTTGGGCATATATGTGCCAAAGCAGATGTAAGGCTACGCCGCGCCCCGGCCCCGGCGGGCAGCGGCCAAGCGGCGCAGGGCCTCCGCGTGTGCGGGGGAGGCCGCAGGGCGGCGCGCCGGTGGCTGCGCGTCCGCGCCAAGGCCGAAGGGCGCACCGGAGTCCGACGTTATGGCCGCAAGAAGGTCTGCGGCGAACTGCGCCGGGGGGACCTCCGCAGGGGGCGGCTCCGACGCTGCCGGGGGCGGGGCCGCGGACGCGCGGGCCTTTGACGTGGCCCGACGCAGGACGCGCTCCACATGGTAGCCCACGATTCCCCCCATATGCGGCCCGACCATAGCCTGCAGCAGGCGCAGGTCCAGCCGCACCCGCGCGAGCAGAACCCGTCGCGCCGCCGCAGCGCTGCCCCCGCTCTGGGCCAGGGCCTCCGCCACGGCGGCATCCAGATAACGCTGCTCTCCTGTCATGGCTTGCCTTCTCCGTCCTCGGCCTGCGCGGCCAGGGCCTCCAAAAGACCGGGAATCCCGCCCCTTTGCACCACGGAGTCAAAGTCCGCACGGTAGGTCATGGCCATGCTCACCCCCTCCACCACCACGTCCACGACGCGCCAGGCCTCTCCGCCCTCGCGCACGCGCCAGTCCACGGACACGTCGGGCTGCCCCCCGGGCTGGGTGACGACGCTGGCCACCAGGGCATCCCGCCGCCCCACGGGCTGCGACCCCGCCACGCGCACGTCCTGACCCTGATAGTCTGTGAACTGCGCGGTGTAGCGGCGGACGATCATCTCTTCAAACAGGCGCTCGTACGCTTCCTGCTGTGCCGGGCTGGCCTCCCGCCAGTGGCGACCAATGGCAAAGCGCGCGATGGAGCGCATGGCGAAGTTGCGGTCCAGGAATGCGCGGAAAGCAGCCTCTTGATGCCCCTGCTCTGTGTCGGACAGGAGGGCCATGCCCTCGGCCACAGTGCGCTCTACGAACTCCTGCGGTGACACGCCGCCAGCCGACGCGAGGCCGGGGGCGAAAAGGAGCGCAGCGCCAAAAACGAGAAGGCAGTGCCTGTTCATGACCGTGTCCTTCCGGCGCGCTCTACAGAAGGGGCCCCTACCGCTCATACGTCCCTGTCACGGTCCCTTCGGCGATCTTCAGGGCATGCAGGTGGAAGGCCGCCATGGTGGGCGTGGCCACGGCCCCCTCGGGCACGGCCTCACGCAGGGCATAGACCGTAAAGGCATAGCGGTGCGGGCCGTCTCCCTCCGGCGGGCAGGCACCGCCGTAGCCCGGCGTGCCGTAGTCATTCCGCGCCACCAGAGCGCCCGACGGGACCTCCCCCGCCGCCAGGGCCGTGACGGACGGGGGAATGTTCACCAGAACCCAGTGCCACCACCCGGCCCCCGTGGGCGCGTCCGGGTCAAAACACGTGACGGCGTAGGCCGCCGTGCCCGCAGGGCCGGACGTCCAGGCCAGGTCCGGGGAGATGTTCCCTCCGCCCGCGCCGGTGAAGGCCTGGGCCTTGTGCAGGGGCTCCCCCTCACGCACGGCGCCGGAGGTTATAGTCAGTTTTTCTGGGGCGCAGGGGGGTATGCGTGGGCTGGGTGTAGACATGGCGGGGCCTCCTTTTTTGTTTGTCCTGCGCGATGCACACGACCTACCATATCCCGCATTGTGAAGCAACATACCACCCGCAGCGAGGCGCAGACTGCGACCCTGGCCGCCCGGCTGGCCGTACACCTGCGCCCTGGGGACTGTGCGGCCCTTGCAGGCCCCCTGGGTGCGGGCAAAAGCGTCTTTGCCCGCAGCCTCATCCGCACCCTCGCAGGCGACGACGCCCTGATCGTGCCCAGCCCGACCTTCACCCTGGTGCAGACTTACACCACGCCCAGGGGGGAGGTGTGGCACTTTGACCTCTGGCGCGTGGCGGACCCAGAGGAGATTTGGGATCTGGGCTGGGACGAGGCCCGCGCGGGGATTATGCTGGTCGAGTGGCCTGAGCGCGCGGGGCACCTCTTGCCCGCGCGGCGGTGGGAGGTGGCGCTAGGGCCCCTGCCCGGCGCGGACGACGGGCGGCGCATCTGCATCACCGAAACAGGACCTCATTAAAGCTGCGCAGCTTGCGGGAGTGGAGCGTGGCCGCATCCCGCGCGCGCAGGAGGTTTATGGCAGCAAGGCCGATCTCCAAATGCTGGGCCACGCGGGCCCTATAAAACCCCTGCGCCATGCCGGGGAGCTTTGGCTGCCCGTGCAGAGGCAGGTCCGACACGCACAGCAACGTCCCGTACGGCACGCGCAGGCGAAAGCCGTTGGCGGCGATAGTCCCGCTCTCCATGTCCATGGCGATGGCGCGCGAGAGCGAGAGGCGCTGGGTTTGTGCCCCGGCGGCCCTCAGTTCCCAGTTCCTATCGTCTGTGGTGGCCACCGTGCCCGTGCGCACGACCCGCTTCAGGTCCGCCCCGGTGGCACCCGTCACCTCCGCCACTGCGGCCTCCAGTGCCTGCTGCACCTCCGCCAGCGCCGGTATGGGGACCTCCGGCGGCACAGCGGCATCCAGGATGTGGTCTTCCCGCAGGTACGCGTGCGCCAGGACATAGTCCCCCAGGCGCTGCGAAGCCCGCAGGCCTGCGCAATGGCCGAGCATAAGCCACGCGTGGGGCCGCAGGGGGGCGATGTGGTCTGTGATAGTCTTGGCGTTGGAGGGACCCACGCCGATGTTCACCATGGTGATGCCGCACCGGTCTGGCCGCGTGATGTGCAACGCGGGCATCTGCGGCAGGCGGGCGGTGGCCTCTGGCTCCACAAACCCATCCGCGCCGGGGATAAGAGCGGCCCGCGCCGCCGGGTCCCGGGCTATCTCGGCAAAGGCGTCCATGTAAAAGGCGTAATTCGTGAAGATCACAAAGGCCTGGAACGCCCGCGCGGGCGTGCCGGTGTAGTGCCGCAGGCGCGAGAGGGAAAAGTCCGTCCGCAGCGCGGGGAACAGAGCCAGGGGCGCGTGTTCGCCAGCATAGGTCCCGTCCACGATGGCGTCGTCAACGGCCGAGAGGTCTAAGGGATCAAACAGCGCCGCGAGGTGCGCAGACTGGGTCTCCGTCAGGCCCTCCTCCGCGTGGCCGCCCTCCTCCACCATGGCAAAGGGCAGCGGTATGGGCGTGGTGGATGGCCTGACCGCCACAGGCACACCGAGCGCGGCCACCTGCTCCCGCCAGTAGGGCACAAAAATGTCCGGGCGTGTGATAGTCGTGGCCGCTGGGCCGTGCAGAGTGTCCGCCCAGATCTCGGGGTAAAAGGCCCGCACGCGGTCCCCCGGCTCCCGCCCCTGCGCGAAGGCGGCCAAGGCCACGCGCAGACGGGCGACCTCCCTCTCATACAGCGCCGTCGCGTGGGCCGCTGCTTCGTCCGGGTCCCGTGTCGTAAGGGCATCCATGAGACGGAGGGTAGCAGGTTTTGCGCGGCCCACAACATAGACCAATGTGGGTGCCACCCCTTGCAGCGCTGCGCTGGGCCGTGGATGATGCTCGCCATGACCCAGAAAACAACACCGACGGAGCCCCTCACGCAGGTCATGACACACCTCCGGGGGGCTCTGACGGGTGCGGGTGCGGGCCTGACCATGGGTGCCCTGACCGAGACCCTGGGCGGGCGCGGCGTGGGCCTTCTGCTCTTGCTCCTGGCCCTGCCCATGGCCCTGCCCGTGCCCGTGCCACCGGGGGTGAACATTGCCCTGGCCGCGCCCCTTATCCTTTTGACGGCACAACAAATTCTCGGCATAAACACGATCTGGCTCCCCGCCTCGCTGGCCCGCCGCCGCGTGCCCGCCGGCCTGCTCGTGCGGGCCCTGGATGCCGCCGTGCCGTGGTCTATGCGGCTGGAGCGCGTTCTGGCCCCCCGTGCAGCTTGGGCCACGGGCCAGCGAGGGGTCGGCCTTGCGGGGCTCATTATGGCCCTGGCCATCTGCGTGCCCGTGCCCTTCACCAACACCATCCCAGCTGCGGGACTGGTCCTTATGGCCCTTGGGCAGATCACGGGCGACGGCCTTTTGGTTCTGCTGGGCGCGGCGCTGGGCCTGGCCTGGGTGGTTGTCCTTGTGGGCGCGGCGGCGGTGGGTCTAACCCTCCTGTCTTAAAAGCACCACCGTTAGCGCGGCGCGGGCGGCTGCCCCACGGGCAGGCCGCTGGGGGCGAGGGTGATGCCCCGCGCAACCTCCGGCCCCCAGCGCTCCACGGCCTTTTTTTGCTGCTCCTCTATGCGTGCGAGGCGGGCCTGCGCCTTTTGCAACAGAATGGCAGAGACCATCCCGACCATGGCCCAGTCAATCGCCAGGCCCAGGGCTGCCGCGCTGTAGGACGCGAGGTATGTCATTGGCCACTGCGCGAGCGCCGCGAAGACGGCCATATCCCCACCGTGCCGCCAAAGCTCCAGAAGAAAAGGCGCGGCACCTGCCAGGTTCATCGCCCCTACGGCCATCGCGCGGGCCTTGTGCGGTGTGAGGTCTGTCCAAAAAGCGACAATGGTCGGTGCCATGGTCAGGATCAGAAAGGCCGCCATGGACGGCAGCACCCCCGCAGCCACAACGGGGGCGGCCCAAAGGGCCTTATCCCGCCATGTTTTTCGGGTTCTTTTTCGGGCCATAGGGTCTATCCTCGCGCAAGCCATGAGTGTAGCACAGCCAGAGATTGCGCGCGAGGTTTTCGGCACGCCGGGCGACACAGATGTCGTGTGGGCACACGGCTGGGGGCACGCGCGGGCGAATCTTGCCCCCCTGGCACACAGCCTTGCGCCCCTCGGACAGCACACGCTCTTGGACCTGCCAGGCTTTGGAGACAGCCCCGCGCCCCCGGAGCCCTGGGGCACGGCGGACTACGCGCGCGCTGTGGCGGCGGTTCTGCCCGGACCTGTGGTCTGGGTCGGGCACTCCTTTGGTGGGAAAGTAGGCCTCATGCTCGCGGCGCGGCGGCCCGATCTGGTGCGCGGCCTGGTGCTCATCGCCTCCAGCGGCCTCAAGCGCCGGGGGCGCCTGTGGGTGCGCGCAAAGATCGCGGCGTTCAAGGTGACCAAACGTGTGTGCCCCTGGGCGGCGGGGCGGTTTTTTGGCTCATCGGATTATAAGAACGCCGGGCCTATGCGCGCGACCTTTGTGCGCGTGGTGAACGAGGACCTGGCCGCCGAGGCCGCCGCCGTGCGCTGCCCCACACTCCTCTTATACGGCCAGGGCGACACCGAAACCCCGCCGGAAATCGGCCGCCGCCTGGCCGCCCTCATCCCCCGCGCGCGTCTGGAGATTTTGGACGGCCTGGACCACTATACGGTCCTGACCGAGGGCCGCCACCGCATCGCCACCCGCATTAAGGAGTTCGCCGCATGTCTGTAGACCTCGCCCTGTCCCTTTTGCTCTTCGCCGCGTTTATGGCCTACGCCGCACGGCGCCTGTTCGTTTTGCTGCACGTGTTTCAGCAGGAGGAGTATGACGCAGGCCGCTTCCTGCACGGTATCTTCCGGAGCCAGAACGGGCGTCTTGTTTGGGAATTTTGGAATCTGCGCAACCCGTCCAAGAAAGCCAAGAAGCCCCTAAAAATGACAGCGCGCGCCTGGCGAACTTATGTCGTATCGCTTCTGGTCACTGCATTTTTTCTCAGTGGTTGGTTCAGCTTTCCAAGTTGGTCGAAGCTGGTAACAACGATTCTGATCCTGGCACTGCTTCTCCCGTCGTTCTTGGCCTCAAGTAACTTTTTTTTATGGCCCTATGAGCGCTCAAACCAACGCCGCTATTGGCGCCAGGCGCATGAAAAACTCACGCGCCTGGGCCCCGTGGTCATCGGCATCACGGGCTCGTACGGCAAGACCTCGGTCAAGCACATCCTGGCGCACATCCTGGCCGCCGCCGCGCCGACGCTCGCCACGCCGGGCAGCGTGAACACCCCCATGGGCGTCACGCGCATCATTCGGGAGCGGTTGGAGCCGCGGCACAAGTATTTCATCGTGGAGATGGGCGCCTACGGCCTGGGCTCCATCGCGCGCCTGTGCGATCTCGCCCCGCCGCAGCACGCCATCATCACCGCCATCGGCCCCGCGCACCTGGAGCGGTTTGGGTCCCTGGCCACCACCGCCTTGGCCAAAGCAGAGTTGGCCAAGGCGGCCACAGGCACGGTCGTTCTGCCCCGTGCGCTCTTGGAGCACGCGCCCTTCGCGCAACTTTATAAATCCGAGCCGTCTCGTTTTGTTATACTGGACGCGCCCGAGGTGACGCAGGAAAAAGACGGCCTAACAGTCTGTATAGACGACGAAAAGCTGCATGCGCCCCTGTACGGCCTGCACCACGGGGCGAACGTGGCCCTGGCCTATACCCTGGCGCGGGCCCTGGGTCTGGACCCCGCTCTGATTAAAGAAACGCTACGTTCCGTTCCGCAAATAGAGCACCGCCTGGCCGTCACGACTTACCCCACCGGTGCGGTGCTGATCGATGACGCGTACAACGCCAACCCGGCGGGGATGCGGGCGGCCCTGGACCTTTTGGACTTTTTGGCCGACGGGCATAAACGCCGGGTTCTGGTGACGCCAGGCGTGGTGGAGCTGGGCGCGGAGCATGGCCCGGTGCACGCGGATCTCGGGGCCTATGCGGCCCAGAAGGCAGATGTCATCATCGCCGTGGCCGCGCGGCGCATCCCCAGCTTTGTTCAGGCTGCACAGGCCGCACAGGTCCTTGAAGTGCAAAGATTTTCAGAGGCCCAAGCCTGGCTCGCCGCGCACACAGGCCCGAGGGACGTTATCCTCATCGCCAACGACCTGCCCGACATCTTGGAGGGCTAGGCGCGTCAGGCAGAGCCCTAGGCGTCCAAGGCCCCGGCGATATCTGCGGCCACGGCGTCCATGTCCCGGCCCCCGTCCACGCGGCGGACCAGGCCCTTGGCCTCATAGTGTGGGACGACAGGCGCGCTTTGTGCATGGTAGATGGCCAGGCGCTTGGCCGCGATCTCCGCCGAGTCATCCGTGCGGGGCCCACCAGACTCCGCTGCGCGGCCCGCGATGCGGGCGGTCAGCGTGGGCTCGTCCACCTCCAGGACCAGAACGTGGTCAACCGACCGGGCCATGTGGGCCAGCATGTCGTCCAGGGCCACGGCCTGCGCGAGGGTGCGGGGGAAGCCGTCCAGGATGAATCCGTGCTCACAGTCCGTCTCAGCCAGGCGGGCCGCGATGACCTCTATGATGGTCACGTCGGGAACGAGGTCTCCCGCGTCCAGGATGTGCTGTATCTCCTGCCCCAGGGGGGAGGCCGCCGCGACCTCAGCGCGGAGCATGTCCCCCGTGGACAGGAGGGGCAGGCGCCGCTCCGCCGCCAGGCGCGCACCCTGCGTGCCCTTGCCCGCTCCTGGCGCGCCGAAAAGAATGATGTTCATCGCCCCCGCCCCCCCAGCTTTGCCTTCTTAATCAGCCCTTCGTATTGGTGCGCGATAAGGTGCGAGTGCACCTGCGCCACGGTGTCTATGGTGACGGACACCACGATCAGCATACTCGTCCCCCCCAGGGCATAAAAGGAGGGGCCGTACCCGGCCACCAAAAACTCTGGCACCAGGCACACGAGGGTGATGTACGCGGCCCCTATGGCCGTCAGGCGCGTCACCAGGATGTCCAGATAATCCGCCGTCGCGCGCCCGGGCTTTACGCCCGGAACAAAGCCCCCGTGCCGCCGGAGGTCATCCGCCCGCTCGTCCGCGTTAAAGCCCACCAACGCCACGTAGAAAAACGCAAAGAACACAATAAGGGCCCCATAGAGCCCCATAAACAGGGGCGTGCCATGCTGCAGGTACCGGGCCACGACGGCGAGCCAGTCCCCCCCCTCCGCCGCGCCCAGCATGTTCACCACTGACAGGGGCATCAGCAGGCACGCCGAGGCCAGAATCGGCGGCATCACACCGGCCATGTTGACCTTCATAGGCATGTGGGACGCCTGCCCCCCCACGATCTGCCGCCCCACCTGCCGCTTGGGGTACTGCACAACAATGCGCCGCGCCGCGCGCTCCATGAACACGATGAACACCACCACCCCGGCCACCAGGGCAAAGATGAACAGGATCTGCAGCAAGTTTAGTTCCCCGCTGCGCCCCATCTCCAGGATCTGCGCCACCACAACGGGCCACTGCGCAACGATACCGGCCATAATGATGAGGCTGATCCCGTTACCTATGCCACGCGCGGTGATCTGCTCCCCCAACCACATAAGGAACATAGTCCCCCCCACCAGGGTGATGACCGCCCCCGCGCGGAAAAACAGGCCGGGGTCCAGAACAACGCCCATCTGCTCCATCCCCACAGCCAGGCCATACGCCTGCACCGTGGCGAGGCCGACGGTGAGGTAGCGCGTCCACTGCGTGATCTTTGCGCGGCCCGTGGGGCCCTCTTTTTGCATGGCCTTCATCTCGGGCGTGAGGGCCACGTAGAACTGCATGATGATGGAGGCGGAAATGTAGGGGAGCACGGACAGGGCAAAAATGGCCATATTGCCCAGCGCCCCGCCGGAGAACATATTGAACATGTCCAGGATGCCGCCCCCCTTGCGGGAAAAAATATCCTCCCACGCCTGAATGTCTATGCCTGGCACGGGGATGTAAGTCCCCAGGCGATAGACCAAGAGCGCACCCAGCACGAACAACAGGCGCTGCTTCAGCTCCGCCGCCTTCGCCAGCGCGCCCCAGTTCGCGTTCCGTGTGAGCTGTTCAATCGCCGAGGCCATGTCTGGGCCTTCATACCCCGCACCGGCCCCAGCGGCAAGGGGTGGCCCGGCTTTGGTGGCGGCTAGTGCGCTTGGCCAGACAGGGCCTAGGGCTTGAAGGCAATTCTTGGCGGGAGCGCCAGGTCCTCGGGCGTGTTCATTCCGTCGCGCAGGGGGGCCGTGATCGCTTGCGCGATGGCCTCAAAGTCCGCGCCCTCCAGGGCCGCGCCGGTGCGGGCGATAAGGTCCCTGTCCACAATGCCCTGGGTGATGGCCTTAATACCCAATTGATAACCCACCACCGTATCCTTAATAGCCTCCACGTAGTCCGGCTTCAGGCCCCGCGCCAGGGTCCGGAAGTGCCCGTTTTGGCCCAGGTACGCCATCGCCGCGTGGTGCCGGGAGGGGTCGGCCCGCCGCGCCTCCTCGCCCAGCCCGGCGTAGTAGTCCAGACTGTCCACAATGAACTCCGGGCCGGAGGGCTCCGTCGCGTACCACTGCTGCGCCTGCGCGGGGTTGAGGGGCTCTCCGGTCAGGACGTCCTTGGCCTCACCACGATCCAGCGCCGCCAGCTGCTCCGTCTCGTACAGGTACCCCGCCACCGCGTCGGCCAGGGTGTTGACCATCAGGGGCACGGCGTACAGCCCCTGCATCCGTGCTACGTCAAAGTCCCCGCGCAGGTCCGGCGCAGCGCGGTCCCAGCCCCATGTGGTCACGTGGTCTTGGATGTACTCCCCATCCAGGCCGGTGGGGTTGCCGTCCGCGTCATAGCGAAAGGCCGTCCGGCTGTTGCTGTTATGCAGCAGCGCCGTAATCGCCCGCGCGTGGGCTATGGCCTCCATAAATCCGTCTTTGGGCTGGTAGCCGATGTCCGCCCCCCGGTCCGCGGCGGTCTCGTGCCCCGTGTTCTCGTCCAGGAGCGCGGGATTTATGGCTTTGCAATAGTCCCCTGGCTCCGGGTGGGGCGCATGGCCGGAGGCTGCATGGACCCCCTCATGCAACACGATGTAGAGGGCCGGGTCGCCCGTGATGTCGGGACGAATATTTTCCACCGGCAGGCCCGCCTGCAGGGCTATCTCTGTGCGGGGTGTGTTGGGCGTGTCCTCCAGGATCAAGATGGCCAGGCGCCCCGGCACGCCCTCCACATACCCAGGCAAATAGGCAGAGGACGCGTGGTCCCCAATAGCCATACCCACAACACCCGCGATCAGGTCGTCCACGCCGCCGTGGTCGGAGAAGGCGTAGGTGGGGATATCGGGCATGAAGCCGCTGTCCCGGATGAGGTGGAGCAGGCGCTGCTGCGCGGCTTCGCTCTTGGCCCACAGGCCCTCGGGCGCGGGGCCCGCCGGCGTGTCGCACGCGTTCCACATGGCCCACTCCTCCGGGTCGGGCAGGTCCCCCAGGTCCGAGCGGCGCAAAACCAAAAGGCGCAAGGGCCCCTCAGGTGGGATGGGGCTGGAGCCGTTGAGGCGGGCGTCCAGCATGCCGGGAAAGCGCTCTAGGGCCTTGGCCAGCTGTGCGATGTCGTCGGCGTATATGGCGCGCGTGGCATCGGAGCCATAGACGGCCCTCACGCCGTCAGGCGGCGGAATTCCTCTCTCTCTCTCCGGGCAGCGGGGGCCTGCGTCCAGCCATGTGTTCAGTATAGCACGCGAAGCGTTAAAAATCCCTTTACGCCAACGCCCTTCCCACGGCTAGGGCCTGGGCGGTGGCGGCCACGTCGTGGACGCGCAAGACGTCGGCCCCGGCTCTGGCGGCGGCCAGGGCCAGGGCCAGGGAGCCTGGCAGGCGCTGGGCAGGCGGTTCGCCGCTAGACAAGGCGGCGATGAGGGACTTGCGCGAGGCCCCGATGAGCACGGGTAGGCCCAGGCCCTTCAAGCGGTCTATGCTGCGCAGCAATTCCAGGTTGTGCGCCACGGTCTTCCCAAAGCCGATGCCGGGGTCCAGGATGAGGCGGGTCCTGGCTATCCCGGCGGCTTCACACGCCGCCGCCCGGTCGCCCAGGAAGGCGCAGACCTCCCCCACCACGTCCGCGTATGCGGGGGCGTCCTGCATGGTGGCGGGCTCCCCGCGCATATGCATGAGGCACACCAAGACGTCAGTGCGCGCCGCCAGAACCTCCATGGCCCCAGTGTCCGCCAGGGCGCGAATGTCGTTCACCATGTTTGCCCCAGACGCAAGGGCCGCGGCCATGGTCGCGGCGTGGCGGGTGTCCACGCTGATTAGGGGGGCCGCGCGGGCCAGGGCACGAATGACGGGCAGGACCCGGGCGCACTCCTCCTCCGGGGCGACCGGGGCGGATCCGGGGCGGGTAGATTCCCCCCCGATGTCCAGTATCGCCGCGCCCTCGCGCGCCAGGCGCTGCCCCTGGGCCACGGGGTCATAGGCCCCGCCGTCGGCAAAGCTATCGGGTGTCGCGTTCACAATGCCCATGAGAAGGGGGCAGGGGTCGGACAGGGCGTCAAGCAGATGCATCCAAGACCTCTATCTCCTGACCCTCCGGCAGGGCGTCTATCAGGGCCCGGACGGACAGACCGCTAGCCGGGTGGACCCAGTCCGGGGCGACCTCCTGCAAAGGGTAGAGGACAAAGGCCCGGCCGGCCATGCGGGGGTGGGGGAGGACCAGATCGTCCCCCCCCTGCAAGGGTCTCCCTAACGCCTCCCGCCCCTGCAAGGGGGGGGTCGGGGGGGGGTTGTGACCCTTGCGCGCCGAACCTAGACCCTCTCTCTCCCAGGGGCTGGAAGGGCCGCCCAGGACAAACCCGCCATGGTCCAAAAGGTCCAGGTCTAGCGCGCGGGGGGCATTGCGCTCCGTCCCCAGCGCCCGGCCAAACCGAGTCTCCAGCGCCTTCAAGACCACGAGGACCTGGGCGGGCGCAAGGGCCGTGTCCACCTGCGCCACGGCGTTCACATACCACGGCTGGCCTGACGGGGGCACCGGCGCGGTGCGCCACAGGCGAGAGCGGGTCACGACAGGGCCAACCTCTGCCGCCAAGGCTCCAAGCGCAGCGCACACGGTGTCCTGGGGCGCGCCGAAGGCGCTGGGCAAGTTCGCGCCCAGTCCGATGAAGGCAATCACTGCGCCGCCCTGTCCGTCGGCGGTACTCTTGCGCCGCCGAGGCCCAGAGCCACGTGCACATGCGGGCTGTCCGCGAAGGCCTGCAGAGCCCGCAGATCCATAAGGCCGGGGCTCTCCTCCACCATCTTGGCCAGGTTGGCCAGCTTACGGAGCACGGCCTGCTCCCCACGGGCCTTTTCCAGTGCCCCGGCGGCCTCCTTGCGCGCCTCCACCTCCGCCGCGTAGGCCCGCTTGAGCGGGGCGGGCAGCATCACATCGCGCAGGGCCACGGCCTCCACCGCCAGGCCTAGTGCCTCGGCCCGTGGGGCGAGGGACGCGGCCACCTCTGCCGCCACCGCGCCCGGGTCGGCCAGGAGCGCATCCAGATCCCGGGAGCCCGCAGCCGCGCGCAGGGCCAGCTGCCCGGCCAGGTAGAGGTCCGCCGTATAGTCCACGCTCGCGGCGCGGGCCTTGGCCAGGTCCACAAGGCGCCACGTGAGTGCCAGGCTCACCTTAACCGCCAGCGCGTCGCTGGTCAGGACCTCCTGACCCGCTATGATGGTGGTCTGGGACCGGGCGTCGGCCAGGACGACTTCGGCCCCTGGGCGCCAGAAGCGGTGCTTTCCCGGCGGCAGGGCCAGGCGCAGACGTCCATTGCGGTAGAGTAGGGCCAGCTGGTGCTCGAACACCGAGACGGTCAGGACGCAAGAGGTCCATATCCAACCAATGCCCGCCGCAAGGATCAGAGCGATAAGCCACTGGGGCAGGAATGAGAGATCAGGCATTTGCGCGCATCCTTTTGTGGTTCTACTGAACTGCCCCGGGGTCCGCGTGCGGGCGGGGGCGGGGGCCCCGAAGGCCCGCAGAGCCCTTTCCCACCGATAGCGGCCCGGGACAGCCCGTCGTGCAACCAGTGCATTGTTGGAATTTTCAGTTCCAGAGACTTTGCATGTCGTGCCGCCCCCTTACGGCCCGCGCACCGGGCGGATGCCCAGCGCGGAGCCCTGTCGTGGGCAGCAAAACCAAGATAACGGACTTTCCGGGCGCCTCGCAAGCGGCCGCCCCTACCACGTCCGCACGGGCCCGGTGTCTATGTGCACAAAGCCGCTGCGGGGGTAGTAGCCTACGCCCCCCACGCGCAGCGCCCGCGCCATGCCCCGCAAGGCCCCGGTGCGCACGCCGGGCAGGCGTATGTCCAGGGCCTGCCCGTACATGTGGTAAGAGTTTTTGGCCACGCCCGTGGAGGCCCGGCGCAGGGCGCGGTTGGTCTTCGGGCTGCGGTAGCCGCAGAGCACCTCCATAGGTGTGTCCACACCGGCCCGGCGCTGGAGGAGGGTGACCATGTCCAAAAGGCGCGGGTCCATGGGAAACGCCTCGCCGGTCCGGTGGTCACGCAACAGTGCGTTCAGTTGCGCAAAGGCCTCGGGGCTGTAGCAATTCCCCTCCCGGTAAACGCCGGAAAAACGCTCCCCCGTGTGGGCGTTGCGCACGGAGACCCGCCACTGCGCCCCGGCGGCACCCACGGCAGTTGCGGCGGTGCCTGGGAAAAGGGGCAGGGCTGCGGCCACGGCCCCCGCCAAAGCCAGGCGCAGGACCGCGCGGCGGTCCACCGGGGCCTCCACAGCCTTCTGGGAAAGGGTGAACACGGAAGAATCCTCAACTTATGGTCACGCTAAGTATGGTATAGCGCTTTACGCCTTGTTTGGCCAGGCCTGCACAGGTCAGCTCTGCGTTCCCTGCCGCACGGGCATGAAGTGCGCAAAGTCAAAGCCCGCGATGGGGCCCTTCTCCCCTGCGCCGCCATCGCCCTCGCCACCCTGGGACTTCTCTTCCTCTGTGGGCTTGTTGGCCGCAGCCTTAGCGATCGCGGCCTCCAGGTCCGCCCAGGTGCACAGGCCCAGGTCCGCCGGGTTCTGGGGCTTGATGCTCGCGATGTTAGCGTGCGTCCGCTCCCGCACGGCGCGGATGGTGTTTTTGGTGGTGCCGATAAGCTTGACAATCTGTGGGTCCGTCATCTCCGGGTGGTTTTTGACAATCCAGGCGATCGCATCCGGCTTGTCCCCGCGCTTGGACAGGGGGGTGTAGCGCCCGCCCTTGCCCTTTGCCCGCGTCGGCACAACCACCCGGGCCAGGCGCCGTGGCACAAAGGTGGGGTCTTGTGTGGCGCGCTCTAGGTCACCCTCGGCCATCTCCCCAAACGCCACGGGGTCGCGCCCGTTGATGCCCACGCCAATGTGCCCATCGGCAATGCCCTCTACGTGCATCAGGGCCATGCCCGTGAAGTCAGCGATCTGCATGTACGTCCACGTTGTGTTGTCAAACAGCCACACCGCCGTGGCCTCGGGCATGGCGAGCGCGGGGCCGCCTTTGGGTGTATTTTTTGCCATGGTCTTTTTCCTTTCTAAGCCCCGGCTATATAGCCGGCCCCGCCGTGCGTGGCCAGAGCTTTTTTCACGGGGGCGAAGGATATGCGGTGGTGGGGCGTGGGCCCGTGGCGGGCCAGGGCCGCCAGGTGCGCCGGGGTGGGGTAGCCCGCGTTGCGCTCCCAGCCATACTCCGGGTGCTCCCGCGCCAGGGCGCGCATGATTTCGTCCCGCGCCACCTTGGCCAGGATGGATGCGGCAGCGATGGACACGCTGACCGAGTCCCCCCGGACCACGGCCCGCGCGGAGACGGGAAAGGCCTCAGGCACCCTGTTGCCATCCACCAGGGCCACCGCGCCAGGTGGAGGACTCATGGCGTGCACAGCGCGCGCCATGGCCAGGAAGGTCGCCCGAAAGATGTTCAGAGCGTCTATCTCCGCCACGCTGGCGGAGCCCAAGCCCCACAAGGCGCAGGCCCGGATCTCCGCCGCAAGGGCTTCCCTGCGCTTTTCTGGCAAGCGTTTCGAGTCGTCCACCGCCGCCCACAGGGGCAGGCCCCGCGCCTCCGGGGCGATCAGGACACAAGCCGCCACCACCGGCCCCGCTATGGGTCCCCGCCCGGCCTCGTCCAGACCACAGGCCGGGCCGCCTATCTGGCTCTCTAGGCAAAAATCGGGCACGGGGGGCCTGTCCTTAACACTATCTTTACGCTAAGATGGGATACTGGAAGATAGCAGGGTATACCATGAGTCTATTCAAACGCATACGCGCGCGCTTTGCGCCCTGGGCCCGCCGCCAGGAAGGGGCGGTGGCCGTGGAGTTCGCCCTCCTGTCCTTTCCCTTTTTTATACTTGTGTTCGGGATCATAGAGGTCTCCTTCGCCTTCCTCTCGGCCTCGCTCTTGGAGGGCGCTGCCGCGTCAGCCGCACGGGCCGTTGTCACCGGGCAGATGCCCCAGGGCGCAGGCGCGGTCCAACTGGCCAACCAATTCAGAGTCAACCTGTGTGCGCGCCTGGTCATTATTCCGGACTGTGATGGACAAGTCCAAGTTGAGTCCTATGTTGTCACGGGAAGCGGTGGTTTTGGGGGCTTTACGGAGAATCCCCCAACGGAATGGGACTTTGATGTTGGCGGCGCAAACGACACCATAGTTATCCGCGCAACCTATAACTATGAAATGTTAACCCCAATGGTGGGGCATCTTATCGCGGGGGAAGATATGACCCTGCCCTTCACAGCGATAGTGGCGACGCAAAATGAACCATTTTAGATTTCTCAAGACCTGGATTGCGGACACCGCGGGCGCAGCGGCCGTAGAGTTCGCCTTCATCGTCCCCGTCCTGGCGGTTATGCTCATCGGGCTGGTGGACCTAGGCAACGGGATTTTGGTGAGTCAAAAGACCGTGAACGCCGCGCAGGCCGCCGCCAACATGCTCACACGAGAGGCCTCGGTCAACGTCAGCACGATCAACGATACTGTAGCGGCAGTGAATCTGATTATGCGGCCCTACTCAGAAAACATGGACGTGGACGTGCATGTTATAGGCATTGAGTTCGCGGATGATGAAGAGGACCCGGCACCAATCGTGGCGTGGGAGCAAAGCACAGGGGCTTGGCGGATCACAGCCCCCTCGCCCGAGGAGAGGGTGGCGAGCATCGCTGCGCCGGGTGAGGCCGTTATTCTTGTGGGTGTCCATGTGGCGTACAGCCCGATTATGGCGGGGTCCATTGTGGGAGATCTGAGTCTTGAGTTCGTCTCCCTAACCCGAGGACGTCAAAACGAGGGCGTGAGCTGCACAGACTGCTAGGCAGAGTGACGGCGGCCAGGGCGAGCGTCCACGCGGTCTTGTGTCTCACGGCCTTAGCCCCCCTTGCGCCCTTGCAACCCGCAACAAAAAGCCACCAGAGCTGTCCTGCTCTGGTGACCGGGAGTTGATAAGCCGCATCAAGACGACCGCGACGGCCTGTCGGGCGGGATGATGGAACGGCCCGCGCTGCAAGAACTGATGGACGGTATTGAAGGGGGGAAAAATTGACGTTGTCGTCGTGCACAAAATCAATCGCCTGTCGCGCTCGCCGCTTGATTTTTTGCTCATCGTACGGTTTTTGTGACGATCACAACGTGACGTTTGTGTCCGTCACGCGGGATCTCAATACCGACACGGCCATGGGGCGATTTGTTGACTTTTTGTCACGCTGAGTGATAAACTTCATTTTTTACTTGAAATGCAAAGATGGGGTTTACCGTCATGAAAACAAAATTAGAGATTCTGAAAGACCTCAAAGTTCTTTTATATCATTTATGTAATGAATATGGTTTTTGCAATGATCTGAATCCAGAAGATTTTTTCGAATCGAGAGAAACATTGAGTTCTACAGAGTTTGTTGATGCGGTCCTATCTGCTGAAAGTATGATCCCAGATCATGAAGTTAGATAGAGACGCTATATACGTCGTGAATTTACAGATAGATATGGAGAAACATTGTCCTTAAAAACTTATAGCGATTCGGAGACAAATGTTTAAAGTCGACCCTAAAATACCTCTTTCGGCGTTTTGTATCCAAGGCATTTTCTGGAGGTAATGGGCCGCCGCCCCCCGGCCGTGAGCCGAGAAGCGACGTGATGACGGGCACGCCGCCCGCTTGATGTGGGGTTATCAAGCCCCGGGCGCACGCGGGGTATCCACGCACGCCTAACGGGGAGTGTAGGACACAAAGGGGGGCGGGTGCAAGAACCTCTGGTGCGGACATCTCTGGCCTCAGGGAGGCCAAGGGGCTACACTTCCCCCATGCCCATAAGCTGGAACGAGATACGCGCGCGGGCCGCGCAGTTTGCCCAAGACTGGGCGGGCCAGGGCTATGAGAAGGGCGACACGCACACCTTCTACAACGAGTTTTTTCACGTCTTTGGCCGCAGGCGGCGCGAGGTCGCCGTCTATGAGAAGAAGGTCAACAAGCTCTCGGGCAATCGCGGATTAGACCCGTTGCGAAAGTCCGTTCCTGGTGTCGTTGCATCGTGAGGCGCAGGGGGTCTGGGCGCGGGGCGGCTTAGAAGCCGGCCATGAGGTTGGCGATGCCGGCGATGATCGAGAAAGCTGTGCTGTGCGGGGATAGCGCCACCGATCGGACAAAATCCTGAACCGTTCATGCGCCCGATGGCGTGCTCGGCCCGCACGCGCAAGGCGCGACAGCGCGTGGTTGCAGGCTTTCTCCTC
>JAERIN010000034.1 GCA_016757515.1 Alphaproteobacteria bacterium
TGGCGCAGCTGCGCCGGCACGTGGACTGGTACGAGGACGGGGTGCGCGCGCGCCTGGACCGGGAGCACGGCGCGCCGCTGGCCAACGCGCACCACCACTGGATCCGCGTGGAGTCCATGCGGCGCGTGGGGGCGATGGCCCGGGACGCGCTGGCCCGGCTGGACAAGGCCGCGCAGGCCGACGCGGTGGAGTTTTAGGGCGCTATAGCGGAACTTTAGACCACCGCTGGCCCCCCGGCACCCAAAGATTTCCCCCCTTCTCTCCCTGGGGAAGCCGCTGGCCCCTCGCTCTTGCGCCGCAAGGGCGGGGGGATTTTTTTGCGTGCAGCCGATTTGCGCCTGCAACATGTGGCGACAGCCTGCGCGCACTGTCGTAAAGTAGGCAAATGACGCAATCCGTTAACCCCCTTGAATCCCTACGCGCCTTCGCCCGCGACTTGACAGCCAACTTCGCCTCGCGGGTGGATGCACAGCCAGAGGACCAGCTGAAGGCGCCCGTGGCGGCGCTTGTGAAGGCCGTGAGCACGGGGGTGGAGGTTCGCACCGAAGCGCGCGGGGACGGCATACGTGGGCGGCCAGACATGGGCGTGAGCGTCAAGAGCCTCCTGACAGGCTTTGTGGAGCTGAAGGCCCCGGGCAAGGGGGCCGACCCCACAAAACTCAAGGGGGAACAGAACAAAAAGCAGTGGCAAAACTTCAAGGCCATCCCCAACCTCATCTACACCGACGGCAACGCTTGGGCCCTGTTTCGCGAGGGGGAGCGCGTTGGCCGCACTGTCACCCTGGCCGGTGACGTCACCCGTGACGGAGCCAAGGCGGTCACGCCCGAGGACGCGCAGGCCCTGGCCGCGCTCCTGCAGGACTTCCTGTCTTGGCAGCCCATCGTTCCTCACGGGCCCAAGGCCCTGGCCGAGTATCTGGCCCCTCTGACCCGCTTCCTGCGGGGGGAGGTGGAGGCGGCCATTCAAGACCCGGCCTCGGCCCTGGCCACCCTGGCCGACACATGGCGCAGCTACCTCTTCCCCGACCTGGACGATGCCCGCTTCGCCGATGCCTACGCCCAGACCCTGACCTATGCCCTTCTTCTGGCCCGCCTCCACGGGGCGCAGGACATCTCCGACCCCGCCTCAGCCGCCCGCGCCCTGGGCGATGGAGAGGGGCTCTTGGCCAACACCCTGACCATCCTGGCCCACCCCAGCGCTCGCGGGGAGGTCGGGGGCGGTTACGGGATGCTCGCGCGCTCTCTAAGCGCATTGGACCCGCACGACTTCCTAAAGGGTCACGGCCAGGGCCTTTGGCTCTATTTCTACGAGGACTTCCTGGCCGCCTACGATAAAAAGCTCCGCGCCGACTGCGGCGTCTACTACACCCCCGCCAAGGTTGTGCAAGCCCAAACCCGCCTTGTGGCTCAAGCGCTAGAGCGCGATTTTGGCAAAAAGTACGCCTTTGCGGATGAGGGGGTCACCTTCCTGGACCCCGCAGTGGGCACGGGCACCTACCTCGTGGCCGCCGTGCAGGAGTCCATGCGCCGCACCGCCCCCCTTGGCCCCGGCATGGCCGCACCCTTTGCCACCGCCCTGGCCCGCAATATGTACGGGCTGGAGTGCCTCGTGGGCCCCTACGCCGTTGCACATCTGCGCCTGACCCAGGCCATCACGGCCCAGGGCGGAACGCTGCCCGGCGGGCGGCTCCAGATATACCTCGCCGACACACTGGAAAGCCCCCATACGGCCCCGCCCGCAGCCCTGCACCTGGACCTGAAACCCCTGGCCGAGGAGCGCAACCGCGCCCGCAGCGTGAAAAGCGAGCGCAACATCCTGGTGTGCATCGGCAACCCGCCCTACGACCGCCAGACCATTGAGGCCGGGGACGAGACAACGCAGCGCAAGGGCGGCTGGGTGCGTTATGGCGACCAGATAAAGGGCGGAGCCGATCAAGAGTACATGGGCAACCGCCCCATACTCCAGGACTTCATAGACCCCGTGCAGGCCGCCGGGCAAAGCGTCCACCTCAAAAGCATCTACAACGACTACGTCTATTTCTGGCGTTGGGCCCTGTGGAAACTGTTTGAGAGCCAAGAGGGCGGCGGCGTGGTGTCCTTCATCACCGCGTCCTCCTACCTCGCCGGGCCCGGCTTCATCGGGATGCGCGAAGTCATGCGCCGCACCCTGGACGATCTGTGGATCATCAATCTGGAGGGCGATAATCTGGGCGCGCGCAAGACCGAGAATGTGTTCGCCATCCAAACCCCCGTGGCCATCGCCGTGGGTGTGTGTAGGGGTAGGGCCGATCGCAACACCCCCGCCCGCGTGCGTTACACCAAAGTCACGGGCACCCGCGCCGATAAGCTGGCCGCCCTCGCCGCCGTGGAGGGGCTGGAGAGCCTGGCCTGGCAGGACTGCCCCAGCGACTGGCACGCGCCCTTCCTGCCCGCAGGGCAAGGCGCATTCTTTGACTGGCCCGCCCTAACCGACCTGTTCCCGTGGCAGCATTCGGGCGTCCAGTTCAAGCGCACATGGACCATCGGCGAGACGCGGGAGGTGGTGGAGGCGCGCCTACATACCCTTCTCACCGCCCCGCGCGGCGATAGGGCGGCCCTATTCAAGGAAGAAAGCCCAGGCCAAATCACCAAATCCAAAAAGGGCCAGACCCCCGTGGCGGAGATGAAGCCAACGGACGCGCCGCCCCTTATGCGCTATGCCTTTCGCTCTTTTGATACACAATGGGCCGTGGCGGACGAGCGTTTTGCGTATTCTCTGCGCCCTGGCCTTTTTGCGGCACAAGGGCCGCAGCAGGTTTATATGGCCACAATGCCCACAAAGGTTCTGGGGCAAGGACTTTCAGCAAGCATTAGCCCCTATTTACCAGACATGGATATGTTTTGCGGCCGTGGAGGAAAGGACATCATCCCACTCTACCGCGATGCGGCCGCGACGCAGCCGAATGTGACGGCGGGGGTGTTGGAGGCTGTGTCGCGGGCGCTGGGCCGCGCCGTCACGGCGGAGGATCTGTTTGCCTACTGCTACGCCATGATGGCCCACCCGGCCTATGTGGACATGTTTTGGGAGGAATTGTCCACGCCCGGCCCCCGCGTGCCGTTGACCAAAGACTCAGCGCTGTTTACCCGCGCGGTGGCGGCGGGGCGGCGGCTTATATGGTTGCACACTTATGGGGAGCGCTTTGGGGACGGCGATATTCCACCAGGCAAGGCCACATGCACGCGTGAGATTAAGGGCTACCCCCAAGATTTTTCCTATGATGAGGACAAGGGGGAGATCCGCGTGGGCACGGGGGCCTTTGGGCCCGTGGCGCGGGAGGTGTGGGATTTTGAGGTCTCAGGCTTTCGGGTTGTGAAGTCGTGGCTGTCTTATCGCATGAAGGACGGGGCGGGCAAAAAGTCTTCACCCCTGGATGACATCCGCCCGCGCGCGTGGACGGCGGAGATGAGCACGGGCTTCCTGCGCTTGCTCTGGGTCCTGGAGGCCAGCGTGGCCATGCACGACGCCCTGGCGGACCTGCTGCGCGATATTGCGGCGGGGCCGTGTTTTACTGCGGCGGACCTGCCATCGCCCACGGCGACGGAGCGGGCAGCACCAAAGGCAGAGCGCACCCCCAACGCTGACACGGCCCAGACGCAACTTTTGTAGGAATTTGTATGGCGCCGTGCACCAAGGGCGCGCTCACGCCAACGCCTCAAACCATTTTTTGATCCGCAGGGCCATGAGGCGGCGGCGTTCGGCGAGGAAGTCGTCATAGGCTGGCACCTCGCCGTTGAGTAGGCTGGCGGGCAGGCAGTTTTGCGCGTAGTTCTCCTGCAAGCGGGCAGAGTCCGTGATGCCGCCATAGCGCTTGGTACCGCCGGAGACTTGCTCGGCGATCTCGCGGAAGTAGACCTCGGGCGCCTTGTCACCGATAGCGACGTTGATCTCAGTCTGCGCGATGACAAAGTTAGCGATCTGGTTGTAGCGCCCGGGTGTTAGGCCTTGATTCTGAAGATGTTTGCGTGGAAAGACGTGATGCTTATCTCCCCGATTAAGCAGCATGTCCCGGACGGTGATATCGGTAGATAGGAACCCCAGGTCGCCGAGTCGGGCTTGGGCGGCGCGGTAAGCAATGAAGTAGGGGCTGTTGGATGACGACGTATCCATGATCTGCGGCAGCATACCGGTCCAGTAGCTGTCTGGCAGTTCGTTTTCTATCACCGATTCAACGTGTTTTTGCAGTCCCTGACTCTTGATCTGTCGAATATCGAAGTCAAATGCAGTCTCGGGATTGCTCGAATAACGCCCGGTCAGAATAGACATGGCGTACCAGCGCCGCACCATGCGCTCCAGATCATGCGCGGGCAGCCGCTCGGCGCGGCCACGCAGGTAGAGGATATAGGCGAAATTCACCGCATTTTGGCTCCGGATTAGGCCAGAGGTCAGAAACCCAGAGGAGCGCAAGATCATGGTCAGGCGATCAAAGTGGGTTTTGTTCATGAAGGCGTCGATACCGACCTTGAGCTTGGCGAAAGAGGCTTCGGCGATGGCCTCCTCGTACTCGCGGGTCTCAAAGTTGCGGCCCGAGAGCAGCGCCACCAGGTCCTGCAGCTTGCCGCGCCCAAACTCTGATGTGAACGCTACGCGCAGCATGTCGGTGTAGGTCGGGTCGTAGAGGTCGTCGTTGGTGTCCTTGAGCCACTGCATCCGGGGCCAGAATTCGGACGCCGCAAAGGCGGGGTCCCCTTTCTCGATCTTGGAATAGAACTCAGGTGCCACGGCGAGGTGGCAGAAATAGTCGATGGCCTTGCGCAGTTGGTTGCCGCCGAAGGTCTCGTTAACGGCGATTTTCGACATGGCGAAGTCCGCCTGGGACAGTTCGGCGCCGGCTGAGTTCACACGGATAAAAATCTCCGTGACAGTTTCTATGTCCAGGTCCTCGGCGAGTTCGATCAGGCCGACATGGTTGTTGACGATCTTGCCCACCTTTTGCAGCACCTTGCCTACGGCCTTGCGGTCCGCGCCCGCATTGGCTTCAACATATTGCTCGGTCAATTCGATCAGGTCCGCATCTGGGCCAAAGATGCGTGTGACATCATCGATCCAGGCCCTGTTCTTGGCAATGGCGGGGTTGTACACTTCAAAGCGCTCCTCCCCCGGGTGGAAAGCGATGCGGATGCGCACCGTTTCATAGTCCTTGGTCAGTACCTCCTGCCCCAACAGTGCCGCCATCAGGGCGGTCACGCGCTGCTGGCCGTCGATCAGGATGCGCTTACCCGCCGAGGGCGAGCCGTCCTTGAGCTTCACGGTCGGGTTGCGCCAGGAGATCAGGTAGCCGACGGGATAGCCCTGATAGAGCGAGTCGAGCAGGTTGCGCACCTTGGTGGCTTCCCAGACAAAAGGGCGCTGGATCTCGGGAATTGCGATCTCGCCGGACTTGACCCAGGTGAGCAGAGTCTCAATGGGGTGCGGGGTGACCGAGTAGCGCTGGGTGGCCATCCATTTGTCTCCTTGGCGTTTTCAAAGGCGGCCAGGGCCAGGGCCGCAGTCACAGACTATAGTCCTTGAGGCCCGTTTTTGGCAAGGTCGTTTGTGCGTTCTTGCACCCGCGCCCCTTTGTGTCCTACACTCCCCGCAGGCGTGCGCAGCAATCCGCGTGCGCCCGGGGCTTAAGAACCCCTCAAGTAGCGGGCGGCGTGCCCGTCATCACGTCGCTTCTCGGCTCACGGCCGGGGGGCGGCGGCGTATGTCCAAGGCCCTCGGCCCAAAGGCCGTCGCGGCCGTCTACTTGCGGCTTCTTAACCTCCGGTCACCAGAGCAGGACAGCTCTGGTGGCTCTTTGGTGCGGGTTGCAAGGGCGCAAGGGGGGCTAAGGCCGTGAGACACAAGACCGCGTGGATGCTCGCCCTGGCCGCCGGCACGCTCCTGCTGCCCCTGCCCGCGTGCGCGCAGGCGGCCGATGGCGTGTCCATCACGCCGGAGATGGTGGCGCGCCTGCACCGCACGGAGTCCCGGCTGCCGGGCACGACGCTGTACTGCTACCAGGGCGGGCAGGAGGTGCTCTACGAGCCGGGCCTGCGGGACTTTGCGATGGACGCCGACGGGGTGACGGGCCTGCGGCCCGATGGGTCGCGCGTGCGCATCCAGGCGCTTGCCGGGGGCGCGGCACTTTGCAAGGCCGTCAGCCGCGCGGGCCCGGCGGGCGGTCAATGACGGCGCCCCATGCCTCCGGTCATGCCCCCCAGCGACGCCCCCAGCACCGCGCTGCCGCCTGACCCCGAGGCCCTGGCCGCCGCCCGCGCGCTCCTGGAGCCCATCGTGCCGCGCGTAGCGGCCCTGCCCCCCGAGGCACGCCAGCGCTTTGCCATCTACCTCCACTGCCTGGCGGAGGCGTGCGGAGCGGACTCGTAGATCGGGCCGGGAATGCGGCTCGCTATCACGCCCCCAAAAAGTCCCGCAGGTGGCCCTCCACCATGTCTTGCCACTGGGCGGTTTCGTCGGGGTCGGGCTCTACGCAAGGCAGGGGCGGGGGCGCGCCGGTGGCGGCCGCGTGGCCCTCCATGTCCTGGGCGTCCAGGGCGCGGATATCGCGGGCGGTGTCCAGAAAAAAGGCCACGACGGGGTTGCGGACGGGGGCGGTGAATGTTTCTACAAGCGCGAAATCCAGGCCTTTTGCGGCGAAGGCGCGCTCCCACGCGGTGTGCAGGGTCAGCATCTTGGCTAGGAGGGCGGGCAGGTGTTCGCTGTCCGTGGCCATGGCCCAGGCGGCGGCCAGGGCGATCCCGCGCAGCTCCATCTCCAGGAATATGGCCAGGTTCACGATGGCCCGCATGGCGCCAGAATAGCGCTCATCGTTGGCGCGGTAGGTGACCTTGGGGCAGCTCTCCACGAGCCGCCGCGCCTCGGTCGCATCGCCCCGCGCCTCGGCCTCCAGGGTGGCCACCACACGCTCGTGTGGCGTGAGAGCGTCATAGACCATCGCCTTGACCTGTTTCATGTTTTTCTCCCTCTCATCGCCCGCTCCAAAGCCTCCAACCGCTCCCGCAGGCTCTCCACCTCCTCCACCCGCGCGGTCGTGCCCAGGGCCCCGATAAGGCTCGCGGCCACATCAGGGGCCACCTCACCCGAGGGCCCCGATAAGGCTAGCGGCCACATCAGGGGCCACCTCACCCGAAAGCGCCGCATCCAACAAAGCCCGTGCCTGCCCCGTGAGGCTATTGGCCCCGCCCGCGTCCACCGCCACGCACGGCGCAACGGCCTTGAGGCTCGGCACCACCCGCTCCAGGCACAGCCGCAAGGCCGTCATATCCCCCGCCTTGGCAAGCTCCACGGCCTTCCTGGTCAGGGCCTCGGCCTCACCATCCAACAAACTCTGCGCCGCCAGCGTGGCCTTGTTCCGCGCGCCTTTGGGTTTGCCCTTTGGATTGCCGGATTGGCCGGGCCGGAAGCGCCCCCCCGCCTGTATCGCGCCTGTATTTTCAGGTGTTGGCATGGGTGTACCTCTCTCTCACATCCTCCAGCGCCGCCACGAGGGCATGCGCGTCGTCGGGGTATTCCGGCCCGCCGCACATCTGGCCCCAGCGCTCGGTGAGGTCGTCCAGGAGCTCTTGCGCGCCCTCGGACCTCCCCTCGGCCCGCAGGCGCTCGCAGTGGTTTTTGTCCAGCGCCTCAAGCGGGATGCAGGGCTTGACCCCGGCGGCGCTCAAAGCCACGCGGGCGCGGGCTAGGCGCTCCTGGCACTCTTCCTCCGTGTAAGTGCCCGTGGGCGGGTCGTTGTCCGCAAGCCAGTCCCAGGCGGTACGCAGGTGTGCTACGGACTCCGCCACGGCCTCCGACACCCACACCACGCTTGCGTCTGCCTTCAGAGCCGCTAGGTGCGCGCCCCAGCGGGCCTGCCAGTGCGCGGGGGATAGCGTCGCCCCGTGTGCGCGGCACGCCTTCAGGGCCGCGATGATCTCCGGCTTGCGGGCACGCAGCGTGGGCAGGTGCTTTTCCACGACGGGTTTGGCCCCGCGATAGGCCAGGGTGCCCCCGTCCTCCACGGCCAGGCGCAGGCCGTCCTTGGCCATGTTCGCGATTAAGGTGGCCACGGGCTGGGCGGTCATAGGCGGCCCCCCACTTCTGCACATACGGGATAAGCGTTATCTTCCAGCGGTTTGCGCTCATGCATCGGCGCGTGCGCGGCAGGAAGGTGGCCAAGGTGGCCAGTGTCCGGGCCTTGGCCGCCTTGGCCATCTTGCGGTAGGGCCCAGACCCACCCCTTGCCTTCCTTGACCGGTTTTACGTTTAGGGCCCGCTGCGCCCGGCGCAGGGTGCGCTCGGCAATACCAGCCTGCCCGGCGCTGCGCTTGACGGCGGTTGCGGGCACCGGCCCCTGGCCCAGCTCGGTGCGCAGGAAGTCCACGGCCTCGTCCATGGCGCTGGCCGCGCCATCATCGCTGCCCCCGCCTTGCGCGGCCAGGACGGCGTCGGCCTGGGCGTCCACAAGGCCGGGCGCAAACACCACGCGGGAGGTGGGAATGCCCCCCGCCACAGTGGCCCCCTGTATGGTGTACGCAAAGCCGGTTTTGTCCTCGCCCAGGTTGTTCTTGACGGGCAAAAACAGGCGGCGATCCGGATCGTCGGCGTCCTTGGCCACCAGGTAGGCCGCGCGGGCGGCGGCCACAAAGGCCCCGGAGCCGGTAAAGCGGGCCATGGCGCTGCCCCCGCCCTTGTTGAGGTGCGTGATGCCCAGGACGGCCACGGCGCGGCGCTGGGCCATGTCCTGCAGGGGCGCGAGAAGGGCCCGCACATCGTCGTTTTTGTGGCTGTCCGTACCGCCCAGGTAGGCGCTTATCGGGTCAATCACCACCAGGCGCACATCCCCCAGTGCGGCGATGGTGTCCTCCAGCGGGGCCAGGTCCTCGGCCAGGTTAAAGGTGCGATTTACGCTCTGGTGCTGGACGCCCTGGAGCTCGTGCACCTTAGTCATCTCGGCCCCGGCGGCCATAAGGCGCGGCGCGATGGTGTCCTCCGGGTCGTCCTCGCTGGACACGATGATGACGGAGCCCAGAGGGGCCGTGCCCTCGCCCTCGGGCCAGTCCCCGCCCGTGGTGATGGTGGCGGCCATCAGGGCGGTCAGCTGCGACTTGCCCAGCCCCGGCTCCCCGGCGATGGTCGTGTATTTGCCAGCGGCAATGCGCCCTGGCCAAATCCATGAAACAGGCTTGGGCGTGATGGTGGCAAAGCTGCGGGTCAGGGCGCGCGTGGTTTTCTGCGCGGCGGCCACTGTGTCGGCAACGGGGGTTTGGGGTTCAGTCATGCGGGGGCCCTCCCGTCTTTGGCCAGGGCTTGCGCCCAGTCGTTGAAGTCGTTGTATGGGGCGGGCGGGAAGCACAGGGCCGCGCCTATGGCAGCGGCGGCCTCGGTGGCCTTTGCGCGCCCGATATTTTGGACCAAGTGCCGGTCGTCGTCCCCGCAGATGGTGATGGGCCGCCCTGGGTACTTGGCCCGCAGCGCCAGCGCCACGGGCAGCAAATTGCCCGCGTTGCGCGCCACGGCCACGCAATGGCCCGTGGAGGCGCGCAGGGAGGCCGCCGTGGTGTACCCCTCCGTAATCAGCAAGGGTCCACTTTCGGCCCCCGCCGCGCCGGGGATGGGAAAGTACAGGCCCGTGACCCGCCCGCCGGGCAGGGTGCGCTTGGTGCCGCCATCGGCAACGCGCTCCAGGTTCCACAGCGCCCCGTTTGCATCATAAAGGGGCATCACCGCCCGCCCGTCGGGGGCCCGGCGCAGACCATAGCTCTTGACTCCCTTGCGCCGCAGGTAAGGATGGCAAAACAACGGCGGCGCGGATTGCCATAGCCGCTGGGCCTCGGCTTGCGCCGCGAGGTGCCTTGCCCGCTCCTCCCTCTCCCGCGCGGCCCTCGCCCTGGCCATTTCCTGGCGCATCTGGGCCCGCTGGGCGGGGTTCGGCTCCGCACCGCCAGCGACCCACTTGTGCCACTGGCCATCCTTCCAGGTGCCATACAGGCCGCAGCGCCCATCGGGAAACAGGATATAGGCCCCGTTGCGCGTGCCCGGCTTGTCGTCTTTGACATGGCAGCGGTATATGCGCCCGTCGGCCACAGGCTCGCCCTTCAAGGCAAAACTGGCGGCGCGTAGGGTGTTTGCGAAAGCGTGCGCGCTATGCATCGCCCACCTCCCCGGGGCCCGCGCCCCGCGCCTTGGCATCGGCGGACAGGAACGGGCTCACCCCCATCCGGTAGGGCCACAGCGGGCAGTCGGTGGCCACGCATTTGCGCACCTCCGCAGCTTGAAAACCGCAGCAGTCCAGGCACTTTTTGCGCATGACCTTGGCCAGGCCCTGGCGCGCGTGCCCAGCGGCGGCCAGCGCGTCCACCCCCATGGCCAGGGGGTTTTTGCCAATGGCGTGCCCGCCCGTGCCCAGTTCAAGGAGGGGGTTAGGCATGGCTTTTGCCCTCCCCGTTCTGCGCATCGGCCCAGACGAAGAACGCGGCCTCGTCAATCAGGACGCGGCGGCCCACGCGCCGGACGCAGGTATCAAAGCCGTTTGTATTCGCGTGAAAGATGAGGTGCCGTAGCCCGCCCTGCGGCGGCCAGGCGTGGTGGTCGTTCCATTGCGTGACGGGGATGAGGCGAATGAATGAAGAGGCAAATGTCTTGTTTGTAGCTTAGAGCCCTGTTTATACTAAGGCTATGACAGAGAACGATTTTTATGGAACGTCTGCTCGCGCATACCTGGATAGAGCCAAGGAACGCTTTCGTGATGGGACAAAAGCGTCGCTCATATACGCGATATTAGAATTAAGGTGTGCCATAGAGGCAAGAATGCAAGAAATGCTTGAACCACATCCAGAAGTTTCCGAAAAAAAGAAAAGAACATATAAAGTTCCTGTCCTCTCTAGTGAACTAGATAAAATTTCATATTCACTCAAAAGAGGGCAGGAGTTAATTTTTATTGATGGCGAAAAGCGCGCAAGATTCTTATATATTCCTATTTCTGAGCCCTTAAAAGATTTTTTACGTAAATCAGGAAATTATTTACATACTACAAGCAAATCTCATAACTGGAAAGAAATAAGAAATACAGTTGATCTCACAATAGGGCAATTAGAATACAATTTAGAAGGCACTTTATTGGGTCCTGCGCGTGTTTCTAAAGACGGAATAAGTTATATAGCAATAAGCCCCTCCAATGAGGTTGATATAAAGATGCTAAAAGATCTGGTTAATAGAGTCAAGAAGAAAAAGAAATATAATATAGTTATAAGGTGTAATTATCTTGATGTTTGAATATTTTTAGTTTCTTACTTAATTAAGATTTTACTTTCGCCGAACATATTGTCTAGCATGGCAACATGAGCCCTTGAAACACACCGCGCCTCGCTCAAATGCGCGTAGCGCTTGACCATCTGGAGCGTTTTGTGCCCCAGCACCTCGGCGATTTCGGCCAGGGTGGCCCCGTTCATGGCCAGGTAGGACGCCGCCGAGTGCCGCAGGTCGTGAAAGCGGAAATCCGCAATCCCCGCCTTGGCCAGCGCCGTGTTCCACGGCCCGCGAATGTCTATGGGCCGGTCGGGGTGGAGCGAGTTCGGGAAGAGCAAATCTGTGTCCACGCGCCGCACGCGCCCCCACTCCCGGATGACCTCGCGCGCGTGACCAGCCAGAGGCAACACGCGCCGCTCTGTGTTCTTGGTGTCGTGGAGCACAATGCGCCCCGCGCCCACATCCACCTGCGGCCAGCGCAGGCCCAAAACCTCGTTCAAGCGCGCGCCCGTGGACAGGGCCAGCACCACCACGGGGTACAGATGCGCGCTCGGGCTCGCCTTGCACGCCGCCAGGAGGCGCGCGCGCTCCCCATCGTCCAAGAATCGCACGCGCCCGCGCGGCTCGGATAGTCGCGCCAGGCGGGCGCAGGGGTTGGTCTCAATCCACTCCCACTCCCGCGCCGCGATGGTCAGGACGTGGGACAGCGCGGCCATATAGCGGTTGGCCGTGGCCGGGGTGCGTGCGCGGCCCCCCGGTGCGGGCTCGGCCAGGAGCTTACTGCGGCACTCGGACAGCGTGGCCGTCGTCACATCCGCCAGCGCATAAGCCCCTATCTGCGCCCTCCACCAGTCCAGCTGCTGGGCCTGTTTGGGGCCGCTCTTGGGCTTGCGTGGAAGCACCTCGCGCGCGTAGCGGTCAATCGCCTCGGCCAGGGTGCGCCGCTTGGCCTCACTCGTCTTAAAGTGCCGCCCCTCGCGTATCGCGGCCTCCGTGGACGCAATCCACCGCCGCGCATCCGTCTTGCGGTCAAAGGTGGCCGACTGCGCCGGGTGGCCCTTGAGGCGGACTCGCGCCCGGTACACCGCCTTGCCGTCCCTGCCCGTGCGCTCTTCTATCGTGGCCATGGGGAAAGCCTACCACACGGGGCCGCACAAGGCAACAGGTGATAGGCAATCACAAAAAATATTTCTATTTTTTGTTTTATATCAGGTTGTTAAAGTGTGCATAGCCAGGCTTAGGGACATTTTCGGGCCAGTTCGCGCGCAAAAGGCCCCGTGTGGAGGTCGTTTTGCCCTCCCTCGTGCTGTTGCGATTGTGTTGCCAAATGCCGCAGTGCGTGGCCAGAAAGTGTCCCAGGAGTGTCCCAAGGGCCGGTTTAGAGGGACGGGATAAGAGCTTAAACCCTTGAAAAAGCTGGCTCCCCGGGGCGGATTCGAACCACCGACCAAGTGATTAACAGTTTCGCGGTATAGGGGGACAGGGGCCCCTAGGGGTATACCTGTATTGCTATTTATCAATGGCTTAGCAAGACACTTGCGGACAGGCTTACCCCCTGATACTCTGCGATTTGGTATCTAGGTGGTATCTACAGACAGGGAGGCATAGCCATGGGTCCAACCTTCACAATCAAGGGGATAGAGGCCCTGCAACCGGGCGAGGTGGCGTGGGACACGCGCATTTTGGGCCTGGGATGCCGGTGCCAGAAGGCCAAGAAATCTTTTGTGCTCAAATACCGCATGGCGGGGCGGCAGTGGCTCTATACGCTCGGCGCATTCGGGGACGACTTCACGCCCGTCCAAGCCCGCACGGAGGCCGCACGCCTTTTGGGGGAGGTGCGTGCGGGCCGCAACCCTGCCCTGGCCAAACGCGAGGCGCGTGAGGCCCCTGTTTTACGCGAAAGCTTTGCGGCGTTCCTGGAGGAGGTCCGGGCCAAAAAGGCCGCCGAGACGTACAAGCAGTACGCCCTGCTCTACAAGAACCACATCGGCCCGGCCCTGGGGCGGCACCAGGTGGCGGCGGTGACGCGGGCGGACGTGGCCCGCCTGCACGGCAAGATGGCCGCCACGGCGCACCAGGCCAACCGGACGCTGGCCGTTCTGTCCTCGTTCTTCTCGTGGTGCATCAAGCGCGGGCACCTGCCCGATGGGGCCACCAACCCCTGTCGTCACATTGACAAGTATAGGGAAAAGCCGCGCGAGCGGTTCCTGTCCGAGGCTGAGCTGTGCCGCCTGGGCGCAGCGATCGCGTGGTATGAGGGCCTGCCCGGCCATAAGCGCGATACGATCTATGTCCCGGCGGCCCTGCGCCTCATCCTCCTGACCGGTGCGCGGCAGGGGGAGATTTTGGGCCTACGCTGGGCAGACGTGGACTCTGACCGCCGCCTGATACGCCTGCAGGAGTCCAAGACGGGCCAAAAGACCATCTATTTGCCCGCCCCGGCGCTGCAGGTTCTGTCTGCCGTCCCGCGCCTGGAGGGCAATCCGTATGTGATTTGCGGGGCCAAGCCGGGCGCGCGCCTGGTGAATATCAAGGACCCCTGGACCCTGGTGCGCGAAAAAGCCGGGATGCCGGACCTCCGCCTGCACGACCTGCGCCACACCTACGCGAGCGCCGCCGTGGCCGGAGGGTACCACCTGAAAGTCATCGGGGCTCTTTTGGGCCACGCGAACACCAAGACCACCGAGCGCTACGCCCACCTGGCCAATGACCCCTTGCAGGCCGCGAGCGAGGACATAGGCCGCAAAATCGGCGCGGCCTTGGCCGGGGGTCGGGAATCGGACAACGTGGTCCCGCTCAAAACCGGGGCTTGACAGTCCGCACAGATTTGTGCGATTATAAAGGGAGAATGGAGCCGTGGACCACAAGGAGTTGCTCCGCAAGGTGAAACGCTATGCCAAGGACCAGGGCCTGGAGTTTCATTGGGAGGCTCTACGGGGCAAGGGCGGGCACGGGACGGTGCACCTCGGCAAGCGGTTCTCTGTGGTGCCCACGGGCAAGGGGGAACTGAAAACCGGAACGCAGCGGGCCATCCTGAAACAACTGGGCCTCAAGGAGGAGGATGTACGATGACGCAGTTTCACCCCTACGCGCTGGACCTGGAGGCGGACCCGGACGGGGGATTTATAGTCACCTGCCCCCAGGTGCCGGAGGTGGTGACGCAGGGCGACACGCGGGCCGAGGCGATGGCGAACGCGCCAGAGGCCCTTTTGGCCGCGCTGCAAGGCTATATGCGCCAGAAAAGGCCCTTCCCCATCCCGTCCAAGGCCCCGCCGGAGGGCACAGCGCAGGCCGTCCTGCCCGAGCTGGCCCAGGCCAAGGCCCTGCTCCACAACGCCATGCTGGCCGAGCGGGTGAGCAACTCCGAACTCGCCAGGCGGATGGGCAAGTCCTCCGAGACCCAAATCCGCCGTATCCTGGCCCCGCGCGTGAACGTCCGCTTCGCGGACCTGGCCGACGCCCTGCGCGCCACGGGCCGCCGCCTGTCCCTGGGGGTGGAGGGGCGGCCTGATATTCCTGATCAAGACTCCGCCGCCGTCCAGGCCCTCATCGCCCGGGGCGCGGCGGACACCGCGCGCGTGTAGACCCCGCGCCCGCGCCGTGGGCGTGGTGCCAATTTGAACGCCCCCGTTCTTTGTACAGTGTGCACTTGACACAAATCCGAATCGGGATTACACTCCCCTCTGAACTGAAGGGGGGGTAGGGCACCATGCCTGATCACGATGAACATTTTGGCGCGTATATCCGCCGTAAGCGCACGGAGGCGGGCATCACGCTGCGCAAGTTTGCAGCGGCTATAGACGTGAGCCCAACCTATATTTCGCAAGTGGAGCGCGGCACTTTTAAGCCGCCTGGAGAAAACACCATAAAACGAATTGCCCGGACTCTCTCGGAAGATGAAGATGAGCTGCTTGCCTTGGCAAATAAAGTTTCTGGTGATTTGCCAGAGATCATCCGCCAGGCTCCCAAGGAGGCGGCGACATTTCTGCGCACGGCGCGCAATCTGACGCCAGAGCAGTGGGAAAGACTTACACGGCAAATAGAAAAAAAGGAAAATAAATGATGTTCATACTGACTGATGTACCCTACATTCCTCCACAAAAAATAGAGCGCGAAGCTGCGCATATATTGGAGCAATCTGAATTAACTATTGGACGATTGGACGGACTTGAAACACCTATAGAGGAAATCATAGAAATACACCTCGGCCTATCCTATGAGCCAGAGCTATTTTCAGATCAGGATATTTTGGGATACCTGGATATTCAAAGCAACGCTGTGCGCGTAAATGAAAACCTGGACCCCTCTTACAATCCAGGTCAGGAGGGCCGCTTCCGGTTCACACTCGCCCATGAGGTTGGGCACAACACCTTGCACCGGTATCTGGCCGAAGAGGTTCTTGCGCAGCACAGCCTTTTTGCCACGCCCGGGGGTGAAAGGGATGTCCGCTTTTGCCGGAGCAGCAACGAGAAGGCCCGCATTGAGCAGCAGGCGGACGCTTTTGCGGCAGCGCTCCTCATGCCCGCCCCCAAAATGCGCCAGGCCATGGCGCGCTACACCTCTGCCACCGCGCCGGACAGACAACGGCTTATCCACGACCTGCGCGGCCAGGGCGGTTTTATGGAGCGGCGCTTTGGGCGCGGGGGCGCCTACGCCACGCCGGATGATATTTTCAAAATGTTTGTCAAAGACATGGCCGACCTGTTCAAGGTATCCGCACAGGCCATGGGCATACGGATAGGCACGCTGGGCCTGATTGCCCAAACAGAGCAGAGGGAGATGGCCTTGACCTAATTTTTTTGTATAAAGTGTACAGTGTTTAAGACATGAAACTTCAGGATGAGAAACAATGAAAGACAAACAAAATCAATTAGATATAGAGGGTAAGCGCTACATGAACGAGCGGGAGGTCGCCGCATATATGGGGAGCCTCTCGGTCAAAACCCTGCAGCGCTACCGCCGCGAGGGCAATGGCCCCCCATTTATCCGCGCGGGCGGGCGGGTGCTGTACGACCGCCACGATTGCGATATCTGGCTCGCCGCACGCAAGGTCACAAACACCATCCAGGCCCGCGCGCTTCAGGCGGAGGGCTGCGTATGACCCAGATGATCCCCCACGCCCTGGCCTATGCCCAGGAGGGCAAGCCGGTGTTTCCCTGCGCGGCGCGGGGCAAGGTGCCCCTCACGCCCCATGGGCACAAAGACGCGAGCGCTGATCCCGATACGGTGCGCGCGTGGTGGGCGCGGCACCCGGACGCGAATATCGGCCTGCCCACCGGCGCGTCATCAGGCTTTTTCGCGCTGGACGTGGACTGTGACGCGGGCGGAGAGGAGTCCCTGCGCACGCTGGAGGCGCGGCACGGGGCCCTGCCGCCAAGTACGGAGGTCATCACGGGTGCGGGGCGGCACGTGTGGTTTGCCATGCCGCCCCACGGGGTCCTCCCGTGCAGCGTGGGCCGACTTGGCCCGGGCCTGGATGTGCGGGGGGACGGCGGCTATGTCATCGCGCCGCCCAGCGTGCACCCGAGCGGCAAGGTGTACGCCTGGAGCGTGGACAGTGCCGATGGCCTGGCTCCAGCGCCCGCATGGCTCCTAGCCCTTATCCAGGCCCAGAGCACACCCACGGCCAGCGCACAAGACTGGCCCGGTCTCCTGGGCTCCCCCCTGCATGAGGGCGCACGCAACGCGAGCCTGGCCCGCATCATGGGCAAGATGCTGCGCGTGGGTCTTCCGCCCTATGACGCCCTGGCCTTTGCGCACTGGTTCAACGCGCAGCGGTGTGTGCCCCCCATGGACGGGGCCGAGGTGACGCAGATTGTCAACTCCATCGCCGGGCGGGAGCTGCAGCGGCGGAGGGCACGGGCATGAGCGATACGGACAACATAGCCGCCCTGGACGCGGCGGGGCCGGACAACGATGTGCGCGAGAAGCAGGCCGATATCCTGCTCCGGCTGGCGGGCGGGGCGGAGCTGTTCCACGCGCCCGACGGGACCCCGTACGCGGATGTGACGGACACAGGCGTGCGGCGGACCCTGCCCGTGCGGGGGCGCGCGTTCCGGGACTGGCTGGGCCTGCGTTTCTATCAGGAGACCGGCAGTGCACCGAACCGGGAGGCCATGACGGCGGCCCTGCGTGTGCTGGAGGCCAAGGCGCGCTATGAGGGACCCGAGCGCCCGGTGGCGGTGCGCGTGGCGGGGCATGGGGGCAAAATCTACATAGACCTGGGCACGCCGGACTGGCGCGCCGTGGAGGTGGACGCCCGGGGCTGGCGCGTGGTGGACACCCCACCCGTGCGCTTTCGCCGCCCGGCGGGCCTAAAACCCCTGCCCGTGCCCGTGCGCGGGGGGGATATTCGGGGCCTGCGGCGCTTCCTCAACCTGCGCACAAAGGAGGACTTTATCCTGACTCTGGCTTGGCTCCAGGCCGCGCTGCGGCCCGAGGGGCCCTACCCCATCCTGGCCCTGACGGGGGAGCAGGGCTCGGCCAAGTCCACCTTTGCCCTCATCCTGCGCGCCCTGGTGGACCCCAGCCAGGCCCCGCTGCGCAACCTCCCGCGCGAGGACCGGGACGCCTTCATCGCGGCCAGCAACGGCCATGTCCTGGTCTTTGACAACCTCTCGGGCGTGCCGCCGTGGATTTCGGACACCCTGTGCCGCCTGGCCACGGGCGGGGGCTTTGCCACGCGGCAGCTGTATACCGATCAGGACGAGGCCATTTTCCAGGCCGCGCGCCCCATTATCCTGAATGGTATTGCTGACGTGGTCGCCCGCCCGGACCTGGCCGACCGGGCGGTTATGCTGACCCTGGAGCCCATCCCGGACGCCAAGCGCCGCCCGGAAAAGGCCCTGTGGGCCGATATTAACGCGGCCCTGCCCGGCCTATTTGGGGGCCTGCTGGACACCATCGCTCACGGCCTTAGAGCCTTGCCCCACGTCCACCTGACTGCCACCCCCCGCATGGCGGATTTCGCGCACTGGGCCACCGCGTGCGAGGGCGCAGTGTGGGCGCCCGGCACGTTCATGGCCGCCTACGGGGCCGAGCGCGCAGCCTCTGTGGACAGCGTGATCGAGGGCGACCCGGTGGCCAGCGCCGTGCGGGGCTTTATGCAAGGGCGCGAGGCCTGGGAGGGCACGGCCACGGACCTGCTCGCGCTCCTGTCCGTGCAGGTGGGGGAGACCGTGCAGCGCCTGCCCGCCTGGCCAAAGGCCCCCAACGCCCTCTCGGGCCGCCTGACTCGCGCGGCGACCTTCCTGCGCAAGGCGGGTGTTGAGATGGCCACCGGCGCACGCGCCCAGGGCAGGGGGCGCGCCCGCCGTATCACCTTGACGCGCCGGGCCGACAATGCGTGCGCACCATCGTCCGCACCGTCCGAAGCGTCCGAAAGGCCGCAAACACAGGGCCCGGCCGCGAACGATGGTCGGACGCAAGGCCGCACGACCGTCCGCACGACCGTCCAGGAAAAAAATATGTTTATCAATGCTCTGACCGATGCGGACGATGCGGACGCGCATATCCCCGCCCTGTCTGGGGCGCGCGTATTCAGGACGGAGGCCACCCTATGACCCGTAAATACGGCCGCAATACGGACGGGACTTTTGGCAAGGGCAACCCCGGCAAACCCAAAGGCGCGCGGAACAAGGCCACGCTGGTGGCGCAGGCGCTGTTGGAGGGCGAGGCGCAGGAAATCACGCGCAAGGCGGTGGAGCTTGCGAAAGCGGGCGATACGGTGGCTTTGCGGCTGTGCCTGGAGCGGATTGTGCCGAGCCTCAAGGCCGTTGCGCCGCGCGTGGCGGTGGACGCGGGCGGGGCCAATAGCCTGACAGGGCAGGCCAGGGCTCTGGTGGCCGCCGCGCTGGCCGGGGAGGTCGCGCCGGATGTGGCGGCGCAGTTGGTCCAGGCCCTGGGCACCACGGCGCGGGTGGAGGAGGTGGAGGATTTGCGCGCGCGCCTGGAGGCGCTGGAGCGGGCGATGAGAGGGAGGAAAACATAAGGAAAGTCAGGGTGATGGTCTACGACGCTCTCACGCCGCATGAGGAATAACACAGGAAAGGGGCAAAACATGAAACAAGTCAAGAGCATGGTGTACGAGTCTCTCACCCCGCGCGAGCGTGTGGTGGCCACCCTGGAGGCCGAGGCGCGGGGCGAT
>JAERIN010000035.1 GCA_016757515.1 Alphaproteobacteria bacterium
CCTGCAGGCCATCATACGTGGCAAAATCGCCCCAGACAGCCTCGTGAACTCCGACGGCTGGCGGGGGTACGACGGCCTGGTGGACATGGGCTACGGGCACCGCCGCGTCAACCACTCCAAGGACGAATTCGCCCGCCCCGACGGCACGCACATCAACGGCATCGAGGGCTTTTGGGGGTTGGCCAAGGTGCGCCTGGCCAGGTTCCGCGGCATGGCCCCGCAGGCCTTCTGGCTGCACTTGAAGGAGTGCGAGTGGCGGTTTAACAATAGGGGAGAAAATTTGGGGAGGCTGGTTCTCAAAATTTGCCGTCTAGATCCCCTCATCTAGTCATGACCCAACCTTAAGTATTCCCGCACTATTTTTCGCATTGGGTCAGAAAGTGGCTCGTCATCAGTTCCATTGTAAACGCGTGCTGTGCGCCTTTGGACCATAGAGAGAATTATGTCCAAGTCCTCTACGCTTTGGAAGCGCTGAAGGGCGCAATCTTCATTAGAAAGAGCCCTTATGGCAATTAGAAATGCCTTCTCCTCGTTTGTGGGGGAACTTTCCTCCTGCGCAAGCGTTGCGATGTCTTCTTCCCAAAGACGGGCAACTTCCGTCAGGACGTCTCTATATGTTGGGGGGGGGGCGGCCATGCGCGAGTTCTCCTTGTGCTGTTTCTATCGCACACAATGACATAGGAGCATCACGCCTGTCAAGAATATTTTTATAACGGCGCGGGTCCTACTGATTCATCGCCGTGAAGAACTCGTCGTTGTTCTTGGACGTGCGCATCTTGCCCAGGAGGAACTCCATCGCGTCTATCGGGCCCATAGGGTTCAAAATCCTGCGTAATATCCACATTTTTTGCAGTGTGCCCCGGTCCACCAGGAGCTCCTCCTTCCGTGTGCCAGACTTTTGGATGTCAATGGAGGGGAACACGCGCTTGTCGGCCAGCTTGCGGTCCAGGACAATCTCAGAGTTGCCGGTGCCCTTAAACTCCTCAAAGATGACTTCATCCATGCGGCTGCCGGTGTCAATTAGGGCCGTGGCGATGATGGTCAGGGAACCACCCTGCTCAATGTTGCGCGCCGCGCCGAAAAAACGCTTGGGTCGCTGAAGCGCGTTCGCGTCCACACCGCCGGTCAGGACCTTACCCGACGAAGGCGCAACGGTGTTGTACGCGCGGGCCAGGCGTGTGATGGAATCCAGCAAGATCACCACATCCCGCCGCTGCTCCACCAGGCGCTTGGCCTTTTCTATCACCATTTCTGCCACCTGAACATGACGACTGGCGGGCTCGTCAAAGGTGGAGGAGATGACTTCCCCCCGCACGCTGCGGGCCATATCCGTCACCTCTTCCGGGCGCTCGTCAATAAGCAAAACAATGAGATACGCGTCCGGGTGATTCGCAGCCACGGAAGTTGCGATCTCCTGCAACATGATGGTCTTCCCCGTCCGGGGCGGCGCCACAATCAGCGCCCTTTGGCCAAAACCAATGGGCGAAACAAGCTCAATAACCCTTTGTAAATATGCTTTTTTCGTTGGGTCATCTAGCTCCAACTTGATTTTGCGCTCAGGGTACAGGGGCGTAAGGTTGTCAAAGCTTCTCCTGTGGCGGGATTGCTCTGGTGTAGCGCCGCCGACCTCATCCACCTGCACAAGAGCAAAATAGCGCTCGCTACCCTTTGGGGCACGAATCTGACCCGCCACGCTATCTCCCGTGCGTAGACCAAAACGACGGATTTGGGCGGGGGAGAGATAAATGTCGTCCGGGCCAGGAAGGTAGTTCTCCTCCGACGCGCGCAAAAAACCAAAACCGTCTTGCAGCATCTCCAAAACGCCCGCGCCGGTGATGTGCACGCCCTGATCTGCAAGGGCTTTGAGGGCCGCGAAGGTCATGTCCTGCTTACGCAAAGAAGAGGCCCCCTCTATGCCCAACTCCTCGGCAAGAGCGAGAAGTTCTGCGGGCGTACGGTTTTTGATATCCTGGAGATTCATAGGAGATATATCTTTCTTGAGAAAAAGGGGTGCGCGGCTTGTATCAAGATAGCGCCTCATCCCCGGCGGGGGCCGCGTTAAGAGCAGCGTATAAACCCCTGTTAAGGAAGGAACACTGGGAGGGCGAGGGCCCGGGATGCGCCGCGCGCCTGGCCCTTTTGTATGCCACAGCAGAAGGGGAGTCAAGCCCTTTATTCGCCCCGCAGGTCCGCGAATACGCCGTCCCAGGGGTGCAGGATGGCCATGACCACAATGAGAATCATAAGAAAAGTCGGCACTTCATTGATAATACGATAAAATCTTCCGCTGTGCGTGCGACCGCCCTTGCGGAAGGCACGGACCTGATACGCAAAATACACATGCAGCCCGGTTAAGCAGACAGCCCCAACGGCTTTCACGATCATCCACAGGTGGGGACCCCAGCCGGGCAGGGCCAGGAGTAGCGCTAGGCCCGTGAGCCAAGACGCTGCCATGGCGGGGTGCATGATATAATTCATCAGGCGCCACTCCATGATAGACAGGGTTTCGCGCACCTCCGACGTCGTGCCCCTCTCGGCGTGATAGACAAACAGACGGGGCAGGTAGAGTAGGCCAGCCATCCAAGAGATGATGGAGATAATGTGAAAAACGCGCAGCAGATCGTAATACGGCACGATGGCCGCTTCAAAAGAATGCAGGACGTCCAGGACCATTGTGCCGCTCTAGCACGCCGCCGCGCCTATGGCCAGAAACTTGGAGGGGTCCAGCGACGCGCCCCCCACCAAAACCCCGTCCACGCCGGGGGTGGCCAGGATGGCCGCCGCGTTGCCGGGCGCGACGGACCCGCCGTAGAGCACCCGGCCTTTGGTCTGCCCCTTGAGAACAGAATGCATATCCTGGATATCCGCAATTTCTGGTACCGCACCGGTGCCGATGGCCCACAGGGGCTCATAAGCCACCACGATCTCCCGCTCGTCGGACATATCGGCAGGCATACATTCTGTTAATTGCGCGGCCACAGCGGCTTCAGCCCGGCCCGCCCTGCGCTCTTTAGCGCTCTCCCCCACGCATAGAACGGGCGTAAGGCCCGCCGCCAGGGCCCTGCGTATTTTTGCCTTAAGAACAGCGGAGTGCTCCCCAAGCGCCCGCCGCTCCGAATGCCCTATCAGGACATAAGAACACCCCAAAGCGCGGAGCATGACGGCTGAGACCTGTCCCGTGTGCGCACCCGCCTCGTGGGTGGAGCAATCCTGCCCCCCCATCTCCACGCAGGAGCCTGCAAGGGCCTCATGGACACCAGTCAGAAGAGGAAAGGGCGGAAAAACAACCCACCCCAAACCTTGTCCGGCCTTTTCCGCCACCGCGCGGGCCAGAGCCGCCGCTTCCGTGGGGCACGAGGGGTGCATCTTCCAGTTTCCAGCGATGAGCGCCTGCATAAGCGCATCCTAAACACCCGGAGACGGGAGTGTCACCACCCTTGCGCCGCATGAACGCGGGCCGTACAACTTTGCCCATGACCGACCAGGCCCCAGACCCCCTGCCCGTCCGCCGCGCCCTCATCTCCGCTTCGGACAAGGCGGGCTTAGCAGACCTAGCCCGCGCCCTATCCAACGCGGGTGCCGAGATTGTGTCCACCGGGGGCACCGCGCGAGTGCTGCGGGATGCGGGCGTGGCGGTGACGGGGGTTGCGGACATCACAGGCTTCCCGGAGGTCATGGGCGGGCGGGTCAAGACCCTCCATCCCCGCATCCACGGGGGCATCCTGGCCCGGCGGGGGGAGGACGACGCGGCGCTGGCAGAACACGGCATCCCGGCGATAGACCTGGTGGCTGTGACTCTTTACCCCTTTGAGACTGCGCCAAGCATTGACACCATAGACATCGGGGGCCCAGCGTTAATACGGGCAGCGGCCAAGAACCACGACCGCGTGGTGGTGGCCACGGCGCCTGGAGACTACGCAGATATCCTGGCGGATATAAAGGCCTATGGGGGTGTCACGTCAGGCACCCGCGCCGCCCTGGCGGCCCGGGCTTTTGCCCGGACGGCGGCTTATGACGCGGCCATCGCGGCCTGGATGGCCCCAGCGCAAGACCTGCCCACCCGCATGACCCTTACGGGCGCAAAGACGGCAGATCTGCGCTATGGCGAGAACCCGCACCAGCGCGCAGCGCTGTACCTCCCCCACACGGACGCCAGGCCCGGCCCCGCGCGGGCGCGGCAGATCCAGGGCAAGACGCTTTCCTACAACAACCTTTTGGATGCGGACGCGGCCTTTGCCCTTGTGGCCGAGTTCGCGGAGCCTGCGCTGGCCATAATCAAGCACGCCAACCCATGCGGTGTGGCCGTGGCAACAGACGGGGACATGCTGGGCGCGTACAGCCGGGCCCTAGAATGCGACCCGGTGAGCGCGTTTGGGGGTATCGTGGCCGTGAACCGCCCCCTGGACAAGGCCACGGCGCAGGCCATTGCGCAGCGGTTCGTGGAGGTGGTCATCGCACCAGAGGTGGAGGACGGGGCAGCGGACGTGTTCAAAAAGGGCGTGCGGGTACTGGCCACCGGGTGCGTACCGGACTCTGCGGCGCGGGTCATGCACTTCCGCCATATCGTGGGGGGACTCTTGGTGCAGGAGGCCGACTCCGGTCGCGTGGGCCTTACAGACCTGAAAGTGGTGACGCAGCGCCGGCCCACACCAGAAGAACTGTTAGACATGCTGTTCGCCTGGCGCGTGGCCAAGCACGTCACCTCCAACGCCATTGTGTACGCCAAAGGCGGGGCCACGGTGGGCATCGGGGCCGGACAGATGAGCCGTGTGGACGCCGCCCGCATCGCCGCCATGAAGGCCAAAGACGCTGGGCTGTCCGTTGCCGGGGCGGCCGTGGCTTCGGACGCCTTCTTCCCCTTCGCTGACGGCCTGCTCGCCGCCGCGTCCGCCGGTGCCACCGCCGTCATTCAACCGGGTGGGAGCGTCCGCGACGCCGAGGTCATCGCCGCTGCCGACGCGCACGGCTTGGCCATGGCCTTCACCGGCATGCGGCACTTCCGGACATAAGATTGGCGGGCCGAGACCCAGTGTGGGAAGGCGGATTTTGTGGGTATGGTTTCTTTGGGGCGCGTACCCGATGCCAAAATAGCGGGCGGCGCGCCTCCTGCGCCGGGGATTGTGGCCAAGCAAAGGGGCCTGTTCCGGGCTTAGGTCTGGTATACTGCACTCCGTGATGCGCCGTGCCGTGCCCCTTTTGCTCCTTATGTGCTTTATGTGCCTTGCGGCTTGTTCTTTGGAGCAGGATCCAGCCCCCGTGCGGCATTATGGCGCTGGCGCGCAGGCCCGTGGCACTGCAGGGTCCATGGGGATGCACACCGTCCGGGCTGGGGAGACTCTCCGGGGCGTGGCGCGGGCCTATAACCTTACGCCCGAGGATCTGGCTGTGGCGAACGCCCTGCCCCCGCCCTTCATCCTCCGTGTGGGGCAGCGCCTGGCCCTGCCTCCACCCGTTTCGTACACCGTCCGCCCTGGAGATACGCTCTACGCCGTTGCGCGGGTGACAGGGGCCGCGCAGAGCGCTATCGCCCGCATGAACGGCCTAGATCCTCCTTACGCGATTCGCCCTGGTCAGGTTCTGCGCTTGCCGCGCCTGGCCCGCCCCGAAGTTGGGGCAAAAGCCGCCCCCCCGCCCTTTGCAGCTTCGGCCCCTGTGGCGGAGGTCTCGAATGTTGGGCTTCCGCAGTCTCAGGGCACAGCGGGGACAAGGGGTTTCCTCCGGCCCGTGACGGGGGGAAGCGTCCTTGCCCCTTTCGGACCTCAGGCGGGGGGCGTCCACAACGACGGGGTGAATATCGCCGCCCCACGTGGCACACCCGTCCGCGCGGCCCGCGCAGGGACCGTAGCTTATGCAGGCAACGGCCTTCCGGGTCTGGGCAACCTCGTCCTCCTCCAACACCCAGGGGGATGGGTGACGGCCTACGCCCACCTGGACCAACTGGAGGTGGCGGAGGGGCAGCGCCTGGTGAAGGGGCAACGCCTAGGCACTGTGGGCTCCACCGGGGCTGTGGATACTCCGCAGATCCACTTTGAGATCCGCAAGGGAACGCAGGCCCTGGACCCCACGAAACACATTTAGCGCCGCTCTCGCGTCAGGACAGCGTGGCCCTGGGGACTCCTGGACACCACAACGCCTGCGAGCGTTCTGCGGCGAAAAGGGGCCGGTTCTGCGAGGACGGCGGTCAGGCGCTCTAGCTTCTCTAGGGGGGGGCCGTACGGGCTGGGCGCGAGGCGACCCATCGCTAGAGCCAAAAGACGCAGGCGCACCTCCTCTGGCAGGCCGTCAAGGTCTAAGGTCGTGGTCCCGCCTTCCACATGCGCCCGCGCGCTCCAGGCCTCCTGGGCCCAGGCCTCCAGCGCCGCATCCGCACGGGCCAGGCGGGCGGCGGTCCGCGCCAGTCGGGGCCCCGTGCCCCCCTCAACCTCCAATGCAGAGCGCAGGCGCACCCGGGCAAAGCGGAGCGAGGCGTTGGAGGGGTCGCGGACGAAGGGAACGCCCTGCTGCGCGCACAAGGCCAAAAGGTCCGCCTTCCGCGCCGCCAAGAGGGGGCGCACAAGGGTCAGGCCGTCCATGGCCTGCACAGACCGCATCCCCGCCAGGCCCGTGAGGCCAGAGCCCTTGGCCAAACGGAAAACAAGGGTCTCAGCCTGGTCATCTGCGTGGTGCGCAAGGGCCAGGTGAGCAATGCCACGCTGCCCGCAAAGCGCGGCCATAAGGCGGTGGCGCAGGGCTCTGGCCCACGCCTGCAAGCCCGCCTGCGGACGAGGCACGTCCGCCCGCAAGATATGGTGCGCCACCCCCCACGCCGCGAGCCACCGGCCTACACGCTCTGCCTCTGCTCCTGATTCAGGCCGCAGGCCGTGGTCCACCGTAAGGGCCACCAGGCCTGGCCGCTCGCGCAGCAGCCACGCCAGGGCCATGCTGTCCGGACCACCAGAGACCGCCACGGCCAAGCACGCGCCGGGCGGGGGAAGAGCGCAAGAGTCAAGCAGGTCCACCACGTGCGCGGACCCTACGGCACAAGCCGCACGCGGTCCGGGCCCGCCTCCACCCGGCCCACGGCGTGCACGCGCTCCCCGGCACCGCGCAGCGCACCGGCCACCGCGTCGGCCTCTCCCGCGCACACGACCAAAACCATCCCCAGGCCCATGTTCCAGGTGGACCAGGCGTCGCGCTCCTCCACGCCCCCGGTTTCTATGAGCCAGGTGAGCACCGCCGGGCGGGGCCAGGCCCCTGTCTCCACGCGTGCGGACAGGTCGCCCGGTATTACGCGGGACAGGTTGCCCACGATGCCGCCCCCGGTGATGTGGGCCATGGCGTGCACCGCGCCGGGGTGGGCCTTTATCGCCCCCAGGACGGGCCGCACGTATATCCGTGTGGGGGCCAGGAGGGCCGCGCCCAGGGAGAGCCGCGCATCCCACGGCGCGGGGGCGGCGAGGTCCATGCCCTCTATGATCTTGCGCACGAGGGAAAAGCCGGTGGCGTGCAGCCCGTCGCTCTCCAGGCCCAGGAGGACGTCCCCCTCGGCCACCTTGGAGCCATCTATCAGGTCCCCCCGCTCCACCGCGCCCACGCAAAACCCCGCCAGGTCATAGTCCCCGTCGGCATACATGCCAGGCAGCTCCGCCACCTCCCCCCCAACGAGGGCGCAGCCCGCCGCCGCGCACCCTCGCGCCACGGACGCCACCACGGCCTCGGCCACAGCGGGCTCCAGCCGGCCAGTGGCGAAATAGTCCAGGAAAAAGAGGGGCTCCGCCCCCTGCACCAAAACGTCGTTCACGCACATGGCCACAAGGTCCGCCCCCACGCCGCTATGGTCCCCTGTGGCAATGGCGACCTTCAGTTTTGTGCCCACGCCGTCGGTGCCGGAGACCAAAATGGGGTCCGCATAGCCCGTGGCCTTCAGGTCAAACAGGGCGCCAAAGCCGCCCAGGCCCCCCATCACGCCAGGCCGCCGCGTGGCCGCCGCGTGGGGCTTAATGCGCTCTATCAGCGCATCCGCCGCCGCGATGTCCACGCCCGCGCTTTTATAGGTGCTGCCCTGCATAATTGAGCATCATAGACTGCGGCCCTGGCCATGCATAGCCCCACAAAACCTTGACACTTTGGCGCCCCCTGGGGAGGCCGACGGCCGCTCGCAAAACTTGGCGCCGCCGCGCCGCGAGGCGGCCAAATCCGTGCTGACACACAGATTTTTTTCCTTGCCCAGCAGAGGAAAAGTGGTGTATACTCAAAAGCGTAGCCGGGCCCCCGCGCCCCAAATCCACCGGGATCGCGCCACCGCCCAGATACCGCCGTGATACCGCCCCGCCACCGCCATGCTACCACCGTGCTGCCGCCATGCTACCGCTGTGATACCGCCCAGACGCCATTTTGGTGGCATGTGTACTCCTGAAGAGGCGCGGCCTAGCCAACGGCTGGGCGCTGGGCCGCGCAGCGCGCCATTTATTTGACACGGCCCGCCCCGCACGGGTATCATAAACATAGGGAACTGCGTGTTTTCAGAGGGTCGGCACACGGCCCCGGCGCGGGGAAGAGGTGTGTGTGATATGGCTGATGCTTCTATCCTATACAATCACAATACAGGCGATGAAGACAGCGTCTGGGTGTTGCAGAGGCTACTTATAGACATATATGGTCCAAAATTTCAGGGCAAAAATATAGGTGGCAGTGACGGAGAGCCGGACGGAAAGTTCGGGGCAACAACAAAGAGCGCCTTACAAGATTTACAAGGCCGGATCGACACCTTCATCGTCGCCGCTGCGAAGGGCGAGAATCTTACGTCTTTTTGGAAGGAAGGTGCTTACAACAAGGCCCTGCTCGCGGGGCGGAGCAGTCAAGCTCTTCTGAGCGATGATGGTGAGTTCTACGATATCTTCAGGGGTGATACTGCACTAACAGCGGCGGCGCGGCACGGTCAGACCGCCACCGTGAAAGGGCTCCTGGACGCGGGGGCCAATCCGGACCCGACTGCTAACGGCCGGACGGCCCTGATATTGGCCGCGAAAAAGGGCCACCTGGATGTGGTGGAAAAGCTCCTGGCCGAGGGGGCCAATCCGGACCTGCCGACCAATAACGGCTGGACGGCCCTGATGTGGGCCGCGGAAAAGGGCCACCTGGATGTGGTGGAAAAGCTCCTGGCCGAGGGGGCCGATCCGGACCTGCAGGACGATAACGGCTGGACGGCCCTGATGTGTGCCGCGGGAAGTGGCCACGCGGATGTGGTGGAAAAGCTCCTGGCCGAGGGGGCCGATCCGGACCTGCCGGACAATAACGGCTGGACGGCCCTGATAGAGGCCGCGGGAGGGGGCCACGCGGATGTGGTGGAAAAGCTCCTGGCCAAGGGGGCCAATCAGAATCTCAAGACAGGCGAACAACAATCATACATGGTCGTGCCTGGCTTGGACGGTGTTGTCACTATCCCCCCCGAGAGCACGGCGGCGGCTATAGCCACGATTGCCAGGGATGCTCTGGCTGCTGCGGAAAAGGATACCACTGCGCATAAGGAAATCATGACGGCTCTCAGCACCTCTGAGCCAGCAGCAAAGTCAGAGGCAGCCGCGGCGCCGGCAGCGTCCCCGCCATCGGCCGGGCCAGACCAGGACACGATCGACGCCTTCATCTTGGCCGCTGCGAAGGGCGAGAATCTTACGTCTTTTTGGAAGGAAGGTGCTTACAACAAAGCCCTGCTCGCGGGGCGGATCAGTAAAAATGATGCTGGGTCCTCCTATCTCCTCCTCAAGGGTAATACTGCACTAATAGCGGCGGCGCGGCACGGTCAGACCGCCACCGTGACAGGGCTCCTGGACGCGGGGGCCAAGCCGGACCTGCAGGACGATGACGGCCGGACGGCCCTGATGTGGGCCGCGAGAGAGGGCCACCTGGATGTGGTGGAAAAGCTCCTGGACAAGGAGGCCGATCCGGACCTGCAGGACAATTACGGCCGGACGGCCCTGATAAAGGCCGCGAACAAGGGCCACCTGGATGTGGTGGCAAAGCTCCTGGCCAAGGAGGCCGATCCGGACCTGCAGGACGATAACGGCTGGACGGCCCTGATGTGGGCCGCGGAAAGTGGCCACGCGGATGTGGTGGAAAAGCTCCTGGCCGAGGGGGCCGATCCGGACCTGCAGGACGATAACGGCTGGACGGCCCTGATGTGGGCCGCGAACAAGGGCCACCTGGATGTGGTGGCAAAGCTCCTGGCCAAGGAGGCCGATCCGGACCTGCAGGACGATAACGGCTGGACGGCCCTGATGTGGGCCGCGGGAAGTGGCCACGCGGATGTGGTGGAAAAGCTCCTGGCCGAGGGGGCCAATCAGAATATCAAGACAAGCAACAAAACATACATATCCGTGCCTGGCTTGGACGATCTTGTCACTATCCCCCCCGAGAGCACGGCGCTGGATATAGCCACGAATGCTCTCACTAAGGAGGAAAAGGATACCAAGGAAATCATGACGGCTCTCAGCACCTCTGAGCCAGCAGCAGAGTCAGAGGCAGCCGCGGCGCCGGCAGCTACCCGTGCGCTACCGGCCCCGGCAGCGACAGTGAAAGCAGCAGCGCCAGCAGCAAAGCCCGCGTCCCCGCCAGCTGCGCGGGCTGCAGCCCGCCCCACGCCCGACCCGACGGTGCGGGATGTGCAGAAGGCCCTGAAGGGTCTGAGGCACCGTCCGGGACCACTGGACGGCATAGACGGCCCCAAGACGCGGGCGGCCGTGAATGCCTTCCGCACGCGCGCGGGGGCGGAGCCCCTGGCCCCGGATGCGCCGATTGACCGGTCCGTTCTGGACCACATACGCGCGAACGCGGCCAAGGGTAGGGTGCCCGCACCCTTGGTCTCCGCGCCTACATCCCAGCCGCGCCCGCTGCGTGTCAGTAGTGACCATGGTCGCCCACCACTGCCGACGGAGTTAAGTGGCAACCGCCTCTCCTCCACACTTCGCCGGGCGGTGCGCGGGAGACCGCCGCAGACCGACTCTAGGCATATCAGTCCTTTCCTGCGCAACGACAGTAATGATCCACATATGGCAAGTCCCGGGTCCCCGCCACGATACTCGGTGTCAGAGCTACAGCTACCGAAAATCTTCCGGCAAGAAGCGGCGGCCCCGCCTCCGGAGGAAGAAAGGTTAACACCAACACAAAGAGCTCAGCAGACGTTCTTGGGCCACCATTTTTGAGTGCTGCCCTTCCCTTCCCCTAACCCCTCCACATCTGCTACGGGCGTGGTATGCTCCGCCCCATGCGCAGCCCCCTTTTGGTCCTCACTCTGCTTCTTCTGGCCGCGCCCGCGTGGGCGCAGGGGGGCGCATACACCGTCACGGGCGTGCGGGTGGACGTGCAGGCGGACAGCGCGGCGGCGGCGCAGACAAAGGCCATGGGGCAGGCGCAGAGCGAGGCGTGGGCCCAGGCGCGGGCCCGCCTGGGTCTGACCCCCGCGCCGCTGGACCCGGGGGCCGTGCAGGACATAGCGGTTGAGGGCGAGCATTTCTCTGCCACGCGCTACACGGGCACCTTCACTGTGCGCTTTAGGCCAGGCACCTTTGCCGGGGCTGCGTCCCCCCCTGACCCCACGCAAGAGGGGGTGCTAGAGGTTCCCCCGCACCCGGGGCAGGTCTTAGAGCCCCCACCTGCTCCCGGCGCGGCGATAGAGGCCACGGCCCGGTTTACAAGCCTGGGGGAGTGGGCCGCGCTCCGGCGTGCTTTGGCGCGCCTGCCCGTGACGACGGAGGTCCGCGTTTTGACTCCGGCGGGCGCGGACCTGACCTTCCTCACGGGGGATGAGGCCGCCTTGCGCGCAGCGCTGGCTGGGGTGGGGCTGGCCCTCACGCCGGAGCACGAGATTGTGGGGGCTGCGCGGTGAACCCGGCTTTTGAGGGCATGCTGGCCGGGCGGTATCTGCGCGCGAAAAAGGCAGAGAGCGCGATATCCGTGACGGCCTGGCTCGCCCTCATCGCCATGGCCCTTTCGGTGGCGACCCTCATCGTGGTCATGTCCGTGATGAACGGGTTCCACGACAAGCTGCTCTCGCGCATCCTGGGCCTGAACGGCCACATCCATATACAGTACCCCGGCACAGCGTATGGAGATATCGCGGATGATGTCCGCGCCCTGCCCGGTGTGCGGGCCGTTGTCCCCCTGGTGGAGGGGCAGGCTCTGGCCTCCGCCGGGCACGGCACGGCGCAGGGCGCGATGCTCCGGGGTATTGCCCCCGCAGACTTTGCCCAGCAAGAGGCCCTTGCCGGGGCCGTGGTCGCGGGGGATCTTGCGGACTTCACCGGCCCTGCCGTGGCCGTGGGACTGGGCCTCGCGCGGCAGATGGGTCTGCGTGTGGGGGGCACCCTCGCCCTCACCTCCCCGAACATGCGCACCTCGCCCTTCGGCTCCATCCCGCGCCAGGGGCGCTACCGCGTGGCCCTCCTCTTTGAGACGGGTATGTACGAATACGACACGGGCTTTGTGCTGATGCCTCTGGAGACGGCGCAGCGCTTTGCGGGGGAGCCTGGGACCGTGGACAAAATAGATGTATTCTTGAGCAATATCAAAGATTTGGATGCGCAGAAGGCTGCAGTGGCGGCGATCGTGGGTGAGCGTGCGCAGGTCTATGACTGGCGGTATATCAACAAAGCGTTTTTTGACACGTTGCAGTTGGAATCACACGTTATGTTTCTGATCCTCAGCCTCATCATCCTCATCTCCGTCTTCACCATCGTCGCCACCATGGTGATGCTGGTAAAAGAAAAAGCCCCGGATATCGCCGTTCTGCGCACCATGGGGGCCTCGCGCGGGGCGGTCCTGCGCGTGTTCATCGCCATCGGCGGGGCGATTGGCCTTATCGGCACGGCGGCCGGGGCCCTGGCTGGGGCCGCTTTCGCGGCCAACATAGACACCATACGCAAGGGACTGGAGCGGGCCTTTGGCGTGCGCCTGTGGGACGTGGAAATACGCGGCCTGACCGAGATGCCCGCGATCATAGACCCGGCGGAGGTGGGGGCGGTGGCCGCCCTGTCCCTGGTCCTGTCCCTCGCCGCCACGCTCTACCCCGCCTGGCGCGCGGCCAAGACCGACCCGGTGGAAGTCTTGCGCTACGGGTAGCGCGCAGCCTTGAGGCGCGCAAACGCCTCCCCCGCGTGGTGGGAGGAGCGCGTGAGCGGCGTGGCCTGCACCATGGAAAAGCCCTTGCTGTAGGACAGGCGCTCTAGGGCCGCGAACTCCTGCGGCGTCCAGTAGCGGGCCAGAGGCGCGTGGCGTGGCGTGGGCTGCAAGTACTGCCCGATCGTCACAAAATCCACACCCGCTCCGCGCATGTCGTCCAAGACCTGCGCTACCTCGTCCTGACTCTCCCCTAGGCCGACCATCAGGCCGGACTTTGTAAAGATGCCCGCGTCCACCTCCTTTACCCGCTGTAGTAGGCGCAAAGAGGTGAAATACCGCGCGCCGGGGCGTACGGCGGGGTATAGGCGCGGGACAGTTTCTAGGTTGTGGTTGAACACGTCCGGGGAAGATTTAGCTACGATATCAACGCTCTCCACGCATTTCTTAAAGTCCGGTGTGAGGACCTCCACGCTGCACCCCGGCGCCTTGGCCCGGATAGCCTGTATGGTCTGCACATAGTGCTGCGCGCCCCCGTCGGGCAGGTCGTCCCGGTCCACCGATGTCACCACCACGTGGTTGAGGCCCATGCGCGCCACCGCCACCGCCACGCGCAGGGGCTCCATGGGGTCCAGCGCCTCGGGCCGCCCGGTGGCGACATTGCAGAACGCGCAGGCGCGGGTGCAGATATCCCCCATGATGAGGAACGAGGCGTGCCGCTGCGCCCAGCACTGGCCTATGTTCGGGCAGGCGGCCTCCTCGCACACGGTGTGGAGCTTACCCTTTTTGACAATATCCAGGGTCTCTTGGAACACCGCCCCGGCGGGCGCGGGCACGCGGATCCAGTCCGGCTTGGCGGGGCCGCGCGTCTGGGGCCGTTTGCGCTTTTCCGGGTGGCGCAGGGCCGGGTCTACAGGCGCGGACATGGGGGGAACATAGCCCCCCATGCCAGGTAATGCCAGCTACCCCTATACGTCCGGGGCGGGTTGTGGGTCGTCCTTTTGCCTGGGATGCGATGCGTGTGTGAACAGTAGAGCAAACCTTAGATCCGCCAGACTAGTCGGCTTTTCAAGCTGCTCCCTCAGAGCACGCGCAAAGTCTTTTCGTCGTGCGATGTCTGGGTTCATTGTACCTCTATTAGTAGACAACCACGTCTCATGGATATCCCCGCCCTCTTCAATTTTCTTTAAGGCTTCAATCAGGGTAATCAGATGGGTCAGCCTATCGTGGTCCGTGGCGTCACGCTGCTCACAGCCTAAGGTAGGTCTTTCTTTAAAAACACGACCAAAATGGCAAGATTGCAGAGCCTCACGCACAAGGCTAGAAAAAACAGGAACCTCACTGCAATAAAGCTGTGTACATATTAACGATTTATCATCATTTAAAGCATCTCTTAGGGCGCGATCATACGCGTGCTGTCTCAGGGCCGCAATGGCGGGCAGGGCCCCATACTCTCCGGGGCATGGCGTTGTGTCAAACCCATCAGGCAGAGGGGGGGGGTCTGCTGGTGCGATAGACACGGTGTACAGTGTGGAAAAAGACATGGCGGGGCCCCTTTCTGGTTAATCTATACCCCTTTATACCACCGCGCGGCTGCCGCGTCAAGCATTTTCTGATAAAATTTTCGCCCTCTGCCCGCGCGATTTTCTCCTTGACGGGCGGCGCGGCCTCTCTATAATGCGCCCTCTTTCAGGCGGGAGGCAACCACGCATGGCGCGTATCGCAGGGGTCAATGTTCCGGACAAAAAGCGCGTGCCCATCGCGCTGACCTACATCCACGGCATCGGGCGCACGAGCGCGGAGGCCATCTGCGCGAAGCTGGGCGTGGACACGGCGCAGCGTATGGGGAGCCTGGATGAGGACGCGCTGGGCCGCATCCGTGCGGAGGTGGAGAGCGCGGAGTATGTGATAGAGGGGGACAGGCGGCGGCAGGTGTCCATGAACATAAAGCGCCTGCTGGACATGAAGTGCTACCGCGGCTTGCGGCACCGGGCGGGTCTGCCCGTGCGGGGGCAGCGGACCGTGACCAACGCGCGGACGCGCAAGGGCCCCGCGCGCCCCGTCGCCGGGAAGAAGAAGGTTAAGAAGTAGGAGATACCCGTTATGGCCAGGCCAGCATCCGCACGCGGGAAGCGCAAGGAGAAGAAAAACATTATCGCAGCGGTGGCGCACGTCCTCGCGACGTTCAACAACACCATCATCACCATCGCGGACTCCTCGGGCAACGCGCTCGCGTGGTCCACTGCGGGGGGGATGGGCTTTAAGGGCTCACGCAAGTCCACGCCCTTCGCGGCCCAGGTAGCAGCGGAGGACGCTGCGGCCAAAGCCGCAGAGCACGGCGTGCGGGAGGTGGACGTGCGCGTCAAGGGCCCCGGGTCAGGGCGCGAATCGGCCCTGCGCGCCCTGGGCACGCGCTTTACGGTCAAGACCATAACGGACATCACGCCCATCCCGCACAACGGGTGCCGGCCACGCAAACGGCGGAGGGGTTAGGTTTATGGACGAGGAGAGGCGAGGAAGGCCGAGTTTCTGGAGTACAGTAAAAATATTTGCAGTTGGGCTTGGGCCGTTTTGGTTCTTCTTTATGGTCCTTATTATGATTTCTGTGGAGGAGTCTGTTTTTGGTATAGGAGATTCGCTAACGGACATTGTCTTGAGAGTTTTGGGGCTGACCGCCCGTTTGCTATCTGGGGCTCTAGGAGCTTCCCTAGCGCTTGCGGGAGGATGTTGGCTCTTTCTCTTTTTGGCAAACAGGCTGGGCCTGAATTTGAAATTGCGCATTATTGTAAATTAGGGGATAGGACAACATGATCGTACACCAAAACTGGGAAAACCTGATCAAGCCGGGCAAGCTGGACGTCGCGGACCTGCCCGCGCCGCACACGGGGCGGATTGTCTGTGGCCCGCTGGAGCGCGGCTTTGGCCAGACACTGGGCAATGCCCTGCGACGGGTTCTGCTGTCCTCTCTGCGCGGGGCGGCGGTGACGGCGGTGCAGATAGACGGCGTCCTGCACGAGTTCTCCACCATTGAGGGCATGCGCGAGGACACCATAGACCTTATATTGAATATCAAAGCTTTGTCTGTGCGCAAGCACGCAGAGGGCCCGCGTCGGATGCGCCTGGTGGCCGAGGGGCCGTGCGAAGTGACCGCAGCGATGATTGAGGTGGGCGCAGACACCGAGATCTTGAACCCTGATTTGGTCCTGTGCACCCTGGACAAAGGCGCGCGCCTGTCCATGGAGATGACCGTGGACACCGGCAAGGGCTACCGCCCCGCAGCACAGAACAGACCCGAGGAAGTCCCCGTGGGCCTCATCCCCGTGGACAGCGTGTTCTCCCCCGTGCGGAAGGTGTCATATGAGGTCCAGGACACCCGCGTCGGACAGGTGACGGACTACGATAAACTCATCCTGACCGTGGAAACCAACGGGGTGGTGACGCCGGAGGACGCTGTGGCCTACGCCGCGCGCATCCTGCAGAACCAGCTCGCTGTGTTTGTCAACTTTGAAGAAAGTGGTGCCGCGCGCCGCCGCGCGGAAGACGAGGGCGACCTGCCCTTTAACCGCAATCTCCTGCGTCGTGTGGAGGAGCTGGAACTGTCCGTGCGCTCTGCCAACTGCCTGAAAAACGACAACATCGTCTATATCGGCGATTTGGTACAGCACTCCGAGAGCGAGATGCTCCGCACGCCCAACTTTGGCCGCAAGTCCCTGAATGAAATCAAAGAAGTGCTGGAAACCATGGGCCTGCACCTGGGGATGGAGATTGAGGGCTGGCCGCCGGAGAACATAGAGGACATGGCCCGGCGGATGGACGAGGAGCAGTTCTAAAGGGAGCTACGACGATGCGACACGGTTTAAAACAGCGCAAACTGGGCCGGACCACGGCGCACCGCAAGGCCACCCTGTCCAACATGGCCGCGGCCCTGGTGAAGCACGAGCAGATCACCACGACCCTGCCCAAGGCGCGCGCCCTGCGCCCGTTTGTAGAAAAACTCATCACCCTGGGGCGCAAGGGTGGCCTGGCCGCCCGCCGCCTCATCCTCTCGCGCATGCGGGACGAGGCGCAGACCCGCAAGGTCCTGGACGTCCTGGGCCCCCGCTACGTGCAGCGGAACGGCGGTTATATCCGCATCCTAAAAGCCGGGTTCCGCTATGGCGACGCCGCGCCCATGGCCGTCATAGAGCTCGTGGACCGCGACCCCGCCGCCAAGGGGCAGGACAGCGGCACCCTGCAAACCGCAGACGACGACCTGGCATAGAGTGTGCGGCTCCCAAGGGTCGGCGGACGGCCCTCAGCCCTGTGTCGTGCGCACAGCGGGGGGCACATCTGGGCCAACCGCAAGCGCGTAGCCCGTCCCCCGTGCGGTCTTGAGCAGGCGCGCCGCGTCCGGCCCCAGCTTGCGCCGTAAGCGCGCCACCTGTACATCCACCGCGCGCTCCCCCCCGGTCAACGCTGCCGCTGCGACCAGGTCGCCTCGCACCACGGCCTGCCCTTGTGCGGCCATGAGTGCCCGGAGCAGCGCACCCTCCGCCGGGGTCAAGTCCACGGATCCGCCCACGCCCTCCAGCCGGCCCTCATGCAGAATCCATGGCCCTATGCGCCCCGGCTCAGTCCGCCGCGTGCGGCGGATGAGGGCCCGCAAACGCAAGGCCAGCTCCTCCGGCTCAAACGGCTTGGGCAGATAGTCGTCCGCCCCCGCCCGCAGGCCCTCTATCCGGTCCCAGGC
>JAERIN010000036.1 GCA_016757515.1 Alphaproteobacteria bacterium
GATGGGGGGGTTAGGTAGCAGGGGCGGGGGAGCCTGGCGAGAAGAGGTTTTGGAACCACTCCACGATATTCTCCAACCAAGCCCCAAACCCTTGGCTGGCCCCAGGCCCCGCCGTCGCGCCCGCAGCGAAAGCCCGATCAACGGGCTTGCGCAATTCACTACCAACGCGTTCAGGTACTGCACTCCGCACAGCATGGGCCACTTCGGAATACACAAGGGGACCGCCACCAGCGGTCAAAACAGCCGAAGCTGCGGGCGCACCTCTCGCGGCTCCACTGGCTGTAGCTTCCACAACATCGCCGGGCAGTTCCCGTAGGCGTTTGGCTCCCCTACGTAAGTCTTCGCCCGCACGTGCCACGGCGGCATTACCTGCCTCAGGACCACGAAGATAAGACAAAGGGCTAAGTAAGAACCTAAGCCCCCCTTGAAGAGAAGCGCCCAGACCATCTTGGACGGCCCCCACACCACGGGACTGTATGCCACCCAACCACTGCTGACCCACTCTGTCGAGAGTACCCATCACACACCCCCTTTACACCTCTGTTTGTCCGGCGCCGCCCTACGGCGGGTCGTTGGGCTCTATCGGCCCCTTATCTACAGAGTAGCGCGTTTTGGGTGCGGGACGCAAATTTTTGGCGGCGGCGGGGAGTCTTGCGGCGTGTGGCCGTTCCGTGGTAGGGCCCGCCATGGCCGATCTCCCCGCTTCCCCCCTCTTGTCCGCCCGCGAGGCCCTGACCTTTGATGATGTCCTGCTCCTGCCCGGCGCGTCGGCTGTGGAGCCTCTGGACGCGGACACGGCCACCCGCGTGGCGCGCTCTATCCCGCTGCGCATACCCATCCTCTCTGCGGCCATGGACACAGTGACGGAGGCCCCCATGGCCATCGCCATGGCCCGCGCGGGGGGCATCGGCGTGCTGCACCGGAACATGGACGCGGACGCCCAGGCGGCCGCGGTGCGGGCCGTGAAGCGGAGCGAGTCGGGCATGGTTGTGGACCCCATCACCATCGGCCCGGGGGCGAGCCTGGGCGAGGCGCTGGCCCTGATGCACGCGCACCGCATATCGGGCATTCCCGTGACGGAAGGCTCGGGCCGCCTCGTGGGCATTTTGACCAACCGGGACGTGCGCTTCGCGCAGGACATGGGCCAGCCGGTGCGGGAGCTGATGACGGCCGAGGGGCTGGTGACCGTCCCGGCGAGCGTGGACCGGGCGGAGGCGCAGAAGCTGCTGCACAAGCACCGGATTGAGAAGCTGCTGGTGGTGGACGAGGCTGGTCGGTGCACGGGCCTCATAACTGTGAAGGACATAGAGAAATCCCACGCGCATCCGAACGCGGCCAAGGATGCCGATGGGCGCCTGCGGGTGGCGGCGGCCGTAGGCACGGGGGCGGAGAACGGGGTGGCGCGCGCGCGCCTCTTGGCCGAGGCGGGGGCGGACATAGTCGTGGTGGACACGGCGCACGGGCACGCGGCGCGGGTGGTGGAGACTGTGCGGCTGGTGCGCGCGGCCCTGGGGGGTTCTGTGGAGATTATGGCGGGGAACGTGGCCACGGCGGAGGCTGCGGCGGCGCTGATAGAGGCCGGCGCGGGGGCCGTGAAGGTGGGCATAGGCCCCGGCTCCATCTGCACCACACGCGTTGTGGCGGGCGTGGGCGTGCCGCAGCTGACGGCCGTGGCGGACGTGGCCGGGGCGTGTAGGGCCAGGGGCGTGCCCGTGGTGGCGGACGGGGGCATTCGCTCCTCGGGCGACGTGGCTAAGGCGCTTGCGGCGGGTGCGGACGCGGTTATGCTGGGCGGCCTCCTCGCGGGGACGGACGAGGCGCCGGGGGAGGTCATCCTGTACCAAGGCCGTTCTTACAAGTCTTACCGTGGCATGGGCTCCGTGGGGGCCATGGTCCGGGGTACGGGCGCGGCGGACCGGTATTTCCAGGCCGGGGTGTCGGAGCGCAGCAAGCTTGTGCCCGAGGGCATAGAGGGCCGCGTGCCCTACAAGGGCCCGGTGCGTGCGGTGCTGCACCAGATGGTTGGGGGGCTGCGCGCGGCCATGGGCTACACCGGTGCGGCGACCATACCGGAGCTTCAGCGCGTGGCGCGGTTCGTGCGCATGAGCGCCGCGGGCTACCGCGAGAGCCACGTCCACGACGTTGCCATCACCCGCGAGGCCCCGAACTATCGTGGCCAGGGCGGGGGGGCGTAAGGGGGCTGCGACCTACGGGCAAGACAGGCGTTTGGCCTCTTGGGCCCCTTTGGCGACGGCGGGCGCGGTGCCGGAGGGGAAGTCCGCGCGGAGCTTGGTCAGGGCGGTGCAGGCCTCCTCCCGCCGTCCGGCCTTGTCCAGCGCTAGCGCCAAGCCCAGAAGCATATCCGGGGCCTTGGCCGCCCGCGGCCAGACCTGGTACCCCTCCGCAAAGGTCCGTGCTGCGGGCTCATAGTCCCCCTTGGCCATTTGGCTTTTGCCCAGCCAGTGCTTCGCGTTCGGGGCCAGCTCCTGCGTAGGCCAGCGGGCCAGAAAGTCCCGGAATGCGGCCTCTGCCGCTGCGGCCTGGCCATCTTGATACAGGGCATAGGCCTGCGCGTAGGCCTGTGCAGGCTGCCCGGCGGTGACATCCGCCCCTGTGGGTCCACCCCCCAGGGGCGCGCCCAGCGCACCGGGCGGCAAAACGCTTCCAGCGGTTGTGGATGGGGCCTGGACCAGGGGGTCTGGGGCGGCGGCGGCCTGCATGCGCTCTTGTATCTGCCGTATGGCATAGCCCTGCTCCTCTACCTGATTTGTCAGGTTCCGCAGGCGGTCCTCCAGGGCCTGCATCCGGTCCAGGGTCTCCAGAGAGGGTGTCGGCCCTCTGCCGCTGCCAGACGTCAAGGGGAGGGGGGCGCCATCAGTCGGCGGCGTCTGCCCCTGGAACACGGCCCGATAGAGGGTGTCTATGTCACCCTCAAGTTTGTCTAGCCTGCGGTCCGTCTCCCCCGCCAGGGCTGTGGGCGCGGTGACCAGGAGCGCTAGGACCAGGAGGCAGGCGCGGCGCATCAGACTCTACTCCACACGCGTAACGCTTCGGCGGTTGAGCGCCCAGGCCTCTGGCGTAGAGCCCACGGCCTCTGGGTTTTCCTTGCCATAAGAAACAGTGGTCAGGCGCGAGGCGTCCACGCCCATGGACACGAGGTAGTCCCGTACGCTCTGCGCACGGCGCTCGCCCAGGGCCAGGTTGTACTCCCGCGTGCCGCGCTCGTCGCAGTGACCCTCTATCGTCACCATAAGCTGCGGGTATGACTGCAGCCAGGCAGCCTGAGCCTCCAGAACGCCTCGCGACTCGGGAAGAAGGTCAGAGCGGTTCGTGTCAAAGAACACCCGGTCGCCCGCCATGGACGCGAGGTCGGCCTGAGAGCCGGGGGCAGCCATGCCGGGGATGGGTGTGCCGCCGTAGATGTCGTCAAGGGGGCTAATCTCCGTTTGGGCGGGGGGTAGGCCGTGGTCCAGGCTGTGCTTGTTTTTGCCGCAGGCGGCAAGAGGCAGGGCCATGGCGACGATGAGAAGGGAAAGGGCGACAAAGCGGCGGAAGGCGGGCAGCATGGCGGTGGTCTCCATATTCTTCAAAAGAGGTTGCGGCGTTGCGGGCGACTCAGTATGCCCGCGCATTCTTTGGGTATAGCGGGGGCCGCGCGCCCATGACAAGCCCTGCCTCCGCCACAACCACAGGATTTTTGCGTCTGGACTGTGGGGCGGTTTGTGGGCCCTTGCGTGGCGGGGTATACGGTGGGCAGGCCTGACCGATGCCGCACAGCCGCTCCTCCGATGTGCCCTCCGTTGCCCTGCTTGGCGGGCGGGTGCGGGTGCGGGTGCCCGCTTCGGGGGGCCTTAGGCCCGGTCTGGACGCGGTGGTGCTGGCGGCGGCCTGCCCAGCGCTGACCGGAGAGCGCGTGGTGGACCTGGGCTGCGGCACGGGCGCGGCCGCTCTGTGCCTGGCGGCGCGGGTGCCGGCCGTGCAGGCGTTCGGGGTGGAGGCGGACCCGGCCCTCGCGGCCCTCGCGGCCCAGGGCGGCTTGCCCGCTGTGTGCGCGGACGTGCAGAGGTTTTTTGTGACTCGGCCCTTTGATCACGTCATCGCAAACCCACCCTTCTATGCGGCGGGAGCCCACACGCCCCCGCCGGAGGCCACGCGGGCCCGGGCTCTTGTTGGCGCTGGGCTAGAGGCCTGGGCCCGCTGCGCCGCACGGGTTCTCAGACCAGGCGGGACCCTAACCCTCATCCACCGGCCCGAGGCCTTGCCAGAGATTGTGTTGGTCCTGCGGGGCCGCTTCGGCGCGGCGCGCATGGCCCCACTGTGGCCTCGCGCCGGGGCTCCGGCCTCCCGCCTTGTCGTCACGGCCGTGAAGGGTACGCGCGGGCCCATGGTCCTGGCCCCCGGCCTGGTGTTGCACGAGGACGACGGGTCCTGGACCGCCCCCACGCGCGCGGTCCTTGAGGATGCCCAGGCCCTGGCCTAATCTGCCCCCGTGGCTGCCTACATCGCGAAGCGCATTCTTCTTATGTTCCCTACGCTCCTGGGCGTGGTGACGGCTGCGTTTGTTATCGTGCAGTTCGTGCCTGGCGGACCGGTGGAGCGGGCGATTGCGCAGATGCAGGGCCACGGGGGGCAGGGCGCGACGGCGCAATTTTCCACCGCAGAGGCCGCCCCGCCCCAAGAGGGGGCGTACCGGGGCGCGCAGGGCATAGACCCGGAGTTTATAAAAGAACTCAAAGCACTATATGGCTTTGATAAGCCTGCGCATGAGCGTTATCTGAAAATGCTTTGGGACTATGCGCGGTTTGACCTGGGTCGGAGCTATTACCGCGATGTCCCTGTGACACAACTGGTTTTGGAAAAAATGCCCGTGTCCATCAGTCTGGGTCTGTGGACCACCCTTTTGGTGTATCTCATTGGGGTGCCCCTGGGCATTGCAAAGGCCGTTCGCGCGGGCACGGCGTTTGACTTCTGGACCTCCCTGGCCGTGTTCCTGGGGCACGCGATCCCGGCGTTCTTGTTCGCCATTGTCCTGATGGTGCTCTTCGCCGGTGGGCGGTATTTTGATCTGTTCCCCCTGCGCGGCTTGGTGAGCAATACATGGAGCGATATGAGCGCCTTACAGCGTGTTTTTGATTATCTATGGCACATCACGCTGCCCGTGATATCTCTGACTCTGGGCGCGTTCGCCTCCCTGACCATCCTCACGCGCAACGCTTTCCTGGACGAGATGTCCAAGCCGTATGTCCTGACCGCGCGGGCCAAGGGCGCGGGCCGGGCGCGGGTGTTGTGGGGGCATGTGTTTCGAAACGCCATGCTGGTGGTTATCGCGGGCTTTCCCGCCGCGTTTGTCGCGAGTTTTTTCACCGGCTCCCTCCTCGTGGAGTATATCTTCTCTTTAGATGGCCTGGGCCTTTTGGGGTACGAGGCCGCGGTCGGGCGGGATTTTCCAGTGGTCCTGGGGGTGGTTTACCTGTACGCCCTCCTCGGCGTTGGCATGAAGCTTGTGACGGACCTGGCCTATGTCGCCGTGGACCCGCGCATACACTTTGGGGGCGCGGAAGGGTAAGGGATCAAAACGCCCGCCGGAGCAAGTCCGCCAGGGCGGCGGCCAGGAGGAGGACACCAAAGGCGGCGCACTGGAGCCCTGCGGCGGCAAGGGGCCAGGCGAGCGCGCCCTCCGGCCCGTAGATGAGCCAGGAGGACCGGGCCATGAGGTCCAGGCGCGGGATGACGACGGACACGGCCTGCATGAGGGTCTGGAGAAAGGGCACGGCCTCGGCGGTGCCGGCGTCTATGATGCCCAGGATCTGCCCAGACATGCGCCCCAGGACGTAAAGCCCCAGGGTGGCCATGGCCGCGCCGGGGGCGCTCTCCAGGACCATGGCGAAGAACAGGGCCGCCCAGGCGACGAGGACGTATTCGGCTAGGAGGGTTGCGGCCCACAAGGCTAGGCCCGGTCCGGCGAGGTGGGGGGCCAGGGCCCAGAGCACGCCGCCAACGGCAAGGCCCGCTGCGACGGCCAGGCCCGCGAAGGCCGCAGCGTAGGACAGGAGAAAGGTTGTACGCGAGAGGGGCCGGGCGAGGAGGAACTCTACATCGCGGGCCTCAAAGGCGCGGCGCAGGGTGGCCACGACGAACAGCACCACGGCCAGGGCCCCCACGGCACGCAGAGCGCCGCCCGCGAACACCAGGGTAAAGCGGTCTTGCTCTATGAGGGCGGCGGAGCCCAGGAACACGGCAATGGCCCCGCCGACCAGGAGGGCACTGGCCAGAGCCAGGAGCACGCGGTCGCGCAGAGCGGCGGTCAGGACATAGCGGATAAGGAGGAGGCTGGGCATGGCGTTTTCTTGTTACCCCGGTGGATGCCGAGATCGGGCAAACCTCTTTCACACTCTAAGTTCTGACCCCGACTTTCGTCGGGGCGACACACAGGATCACAGCGCCCAGGGCCGCCGGTCACGGGCGAAGGCCCTGTACAGGTCGCGGTCCGTCTCGTGCAGGCTGTCGCCAGGGTCATCCAAGATGGTCGCCCGCAGCAAGATCACCAGCTCCGTCTTTTTCACGTAGTTTTGGTTGTGCCCAAACGCCGCGCCCGCCACGGGCAACTCATGCAGGCCGGGCAGGCCCGATTTCTGGCTCTCTACCTTGTCCTGCAACAGGCCTCCAATCACAATCGCCTGGCCAGAGCGGACCTTAATCACGGAATCCACCTCTTGCACGTTGAGTTCTGGTATACGGCTTTCAAAAGCCCCTGCATCCCTGTCTTGAGCTAATATAGTTCTGGAGAGATAGTCCACGGCTGGGTCGTTTTTATAAGAGGAAATCTTCGTTATGGAAGGACGTATAGACAAAGAAACCGTTCTGTCATCCAGATTGATAGAGGGCATTACATTTACCAGAATGCCCTCTGGGACGGTTTTTATTGTGGAATCAACGGTTACCGTATCACCAGGACTCTCCTGTGTTCCTTGTTGTGTTTGTATGTCTGTCTCAAAGTAGACGACGTTCCTCACAACATTTAACACCGCCGTCTGGTTGTTCAATACAGACAGCCGCGGACTCGCTAATCCGCGCACCGTCCCGAACGTAGATAGAGCCTGTACAAAAACATTAAAGTTTTGCGTTGTATAACCGATAATGGATCTTAGGCCAGAGTTGCCCCCTGTAATAGGGAAGTTGGATGGAAACTCCAGAAGGGACCCACCGCCAAAATCGCCTGTAACCTGACCCTGGTCCCCAGGAGCCTCACCCAAAAGACTCCAATCCACGCCGGTTTGGTACTGGTCCACCAGCGCAACCTCCAAGATCTTGGCCTCTATCAGCACCTGTGCTGTCATGGCCGTGCGCAGCATGTTCAGATACGCAGAGACCTCCTTATGCTGCCGCTCTGTGGCGTACACATTCACTAGCCCGGCCTGCTTGTTCACGGAGTACCGGCTTGCGACATTTTCTGACGCGCCGCCGCCGGAAACAGGCAGGGAACCGATTTGAAGAAGTACGTCTGGGGCCTGACTGCCGCCTATGGGCTCCGCCTGCACGGTCTCTAGCTGCCCCTCAAGCGTTGGGTCTGCACTGGTGCGCAGGATCTGCGCGCCTGGGGTGCCCAAGATTTGCGCCATGGCGCTGTCCAGCTCCTCCCAGAAGTTCGATTCCGTTGCTGACGTTACAGAGAAATCAGAGCCTGTGTCCGTCCCACCCTCTGTGGACACCACGGAAATATCTGTAGAGATGTTGCTCTGTGCCGCGCGGACGTAATTCAGATAGTCCAGCTTATACACCTTGTTATATGGTGTATCCAACTCCACCCGCAGGACGTTGTCATTAAAGGTGTACCGCAAGCCCGCAATGGAGGCCACGCGCTCCAGAACCTCATCCAGGGGCCGCTCCTGTGCGCGGAAGTAGACAGACCCGGTGATTCGCGGGTCCAGCTCCAGGTCAAATCCCCCTTTTTGTGCCAGCTCATAAAAGAGCGTCCGAAGGGCGTACTGTCCTTGCACATCCAAAGACACAATGGGCATGGGCTTATATGCCCCGGCACCTGCCGCGCCCGTCACATAGGGCTGTAGGGGTGGGACACCCACAGTCTGCCCGTCCTTGCCCTCCTCGCTATCGGGGATGGGCCGGGGGGCCAGGGCGTCATGATAGTCCTGGGTTGTGTAGCCTGCGTCTCTGTCTGCCTTTTGCATGTTTACGAAGGACGCACAGCCCGCGAGGAGGAGCGCAGTGGCCAAGAGAGTGAGCGGAAAAACAAAGCGGGTGTAGGGTGTGGGCATGGGATGGTGCCTTAATTTGAAAAAGGATCACTCTTTTAGAGTGGAGGCACTACAGCAGCAAACATGCCGGGATGCAAGAGCATTCCCGCGCCTTGCCCACAGAATTGCGCCCCAGATTCGGCAAAACACAGACCCCTCACCGCGCCACCCCTGCGCATATTTCCGCCTGCGCGGCCTCATCCGCAGTAAAAACCTGCCTACACAGGTATTCCACGGTCGCGTTCACCTCCGTTGGGTCTAGGTTCTGCGCGCCGTCCTTCAGCAAGGCCAAGAGCAAGCCCAGCGCGGCCTCTTTTTCTCCCATAGCGCTGGCCACCATAGCCTCCATGTTTCGCGCCCAGATGGGCAGGTCCCCCCGCTCTACAGCGAGGGCGGACAGGTCTCGGGCCAAAGAGCGTGCCAGAGGCATGTCCTTCATTCTATATCGCGCGAGGAACACGCCCTGCGCCAGCCAGCGCCACTTCATAGATTGTGGCCCAGGTGGCTCCGGGCGCGTGCCCACCCGGGCCAAATAGTCCACAATCGGCCCGAGATCCTGTGGGTTTTGTGTCCCGCCGAAATAATAGGCCGCAAGGTATGGCGCGAAGTTGGCCCGAGGGTCCATGGCGTCCATGAGAGCAAACCACCGCCCCAGGGCGCTATAGTCGTAGTCAGAAAGGGGTGTTGTGTTGCCGCCCATGTCCCCCATGTTTTGCAGGGTCAGGCCCGCGATGCGGTAGGCCAGTTGTGCGTCCCCCAGGGCCAGAGCGCCCGCAGAGCGGGGAACGGGCGGCGTGCCAGGCCAGCGGGCCTGCTCGTGCCGGAGGGAGAGCCACACGGCCCCCTGGGCACAGAGTGCCAGGGCGAGAAGGAGTGTAAGGCGCTTATGAGTCACGCGCTCTAGGAGAACACCAAAACCCAGGCGCGGGCAAGGGGCTCCGGCGCTATGGCGGACATAACTTTGCGCGGGCCGGACATTGGGGGCCCCTAGCCACAGCGCGCGGGAGCGTGTTATAGGGTGCCACCATGGCTGAGGATGATGACACACCGCCAAAGAAGGCAAAGAAGACTCTGTCCTTGTCGGGCAAGACTCTCTCCCTGGGCGGGGGAGGGCAGGTTGGCCCGGGCGCGAGCCCCGCGGCGCGCTCCCGTGGGGCTGTGGCGGCGGCAACGCGGCGGGGTGTGCCTGTGGGCCCCGCTGTGGCGGTGGAGGTCCGGCGGCGGCGCGCCCCCACTGAGGCGCACGAAAAAGACGAGAGAGATGAGAGCGGGCACCTGAGCACACAGGAGCGCGAGACGCGGGAGCGCGCGCTCCGCCGCGCTATGGAGGAGGAGAGCTCCACAGCCCTGCCGGCACGTCAGCCGACGCACCGCCCGAAGGTGAGGTCTGTGCCTGAGACAGAAGGGGTCGTGGTCGCGCCACCGCCGCCCCCTGGGCCAGAGCAGGAACGGTCCTCTGCGCCCCCCGACCGGCCTGAGCAGGTGCGGGAGCGGGTGCGCCGTGGTGCGCCTCCGCCCCGCCGCCCGAGTGTACAGAGGCAGCGCGGCGGCGGACGCATCACCGTCACGCAGGCCATGAACCGGGACTACGACCGGGACCGTGGCCCCTCCCTGGCCGCACAGCGCCGCGCGCGGGAAAAGGCCCGCCTGGCCGCCATGGGGCCCAAGGAGCCCGCGGCTAAGGTCGCGCGGGAGGTCACCCTGCCCGAGACCATCACAGTGCAGGAACTGGCCGCGCGGATGGCGGAACCCGCACCGCAGGTCATTAAGACCCTGATGCAGATGGGAGTTATGGCCACCATAAACCAGGCCATAGACGCTGACACCGCAGAGCTTATCGCGGACGAGTTTGGGCACAAGGTCCGCCGCGTCACGGACGCAGACGTGGAGGTTGGACTGGAGGGCGCGCCGGACCCGGAGGGTTCCCTCGTTCCACGTGCGCCCGTTGTGACCATCATGGGTCACGTGGACCACGGAAAGACCTCTCTCTTGGACGCCATGCGGGCCACCAACATCGCGGAGGGGGAGGCCGGGGGCATAACGCAGCACATCGGGGCCTACCAGATCACCCTGCCCAGCGGCCAGAAGATCACCTTCCTGGACACACCGGGGCACGAAGCCTTCACCGCCATGCGCGCACGCGGCGCGACCGTCACGGACATTGTGGTTATCGTCATTGCGGCGAACGACAGCATTATGCCCCAGACCCTGGAGGCCATCGCCCACGCGAAGGCCGCCGACGTGCCCATCATCATTGCGATCAATAAGATTGACCTCCCCGGCGCGGACCCCAACAAGATCCGGCAAGACCTTCTCCAGCACGACATTCAAGTGGAGGACCTGGGCGGGCAGGCTCTGTCCGTGGACATCTCTGCCAAAAAACGCCTGCACTTGGACAAACTGCAGGATGCCATTGTGCTGCAAGCCGAGATGCTGGAACTCGCGGCCAACCCTAACCGCACCGCAGACGGTATTGTCGTGGAGGCCAAGCAAGAGCGCGGGCGCGGCTCTGTGGCCACTGTCCTCGTGCGCCGGGGCACCCTCCGCGTGGGGGACGTGTTCATCGTGGGGGCCGAAACTGGCAAGGTCCGGGCCCTCCTAGATGACCGGGGGCGGGCCGTGGAGACCGCCCTGCCGGGGCAGCCGGTGGAGGTCCTGGGCCTGGACGGCACGCCCGAAGCCGGGGACAGCCTGGTCGTCGTGGCGGACGAGGCCCGCGCGCGGGAGGTGGCCCAGTATCGCCAGCGCAAGCGTCGCGAGGCTGCAGCGGCCCTGGCCCTGAAGCGCCGGACCACGCTGGAGCAGCTCTTGGCGCGCAAGGCGGAGGGCGAAAAGACAACCCTCCCGGTCGTCATAAAGGCGGACGTCCACGGCTCTATAGAGGCCATCACCGGGTCTCTGGAGAAGGTCGTGGAGGAAAACCCCGATATAGACATCCGCGTGCTCCACGCCGGCGTGGGGGGCATCACGGAGAGCGACGTGACTCTCGCTCGCGCCTCTGGCGGTCTTATCATCGGCTTCAACGTCCGCGCGGGGGCCCAGGCCCGCCTCGCCGCATCTCAGGCCGGGGTGGACATCCGCTACTACAACGTCATTTACGACATTATTGACGATATGAAAGCCACGCTCTCTGGCATGCTCTCCCCTGCACTGCGGGAGGAGGCCCTGGGTATCGCCGAGGTGCGCGAGGTGTTTCGTGTGTCCAAGGTTGGCAATGTCGCGGGCTGCATGGTGACGGAGGGCCTCATTCGCCGGGGGACAAAGGCCCGCCTATTGCGCGACGACGTGGTCGTGTGGACCGGGGGCATCGCGGCCCTCAAGCGCTTCAAGGACGACGCGAAGGAGGTCCGCGAGGGGTATGAGTGTGGTGTGGCCCTGGCCGGCTACAACGGAGTGCAGGTGGGCGATATCATCGAGTGCTTCGACGTCGTGGAAGAGGCCCGGACGGTGGCGTAGTTATGGCCCAAGACTCAGAAACCCTTGTGCACGACCTCGCAACGCGGGCCCGCGCGGCCGCGCGTGTCTTGGCCCTTGCGCCGGTGGAACGGGTGAATGCTGCGCTTGTGTCTCTGGCCGGCCTGTTGCGGGCTGGCGGGCCGCACCTGGTGGAGGTGAACGGCGCGGACGTGGCGGCGGCGAGGGCCAAGGACCTTTCGGACGCTCTGGTGGACCGCCTGACACTCACCCCCGCGCGTGTGGAGGCCATGGCCGAGGGGGCCGAGGTTGTGGCGGCCCTGCCAGACCCCGTGGGCCGCATCCTGTGGGAGACCACACGGCAGAACAGCCTTATCATACAGCGTGTTAGCGTGCCCATAGGCGTGCTGGGCATGGTGTACGAGTCCCGGCCCAACGTGACCGTGGATGCCGCAACGCTGGCCCTGAAATCCCGCAACGCGATTGTTCTGCGCGGCGGGTCAGAGGCTTTGGCAACCTCCCTGGCGCTCCACGCGCTGGTGCAGCAATCTTTGCAGAAAAATGCCCTCCCGCCCGAGGCCGTCGCGATGGTGCCCACAGCGGACCGAGACGCCGTGGGGGCCATGCTGGGCGCCAGAGGCCTGATAGACCTGATGATCCCGCGCGGCGGGCGGAGCCTGGTGGAGCGGGTGGAGGTCGAGGCCCGGATGCCCGTGCTCGCGCACCTGGACGGCGTGTGCCATGTCTATGTGGACGTGAGCGCGGACCCTGCCATGGCCCGCAGCCTTGCGGTGAACGCAAAGATGCAGCGCACGGGGGTGTGCAACGCGGCGGAGACCTTGTTGCTGGACTCTGCGCTGGATGCCGCGGCTGCCCGCGGCGTTCTGTCCGCCCTGGCCGAGGCGGGCTGTGCAATGGTGGGCGATGCGGCGGCACAGGCTTTGGACGCCCGCGTGGGCCCAGCGACGCCGCAGGACTGGGACACGGAGTACCTCGGGCCCAAGATGTCCGTTGCGGTGGTGGACGGCGTGGGCGGCGCCATAGAGCACATCGCCCGCCACGGATCTGGGCACACGGAGGCCATTGTGGCGCAGGACGCGCAGACGGCGGAGCAGTTTCTGGCCCAGGTGGACGCCGGGTCTGTTCTACACAACGCCTCCACGCGATTCGCGGACGGCTTTGAGTACGGCCTGGGCGCGGAGATCGGCATCGCCACGGGCCGCCTCCACGCGCGTGGCCCCGTGGGGGCGGAGGGCCTCACCACCTACAAATACGTCGTGCGCGGCGCGGGCCAGGTCAGGGGCTAACCCTTCCAGTAGATGAGACCCACGCCGGAGAGGATGAGCAGCCCGCTCAGGGCATGGGTCCATGCTATAGAACTTCCCATTATAGTAAATCGCACTAAGAACTATCCCTAAGCAGGGCCTCCAGGTCGCCGGGATCCGCCAGGCTCTGGCGTCGCTCTTTGAGGGTGCCGAAGGTTTTCTAGATAGGATTACGGTCCGGTGAATAGGGCGGCAGGGGCAGGAGGTCCTTCTCTATTCAGCGCTCTATGGTCATGGCCGCGCTTGAGCCCTGAAAAAGCAGGGGTGCGAGCCACTCTTTGCCTCTCTGGGCCATGATCAGTGTCGTCTTTTTGTGCGCTCTCTGAGGTCTAGGGAGTAGGTCATGCGCGAATCATGGCGTGAGATATTCCTTAATGCAAAGTGCTGTAGCGTAAAGTCAATCACTTTCCAATACCAGGTTCCGGGTCTTTGGGCGGTGTGATACGCACGAGGGTGATTTGGTTGCGCTGCCGACGGACGACGTCGAAGCGGAAGCCGAAGAATGTGAAGCCCTGTCCCGCCCGGGGCAGGGTCCGCGACTCGTGGAGAAGCAGGCCCGCTACAGTGGCGTACTCTGTCTCCGTGGGCAGGTCCCAGTCAAACTCCCGGTTCAAGTCCCGGATTGTGACGGTCCCGTCCACCAGATAGCGCCCGTCTGCCGCACGCCGCACGCCGGGGACCAGAACGTCGTGCTCGTCATCTATCTCCCCCACGATTTCTTCCAGGATGTCTTCCAGCGTGACGATGCCCATGAAGGACCCATACTCATCCACCACGAGGGCGCAGTGCTCCCGCCGCGCTCGGAATGCCGCGAGTTGCTCCTGCAGCGTGGTGGTCTCTGGGATGAACCACGGCTCCATGGCTATGGTCGCCAGGTCCAGGCCTTTGGCCCGACCGCCCGCCGCGCGCAGGTGGCGCAGGAGGAGCTTCACATGCACTACGCCTACGATGTTGTCCTGTGCCCCACGATAGAGCGGCAGACGGGAGTATGGGCTGGCAAGGGCCTCGTCCACAAGGGCCTCCAGGGGCGCGTCTGCGTCCAGCATATGCACGGCACGGCGGTGGGTCATCACCTGCTCTACGTCCACCTCCGCTAGATCCAGGACAGAGCGCAGCATGGCCCGCTGCTCCGCCGTTTCTTGCTCTGGCCCCTCGTGCATTTCAATGGCCCCACGCAGCAGCTCTAGGTGCGAGCCGGCGGAGACTTTAGAGACATCCACGCCGAACAGTTTTAGGGTTCCCCGGACCATCCATGTGACGGCCTCGCTAATCGGGCCGAAGGCGACAACGGTCCAGCGGATGGCGGGGGCGATACGCATGGACATGGCGTCGGCATAGTGGAAGGCATATGTCTTGGGCAGGACCTCCGCGAAGATGAGCACAAGGGCGGTCATCAAGATGGCGGCGTAGAACACCCCGGCCTCGCCGAAGGCGGCCATGAGGATGGCCGTAGCCAGGGCGGGGGAGAGGTTGTTGACCAGGTTGTTGCCCAGAAGGAGAGCGCCCAGCATGCGGTCTTTTTGTGCACGCAGGTCTAGGACAGCCTGGGCTCGGGCATCACCCTTTTTGGCGTAGCCGCGCAGGCGCGCGGTGGAGGCGGCGGTCAGGGCGGTTTCGGAGCCGGAGTAGAACGCCGAGAGCACCAAGAGCACCAGGATGCCAACAAGAGAGAGCCCAAGTTCAAAAGTCATGCCGTAGCAGTCTTACCCGCGACCACCCGGACCCGCAATCACTCCGCCCCCTAAAAGCGCCAGGTGAGGGAGGTCCACACCATGGTTTGGGCCTCGCCGTAGGCGGTTTGCTCGGTGTTGCCCAGGAGGCTGGTGCCCGCCACGGACCAGGTGATGTCGTCCGTGATGTCAAAAGCCACGTTGGCGTTCAGGACGAAGGCGTCGTCCACGCTTACCAGCTGGTTGCGCCCTGGGGGGCCAAGCTGGTGCCAGCCGGGGACCCCGAAGTCGTCAAAGCCGCTTGTGTACTGCAAGAATCCGTCCGCGCGCCAGCGGTCTGCGGTGTAGCCCAGGTGGGCGTTGACGGTGTGCTCTGAGTGGGAGTCCTCGTAGGTCACGGGAGTCAAGAAGCCGCTCGCGTCGCGCTTTTGCAGGTCGTCCTCCACGCGGGAGAAGGCGTAGTTAAGACCCCAAGCCCATTTGTCTCGGAACGTACCATCCAGGCCCAGCTCCACGCCATAGATTTCGCTGTCGCCGAGGTTGCCGTACAGCGCGGTGGGCATAAAAGCAAAGGACGTGGTAAAGGCGCTACCCATGTTTTGCATCTCGTCGTTGTATTGATAGAACAGCGCCGTGCGCAGGAAACCGTCTATGGCGTCCACGCGGCGGTCCCAGCCGATCTCATAGTTGGTCACAATGGCAGACTGCGTGCCCGGATTGCCCAGCAGGATGACCGGAGGAGGACCCACAAAAGTGTTTATTGCCTGAAACCCAAACTCTGTAAAGCTGGGCAGGTCCACGCCGCGGGCGGTGGAGGCGCGCAGGGTGTCGCGGTCCGTCAGCTGATACACCGCGCCGATGTTGTAGCTGTACTCGTCCAGAGTCTGGTGATAGTCCTCCAGGACAAACTGGCTATTGATGCCAAAGGGGGAGCCAAAATTCGGGTCGGGCTCCAGCTCAAAGTGGTCATAGCGCAGGGCCACGGAGGTGCGCAGCTTGTCTGTGGCGCGCCAGTCCCAAAGGCCCATGACGCTGCCGATGGTGTAGGTCAGTTCGTCCGTGTCCAGGGCCTTCATAATATTGTCCGCGCTGCGGTACTCTCCACCGATGCGGAAGATATGATTGTTTCCAACCTCAAAGGTATTGGTCAGTTTGGCCACGGTGATTGAGTTTTCCAGCTCGTTGGGGATCGCGACAGGCGATTGAGCGTATAGAAAATACCCAGCCACAGAGCGGTTGTGGTAGACATCCCCCTCGATGAGGCCCCAGTCCGTGTCGGCGATGATGCGCCCGCGCAGGGAACTCGCGTCAAACTCTGTACGCGACGGGATCCGGAGCGCAATACCTTCCAGGCGGTCGTTCTGGTTGCTGGTCATCTCAAAGTTCACCTGGATGGTGTCCGTCACCTGTCCCCAGATATCCACGGAGCCGGAGGCGCGCTTGGGTGTGGCATCCAGGAACGCCGGAAAGGTGTTGGCAAACTCCTCATCCGCCTCGTACCCGCCCAGGGCGACCTTCGCGGCCCAGGCGTCGCCCAGCTTGGCCGTGGCCACGCCGGAGCCCTCGTAAAACGGACCCTCTTCAAAGCCGCCGATACGGGCCGTCACCTCCCGCACGTCGTCGTAGAGGGGGTTGTAGGTGATGATGTTCACCACGCCCGAGGTGGCGTTGAAGCCAAACAGGGCCGTGTTGGGGCCCTTGATGACCTCAATCTGCTTGATCTCGGCCATCTCCACGGGAATGTTGTCCCACACGACCATCCCAAAAAAGTCCGTGTACACCTGCCGCCCGTTGACCAAGACCAAAAGGCGCTCCGCGCTCGGCTGGTTGTAGCCCCGGATGGACACCTCCGTCTGCCCAAAGCTGGACTGCCGCACCGTCAGGCCCGGCAAAAACCGCAGCGCCTCCGGAACGGTCCGCGCCCCCGTGCGCGCAATCTCCTCAGCCGTCAAAATCTCCATGTTCAGCGGCACCTCGCTCAGCCGCTGCGGCGACCCGTTGGCCGAGGTTGTCACCGGCTCCCCAAACATGTCCTGGAACGTTGCGTAGTCCAAGGTCTGCGCAGGCGCAGACGCGGATGCGAGCCCCAAAACAGCGCAAGACGCAGAGAACAAGAGTGCTTTTTTCATGGGAGTGTCCACCTTTTACTTCTTCGTGATCATCATGCTGAACGCCGAGGCCAGCTCCGTGTTCGTCGCCCCCGCCGCCTTGGAGGACACCAAAATGTCCACGCTCGGCTCCGTCTTCACCACAAACACGCACGCCCCCGCCAGGAGGCACGCTTCGTCCGTCGAGAGCGTCAGCCCCCCGACCTCCGTCACCTTGGCCAAGATCGCCCCGTGGTGCGCCCCCAGGCCCTGCGTCACAAAAAACACCGCCCCCGGCGTGGCCGGGAGCGCGCCTATCTCCACCTTCCCGCCGTCGGTCAGGGTCACCTTGCCGCCCCCGACGCCCCCGGCCAGGAGGCCCGACACCGCATCCGCCTCCGCAGACGAGGCGGCCACGCCCGGGTCATACAACACAGCGACGGGCACAGACCCCGTCGGCCCCCCCTGGATGAATCCCACAGCCTTGGCCAAAACCTCTAGGTCTTTTCCGGAGGCCGCCTCCGACGTCTGCACCCAACCCAGAACCAGTGCTGCACTCAAAAGCGCTATAAGAATGTGTTTCATCGGAATCCTGTGCTCACCGTTTTCGCTATTTGAAGGGCACCTGCGTGTCGCGTCCGAGCGAGGTGCGGCCACCGCGCCTTTCACAATTGGTGATTGTGCGCACACAACGCGCGCAGCGCAATACCCCAAAACCCAAAACACCGCCG
>JAERIN010000037.1 GCA_016757515.1 Alphaproteobacteria bacterium
GCGTGGCGACCATAGACGCCGGGTGCGGCTTCGGCGGGCCGCTGGCCGCCGCTGCCATCACCCCTGAGGGGGAGATTGAGGAGATGCTGTAGGCCCCCCGGCTGCGCTTGCCCCAGGTGGCGGCCCTGGGCCATGATGCGGGGATGACCCTGCGTGTGGCGTGCGTACAGATGGACAGCGGGCCGGACATGGCCGCGAACCTGGCCGCTGCGTCCGCGCTCGTGCGGGAGGCAGCGCAGGCAGGGGCGCAGATCGTGGCCACGCCGGAGGTGACGGACCAAGTCCTCCCGCCCACGGCGGAGCGGGCGGCCCTCGCCCACGCCGAGGAGGCGCACCCGGCGGTGCCCCTGTTCTCTGCCCTGGCCGCAGAACACAAAATATGGCTTCTTGTGGGCTCCGTGTCCGTTAAGTCCGAAACACCGGACCGGTGTGCGAATCGGTCCCTTCTCTTCGCCGCCGACGGGCGGCTTGTGGCACGCTACGACAAAATTCACCTCTATGACGCGGCCTTGCCCACGGGAGAGAGACACAAGGAGTCCCGCGTTTTCGCCCCCGGGGGCCGCGCCGCCCTGGCCGACACGCCCTGGGGACGGCTGGGGATGAGCGTGTGCTATGACCTGCGCTTCCCCCACCTGTACAGAGACCTGGCCAAGGCCGGGGCCGTGATGCTCTGCGTCCCCGCAGCCTTCACCGTCCCCACGGGCCGGGCGCACTGGTCCACACTCCTGCGCGCGCGGGCCATAGAGGCCGGGGCCTTCGTACTGGCCCCCGCGCAGGGCGGGGCACACGGCGGGGCCCGCCAGACCTGGGGCCACAGCATGATCGTAGACCCTTGGGGCCACGTCCTGGCAGAGCTACCGGGCCAGAGGCCAGGGATCCTCATGGCGAACCTGGACCTGGCCGAGGCCGCCGCCGCCAGGGCGGCCATCCCTGCCCTTTGCCACGACAGGTTCTACGAAAGGCCATGGACCTTGCCCACAAGCGGGGTCTGATAGGACAGTCTCGGCCTGTGCCTGCTGCGGGCAGCACTTGCCCCGCGCCGCCGGCTGGGGTAGGAGGGAACTATGCACGCAGCGGTTCTTGTCATCCACCTGCTCTTGGCTCTGGCCATCGTGGGCCTGGTTCTCCTCCAGCGGTCAGAGGGCGGTGGCCTGGGCGGACTGGCCGGTGGCGGTGGCGGCCTGGGCGGCCTGGTGTCCCCCTCTGGAGGGGCGAATCTGCTCACGCGGGCCACGGCGTTCTGCGCAGCGGGGTTCTTCGCCACAAGCCTTATCCTGGGCATCTTGGCCGGGCACGGCGGGCAAGGGGACAGCATCCTTGATGCCCTGCCTGACGCCCCGCCCGCTGTGAAGGCCCCGGCGGAAGAGCCCGCCCTGCCAGCGGTGCCGGTGGAGGGATAGACCATGGCGGAGGACCTCTTCGCCGTACCGCGCCACCATATGGTACGGGACCAGCTCAAGCCCGTGGGCGTGACCCAAGAGTCTATTTTGGCCGCCTTCGGAGGCGTTCCGCGTGAGGCCTTTGTGTCTGAGGTCTCTCTCCCCCTGGCCTATGCGGACGTCCCTGTCCCCCTGCCCGTAGGGGTTCTGCCCGACCCCGCCACGCACGCGCGGCTGCTGGCCCTGGCGGAGCCGCGCGCGGCGGACGTGGCGCTGGAGATCGGGGCAAGCGGGGGGTACGGCGCGGCGGTCCTCGCGCCCCTTGTGGCGACGGTTATCGCGCGGGAGGCCGATGCCGACGCCTTGGCAGCTGCGCAAAAGCACTGGGACGCGCTGATTCTGCCCACTGTGGTGGGCCGCGCGGGCTGGACCGGGGAGGCAGATGCGCCCTTTGACCTCATCGTCATCGCGGGGGCCGTGCCCGCCGTGCCGGAGGCCCTGGTGGCCCTCCTGTCCCCCACAGGCCGCCTTGTGACAGTCCTGCGCGCTAGCGGCGCCCCCATCGGGCAGGGCGTCCTCGTCCGCCCCGTTGCCGGGGGTGGATTCTCGGTGTATCCTGCTTTTGACGCGGCTCTGCCCTACCACCCCGCCTTTGCCGCTTAGGAGGCGCGGACATGTCCCCCACAATGCCACTTCACAGCAGCGTACTCCCCAGATTTTGGCACCTGTGTGCCCTGGCGGTCGTGTGCGGCCTTCTCGCCGCAGGCCCGGCCCTGGCTATAGATCACACTCTGCCAGGCGTCCTGGCCCACACCTTCGCGGACAGCCCGGACCTGGCCGCCGCCCGTGCGGACCTCCGCGTGGCACAGGAAGAGGTGGATCGCGCCCGCTCTGGCTGGCGGCCCACAGTGCAGGCGTACGCCGACGCAACGGCGGCCCGCCAGGACACAGACCCCGGCGACCCCCAGGACGGGGTGGAAAAGACCCTGGGCGCCTCTGTGTCCCAGCCCCTCTACCGCGGGGGATCCACCATCGCCTCCGTCCGGGGGGCCAAAGCCGCCCTGGACGCACAGCGGGCCGCCCTCACCCGGGCTGAACAGGCCCTGCTCTTGGCCGCCGCGTCGGCCTATATGGACGTAGTGGAGGCCGTGGCGCTGGAGGGCCTCGCAGCCACAAACCGGGATGTTCTGGCCGAAGAGCGCGACGCCGCTCAGGAGCGCTTTTCTCTGGGCGACCTGACCAAAACGGATGTAAGCCAGGCCGAGGCCCGCCTTGCCGGGGCGGAGGCAGATCTCATCCGGGCACGTGGGGTGCTGGAGACCAGGCGCGCGGTGTTCACGCAGGTGACGGGCCTGCCCCTTGCGCCCACGGACACTCTGGCCTCCCCGCCGGAGGGCGTTTTGGACGCCGTCTTGCCCAAGGCGCTGCCAGAGGCCACGGCCCGGGCCCGCGCGGCGGCCCCCCGCGTCCGTGTTGCACAGGGCCAGGCCCGCGCGGCGGGGTACGGCGTGGGGGCCGTGCGCGGAGAGCTGTGGCCCCAGGTGGCCCTGAACGCGGGGGTGGACCACGTCTATGATCCTGTGGGCCTGGACTACGACGCGCAGACGCAAGGGCGCGTGGGGGTGCGGGCGACATTGCCGCTCTACCAGGGGGGTGCTGTGCGGGCCCGTCTGCGGCAGAGCCAGCACGAGGAGGCGCGGTCCCGGGATGTGTTGGCCACAGCGCGCCGGGCGGCGGAGCGGGAGGCCGTGGAGGCTTGGACAGTCCTGACCGCAGCCCGCGCCGCCACGCGGGCCCGTGCGGACGAGGTGGCCGCGCAGCGCCTGGCCCGCGAGGGCGTGCGGGAGGAGGCCGCCCTGGGCGGGCGGACTGTCTTGGACGTGCTCAATGCGGATCAGGAGTACCTAGACGCCCAGGCTGCACTGGTTAGCGCGGAACGTGCCGAGGTCGTGGCTCGTTTTGCCCTCGCCGCCGCGCTCGGACTTCTGGACGTCCCGTCGTAGCGCTGCCCCTTAAGGTCCTTGCGGGGGCGTACTCAGCTTTTCTGGCTCCGCCAACCTGGCGCAGCGCTCATACAGCCGGACCATCCGGTGGGAGAGCGCCGACTCCGCCATAAGGGCCACCGCGCAGAACACCACGCACACCACCCCGGCGGTGATAAGGGCGTCCGACGGCCCGGGGCCCAGGGCCTCCGCCCAGGCCCAGCCTTGCTGGAGGTTGCCGATGAGGGCCGCCACGGAGAACAGGGCCATGGCGGCATACAGGGATGTGAGGGCCCAGTGGAACAGGCCCGCGCGGCGGAACAGAACGCGCATCTCCGCCCGCGTGACATGGCCCCAGGGCCTCTCGCGCACCCGCGCACGGATGAGGGTGTTCACATTATGGAAGCGGTTCACCGTGGACAGGATGAGCAGGCCCACGCCAGGCAGGAAGGTGAAGGGCACAATCCACGGGGCTGGGTCCATCTATACCATCCTTTGCAGGAGGTGGACTCCGTGCGCGTACCGGTGCCACGCGACCATGCCCACGTGCCCCGCCACGAGCGCCAGAAGACAGAAGGCGCACCACTCGTGCACCTCTGCCAGGGCGTGCGAAGACAAAACAAACGCCGCGAGGCCCGCCAGGGGCACAACCATCAACAGGGCATAGAGCGCCCCATGCCCGACCCGCGCAGGCCAGCCGCCGTGGGCCTCGGGCCAGTCTGTGGCGGCGCGGCGCAGGGCCAGGCGCCACAGGGTCAGGGCCAGGATGAGGCACCCCACCCCCAAGTGCGCAAGATACGCCAAGGGCCCCAGGGACTCCATGGCCAGGCCCAGGGCAGCCTGGAGCGCAACCAGGCCGGCCGTGGCCCAGTGGGCTACGCGCGCGCTCTGCGGGTATCGCGTGGTCTGGCTCATTGCCCCCCTTCCTACCACCGCGCCGGGCCGCCGTCAAAGAAGCGAGCCGTTTGCGTGGGGGCTTGGCTGTGCCTAAGGCGCAATACAAATGGCGGAGATTTGCCGCCCGGCTGCAGCCCCGTCGCGGCGGAAGCTGTGGAAGTGCTCTGACTGGGCAAAGGTGTCAGCCCCGGCCTGTGCGATGCGCGTCACGCCCGCGCGGGCGAGGCGGAAGGCCGCGTATCCGGGCAGGTCAAACCGCCCGTCTCGGAAGAAGGTCGCGGCGCAGGGGTCCTCTTCTATAAAGGGAGCCTCAAAGCCGGGGGACACGGCGTAGGACGCAGGGCCTATGCAGGGCCCGATGGCGGCCCGTATGTCCCGCGCGCCCAGTGCGGCGAGGGCCCCAAGCGCGGCCTCTAGGGCCCCCGCAAGGGCACCGCGCCAGCCCGCGTGGGCCGCAGCAACCGCCGGAACCGCAGCATCCCACAACAGCACGGGGGCGCAGTCCGCCGTGCGCACCGCGAGCGCAACCCCCGGCGCGGCTGTGGCCAGCGCGTCGGCGTCCTCGGTGCCTGTGTCCTGGCCTGCGTCCGTGATGGTCAAGCACCGCGCGCCGTGCACCTGTTGCACGGCCTTCACGGCCCCTACGCCCAGGGCTGGGGCCACGTCCTCCGGCCCCACGCCCCTGCCAAAGAAGCGCCAACGGACCTCAGTCCTCGGGCCGTGGTGAGGGTCACGCAGGGGGTGTCGAGGGGCCACGGGCCGGGGGCGCTAGGCCGAGATCCGCACGCCGGAGGCGCGGCCCAGGGTGATGTCGATGATCGCCGTCAGGGCCTCGTCCACGCTGGCCAGGTTCGCGCCGATGCTCTCCAGCTCCTCGCGGATCTCCTCTTGCTCCTTTTTGCTCAACTGCCCCTTAATCAGCTCATCCACAATGCGCTTGATCTTGTCCTTTAGATCCTGGGCCTGTTTCACGAAGCCCAGGTTTTCCTGCCGCTCTGCGGCCTTAGCGCGGGACCTATCCATCTGCTCTTGCGCGGTTGTGGGCGGTGCGCGCTCCGCCTCCAGCACAGCGCTCTCGCTCACCGCACTGGCGTATTCCCGCGCCGCGATCGAGAGCTTTTTGCTTAGCTGCTCTGCATGTAAGACCGCGCCCTTGGGGTTGGTCTTGGCCAGCATTTTCAGGGCGCCCACGCTTTGCTCAATATGGTCGAGTGTCATTTGCGCGCTGCGCCGGCGCTCGGCCGCGCTTTGGGTCTCTATGTCGTCGATGCGCGCGAAGGTCGCGTCCCGCTTGGCCAGCGCCTGACCCACGAGGTCTGAGCCCAAGATGTCGGCCAGGTCGCTGCCCGCGTCGCGCCGTTGGGGCGCGCCGGTGGTGACGGTGACAGAGATTTGGTACGTCACACGCGTGAAGGTCAGGGTTGTGCCCGGGGGGATGGCGATACCAAGAGACATGGTCCATCCAGCGTACCACCACCGCGGGCGGAAGGCGAGTCACGGTTCGCGGGGGGGTGCCCGCCCAGGTTTGACCTCCTGACGCCCCCGGGCGACGGCCAGGGCCCCGGCGGGCACGGCCTTTGTGATGACGGATCCGGCGGCGACAAACGCCCCAGCCCCGATCTCCACCGGGGCCACGAGGACAGCATTCGTCCCCACCATTGCGCCCTGGCCTATGGTGGTCTTGTGCTTGGTCCGCCCGTCGTAGTTCGCCACCACGGCCCCGGCGGAGAAGTTCACGCACGGCCCCAGGATGGCATCCCCGATGTAGGCCAGGTGCCCGGCCTTAACGCCCGCGCCCAGGGTGGCGGCCTTTATCTCCACGAAGTTGCCCACGCGCGCCCCCGCGCCCACGCGCGTGCCGGGGCGCAGCCGGGCGAAGGGCCCCACCACCGCGCCTGTCTCCACAGTGGCCCCCTCCAGGTGGGAGAAGGCCCGTATCTCCGCGCCCTCGTCCACGCGCACACCGGGACCGAAGGCCACGCAGGGGCCCACTGTCACGTCCGGGGCCAGGGCCGTGTCCCAGGAGAGGTACGTGGTGCCAGGGTCCGCGAGGGTCACGCCTCCGGCCATGGCCTTCTCGCGCAGGCGGCCCTGCACAAGGGCCTCCAGCGCGGCGAGGTCCGCCCGCGTGTTCACGCCGCGCAAGGCCATGGGGTCCCCCACAACGCAGGGCCTTGTGGCCACACCGTCCTGGGCCATGTGCCCAGGGAGGTCCGTGAGGTACCGCTCTCCCGCCGCGTTGTCCGGCGTCAGGGCGGACAGCCAGCGCCCAAGCCCCTGTGAGGGCAGCACCCAGGCCCCGGCGTTCACCAGGCGCACGGCTCTTTGTGCCGCGTTTGCCTCTCGCTCCTCCACGATGCGCTCCACATCCCCGTTTGTGTTGACGATGACGCGCCCATAGCCCGCAGGGTCGGGCAGGTCTGCGGCCAGAACGGCGGCCCCCTCTCCCGCAGCGTCCAGAAGGGCGTGCAGGCATGCGGGCTCCACCAGGGGGACATCGCCCATAACAACCAGGACTTGGCCGTCAAAGCCCGCCAAGGACGGAAGGGCCGCGGCCAGAGCACCCCCGGTGCCGTCTTGCACGGGCTGCGTCGCCACGGCGTACGGGTGCGCAGCGGCGGCTACGTCCTCTCCACCAGGCCCGGCCACAACCACAATCCGCGCCGGGGCCAGCGCCTCCAGCGCCTCCAAAACCCACGCGAGAAGGGGCCGCCCGGCAAGGGGGTGCAGCACTTTGGGGCGGGCGGAGCGCATGCGGCTCCCCCGTCCTGCGGCCAGAACAACGCATGCCAGGTCCCTGCCCATGGCCTGTTATGCGCCGAGGGGCCCTTGGGAACAAGGGCCCCCCTGTGGCATACGGGCGCAGACTGCGCTACAGTGGGCACCATGCGCATAGGCGTCCTCGCTCTCACCTGCATTTTGGCCGCCGCCCCGGCGCGGGCGGAGGTTATTGTGTGGCGCGACGCGGACACCGCCGTCACCCTCACCACGCCGGATGACTGGGCGCGGGCCGTCCCGCACGCCCCGCAGGAGGCCATCGCTGCGGTGGCTCCCGGGAACGCTGCCCGAATCACCATCTCTGCAGAGGCCGACCGGCGCTTTGTGGTCTATCCCGCGCGCTACGCCGCGCCGGTGCAAAAGGCCGCCATAGACCCCGCCTTCTGGCAGGCCTACTGGGATGCCCGGTACGATGGAGTGGCCGTCCTCGCCCAGAAGGACGGCGCAGGCCTGGGCCGCGCCCACGCTGGGCTGGCCGAAGCCCGATTCACCCCCATAGCGGGGCCAGACGCGGGTCAGGCGCGGCGCGGGGTCGTCGCGGCTGGTCTGTACGCCGGGCGGCTTTATACGGCGGAGTGTAGCGCTGCCGAGGCGGACTGGCCCGCCTGGACGGCGACCTGCTGGCGGATACTGGGAACGCTGGATATGCATGCGGTGGACCATCCCTTCCCGCCCAGCGGGCACTACCGGGACTTCATGACCGACGGGCCCCTGCGCGTGGAGGGCCCCCGGCCCCAAGACACCCGCTTACGTTAGGCCCCGCCGCCATCCAGGGGCCCCCGCCTTTCCAGGCCAGGGCCAGGCGCTGCTGATTCTTGACCCCGCGTGCGCGGGGGCGTATAGCTTCCCACCTACCCGGGCGGCGACTGTAGCTCAGCGGTAGAGCACTCGGTTGTGGTCCGAGTGGTCGCGGGTTCGAACCCCGTCAGTCGCCCCACCCCTTGCGCGCCCGGCGCAAAGGCGGGATAATCCCCACATGGCTGAGGGCGAAGACGGCGCACAGGGGATGGACTTGGCGGAAATCGCGCCGGAGGAGGGCTCTGCGCCTGCGGAGCGGAAGCCTGAATATGAGCTGGGCCAGGCCATGATCGGCGACGTAACAGCCATATATGACGTGCCGGTGCAGATCTCCGCCGTCCTGGGGCGCTCCACCATGCAGGTCTCCCAGCTTCTTAAGCTGGGCCGGGGGGCCGTCGTGGAGCTGGACCGCAAAATCGGCGAGGCCATAGACATCTACGTCAATAACCGCCTTGTCGCCCGCGGGGAGGTCGTGGTCGTGGGCGAGAAACTTGGCGTCACCATGACCGAAATCGTGAAGTCAGACAGGGCCTGAGCCCGCGCCCCCCAGTCACGCAAGCCACGCCGGCACGCGGTCCCGGGCGAAGAGGTCCGGGACGGTCTGCCGGGCGCGGATGAGGGAGGCTTTGTCGCCGTCCACCAAAACCTCCGCGGGCAGGGGGTGGGCGTTGTATGTAGACGCCAGGCATGCCCCGTGCGCCCCTGCATCCCGTATGAGGATAAGGTCCCCCGCCTCCACCGGCGGCAGGGGAAGATCCCGCGCCAAGACATCGCTGCTCTCGCAGATCGGGCCCACCACAGCGCAAGGCTCCAGCGGCCCGGGGCGGGGGGCTAGGGGCTCCACCCTGTGCCGCGCGCCGTACAGGGCGGGGCGCACCAGGGTGTTCATCCCGGCGTCTAAGACGACAAAACGCCCGCTCGCCCCCTCCTTTACCCGCACAACGCGGGCCAGAATTACGCCGGCGGCCCCCACAAGGGCCCGGCCTGGCTCTAGAATAATTTCTGTGTCCAGAGGGCCTATGGCGCGGCGGACGAGGGCCTCATAGTCCCGCACGCTTGGGGGGGCGTGGACGTCCTCATAGGGGATGCCAAGCCCGCCGCCCAGGTCCAGCGCCCGGACGGGCAGGCCCTGGGCGCGGAGCCTCTGGACCACCTCAGCCAGGCGCGCGAAGGCGGCGGCGAAGGGCTCCAGGGACAAGATCTGGGAGCCTATGTGGACAGACAGGCCCCGGAGGTCCAGGTCCGGGTGGCGGTGCGCCTGGGCATAGAGGGGCACAAGGTCCTCCTCCAGAAGGCCGAATTTGTCCCCCCGCCGCCCGGTGGTGGTCTGGTCAAACGCCGCGCCGCCGACGTCTGGGGTGAGGCGCAGGGCCACCGGTGCGCGGAGACCCATGCCCCGGGCTATCTCCGCTATGCGGGCCAGCTCCGCACCGCTTTCTATGTTCAGTTGCAAGACGCCGGCAGCCAGGGCCGCAGTGATCTCCGCGTCCGTCTTGCCCACACCGGAGAACACGATAGCGCCCGGTGCTATGCCCGCACGCACGCACGCCTCCAGCTCCCCGCCGGAGACGATGTCGGCCCCGGCCCCCTCCCGCGCCAGGAGGCGCATAACGGCCAGGGCCGTGTTGGACTTAACCGCATAGGCGATCAGGGCCCCCGGAAAGGCGGACGCGAAGGCCCGGTACGCGGCGCGGATGGCGGCCGCGTCGTAGACATAGGTCGGGGTCCCGTGCGCCTGGGCTATGGCGGCGAAATCTGTCATGGCGCACGAGGTATAGCGCCCCCGGTGCAGTCCCGTCTATCGCCCCCTTCTGGCCAAGCCCTCTGTGTCGCCAGACTCCGCACGCCACGACGCGATTTGCGCCAGTGCGTCTGCCAGGGTCCCGGGCACGACCCGGTGCGGCAGCAGATAGGCCTCATCGCGCGCCGGGTCACCCAGAATGCGGATGCCCCCTGCACCTGTGGGCGTCACGCGGCGCACGGCAGACCACGGCGTGGCGCGCAGGCGCAGGCCCGGTGCTTCGGCCCGCACGCCCCAGCCGTCCAGGGTGTAGCGGTGCTTCACTACCCACAGATCGCGAGGCATGAGAGGTTTGACGAATTTATAAGACACAAGCGAAATCACAACTATCATGCTGCCTAGCACCATAAAGAACATCATGGGACCGGAGATGCCCACGTATTCCTTAAGAAAAGCACCAAAAAAATTCACATACAAGAACATGGCGGGCATCAACAAAAGCCACCCGGTTAAGGGAGGGCTTAGCGCACGTTCAGCCTCGGACTGCGTCAGAGCGCACCGTATCTCAATGGGGGTATCCGTACTCTCCTCTCCACGCTTCCAGGCCCTGAGTGTCCGTGCCAAGGCCCCAAGACTCAGGCCCGGCGGCAGGGCCCGCTCTGGGATGGCGTAGTACGCAGAGTCAACCCAGACAACAATTTGCCAGGGAAAGCGGTTAATAAATCTCACGCCAGACCAGGCGGTGAAGGCTTCGCTCCCGTCATGCCAACGGATATGAAAGCCCTGAGGCGTGAGGGTGTAAGCCACCTCCGGCAGCGTGTTCTCGTGTTCCCTGGGGTCCGGGCCAAAGACAGCGCGTGTCAGCCTAACAACAGGCCAAAAGTGAAACCAAAGGGCTATGACCATCATGGGCCAGAAAAAAGGCAGCGTTAGGGCAAATGATTTGAGGAAAATACCCCATATGCTGCTTGTGTCCTGCGCTTTATAGACAAAGAGAAAGAGATCATACGAAATGATAGGTAAAGGGGCCAAGAGGAGGCCAAAGCAAGCCAAAGACACCACAAAGCCAAACATCAGGCGCAGGGCACGCCAGGGAGAGGAAAAACAGTCTCGCAAAGCCTGGCCCAGCGTGCGCCCAGAGCGCGGGCCCTCGCCCAGGCGGGCTCCCCGCGCCGTGGCTTCGCGGATCCCGTTTTCCTGCTTGGTCAGGGTGAGGGAAAAAGTCCAGGGCTTGGTCATGGTCAAGAGGATACCCCGGGCCCCAGCAGCACGCAATGCGCCCGGCCCTTGCGCCCTCGGGCCCAGGGGCGTTAGGGTTAGGCGAATCATTGCGCAAAGGCGGACGTTCATGGCAACCAAACCCCCAGAGGAGGGCAAGAACACCCTCTATTGCTCCTTTTGCGGTAAGAGCCAGCACGAGGTGCGCAAGCTCATCGCGGGCCCGAATGTGTTCATCTGCAACGAGTGTGTTGAGCTGTGCATGGACATCATCCGGGAGGAGGACAAGACCCACCTCGTCCGGCGGGGAGAGAGCGGCGTGCCCAGCCCCAGCGACATCCGCGCGGTCTTGGATGACTATGTCATCGGGCAGGATTACGCCAAGAAGGTGCTCTCCGTCGCGGTGCACAACCACTATAAGCGCCTTGAGCACGGCGGGGCTGGGGCAGAGGTGGAGCTGTCTAAGTCCAACATTTTGCTTGTGGGCCCCACGGGGTGCGGCAAGACGCTTTTGGCCCAGACCTTGGCGCGCATTTTGGATGTGCCCTTCACGGTGGCGGACGCCACAACCCTGACCGAGGCCGGGTATGTGGGGGAGGATGTGGAGAACATAATCCTGAAGCTGCTCCAGGCCAGCGACTACAACGTGGAGCGGGCGCAGCGGGGCATCGTCTATGTTGACGAGGTGGACAAGATCTCCCGCAAGTCCGACAACGTCTCCATCACCCGCGATGTGTCGGGGGAGGGGGTCCAGCAGGCCCTTTTGAAGCTGATGGAGGGGACTGTGGCCGCCGTTCCGCCCCAGGGGGGCAGAAAGCACCCGCAGCAAGAGTTCTTGCAGGTGGACACCACGAATATCCTGTTCATCTGCGGGGGGGCGTTTGCCGGGCTGGACAAGATCATCGCCCAGCGGGGTAAGCAGACCTCCATCGGCTTTGGCGCGGACGTGCGGGCGGAAGACGACCGCCGGATCGGAGAGGTTCTCAAAGGTGTGGAGCCAGAGGACTTGCTTAAGTACGGCCTTATCCCGGAGTTCGTGGGCCGCCTGCCGGTCATCGCGCCGCTGGAGGACCTGGACGAGGATGCGCTGATTCAGATCTTAACGGAGCCCAAAAACGCCCTGACCAAGCAGTATCAAAAGCTGTTTGACCTGGAGGGCGCGAAGCTGGTCTTTGCGCGGGATGCGCTGGAGGCCGTGGCCAAAAAGGCCGTTGAGCGCAAGACTGGTGCGCGGGGCCTGCGCTCCATCGTGGAGGGCATGCTCTTGGACACCATGTATGACCTCCCAGACATGGCGGACGTTGAGGAGGTGCGCGTAAGCGCACAGACGGTGGAGGACAACGCGCCCCCCGTGTATGTTTACGCCGATAAGGACAAGGAAGCCGCAGAGTCCTAGGCCCTAGCCCCCGCAGTCTCTCGGCCCTCTCTGGCTGCAAATCGCCCTGATTTGCTTGCCGTAGCGCCAGCATGGTGCCACAAACCAGAACGACTTTCGCCCAAAAAATGCGTCAAGAGCCGCCGTGGGGCCCTGTGTTAGCAGGGCCTAGCGCCCTACCGTGCGCGCTGTCCCGCAGTCCGTGGTGGCATCCGCGACCCAGGCCGCGAAGCCAGCGCTTGCCCTGGCGGGCCAGTGCAGTATGGCCGGTGTGTCGTAGGGGTGGAGCGCGGCCAGGCGCTGGGCCGCAGCCTCGGCCCGCTCTGGCGTTGTCTTGAACAGGGCCCCGACCTCGGCCTCTTCCCGTGCCGCGCCCTGCCAGAGGTACACCGCCGCGTGCGGGGCAAAAATGTTCGCGCAGGCTATCGCCCCCTCATCCAGAAGAGACTGCGCCACCCTGCGGGCCGCCGAGGCGTCTGGGAAGGTCGTGTATATAAGAGCCACAGCGTCCGCCACGCCTGATGCCCCAGGCGCAAGTGGTTTGTCGCGCATACGCCTAGGCCGCGATTTTTTTGGCCTCGGCGGAAGCGTCTATCGTCTCTCCCCCCGGCTTGCGGTTGCAGCCGCACAGCTGGCCAGACTGGAGCGCGTCCAAGATGCGCAGGGTTTCCTCTGGGTTGCGGCCCACGTTCAGGCCGTTGACGCTTATGTGCTGGATGACCCCCTCCGGGTCCGCGATGACGGTGGCGCGCAGGGCCACGCCCGCGTCCAGGTCCCGCACGCCCAGGCCGTCTACCAGGGAGCCGTTTGTGTCCGCGAACGACCACTGGTTCAGCTTGTGCAGGTCTGGATGCTCCCGCCGCCAGGCGAGCTTGCAAAACTCGTTGTCCGTGGAGCCGCACATGACCACCGCCCCGCGCGCTGCGAACTTGCTTTCCAGGCCCGCATAGCCGGTTATCTCCGTCGGGCAGACGAAGGTGAAGTCCTTGGGGTAAAAGACGATAACCTTCCATTTCCCGGGGAAGCTGTTTCGGGTGATCTCCTCAAACGCGCTTTCGCCGTTTTCCTCGTGCCTCATAAAGCCGGGCTTGACGCCCGTCACACAAAACTCAGGCAGCTGATCGCCGATGCACAACATGTGTTTGTCTCCTTATCGTGGATTGCGGTTGCGGTGGATGTACCGGGGCCACAATATAGGGCCCAGGCTCCGGGAGTCCAGGGCCCGCGTGCGCAAAATCTGTCCCAGGAGCGTCTCGCGCCCCGATTGCATCAGCTAGGTGCACCTGCACGTCCACCGGGCGCATGGGGCTAGGCCTGCGCTTTCTGTGAAGACATGGGGGGCAGGGTACAGACTTAAGGGCGAGTTGTCATGTCCCCTAGTTTACAGGGCTATCTCGGCCTCCTGCGCTATCTCGGCCTCCTGCGCTATCTCGGCCTCCTGCGCTATCTCGGCCTCTGCGTCAGTGAAGGCGGGTATCAATATGCAGCATAGCAAAATGTCCAGCGTGCCATATTCGATTCCATCCGTATCTTTTACGGAAGGGTAATCGTATGGCGGGCCGGCTTGAAGGCTCCCACGCGGGGGAAGGGAGGACAGAAGGTCGGCCGCAGTGCGGAATGTTTCTGAGGAGGACGAAGCACGCACCCTCGCGTTCAGGGCAAAGGTCCCTATTCGGCCCCGATCGTCGTTATTGAACCGAAATAGCCCTCCGTTTAGCAGATCATGTGCATTGCGCGCGATATGCGTCGCGATCTTTTCCGCTCTCTCTCTCTCTGATCCATGGCCTATGCCCTCCTATATACCAATCATGTGTGTCTATAAACGCTCTTTAGTCATGAAGTCAAGCACAAAATCGGGCGAGCGCTAACCGACCTTCTCGGCCAGGAACGCGGGCACCTTGTCCAGCGCCACGCGCTCCTGCGCCATGGTGTTGCGGTGGCGGACGGTGACGGTTTGGTCGGACAGGGTGTCGTTGTCCACGGTGAAGCAGTACGGCGTGCCGATCTCGTCCTGCCGGGCGTAGCGCTTGCCGATGTTTTGCTTGACGTCCAGCTCCGCCGCGAAGCGCGGGCGCAGGGCCATGTAGAGCTTGGTCGCGGGCTCCACGTGCGCGGGCTTGGCCGTCAGGGGCAGCACCGCCGCCGTGACGGGCGCCATGTGCGGCGCGAAGTTGAGGTAGACCCCCGACGGGCGCGACGGGTCGGGCGTGTAGGCGTCGCACAGCACGGCCAGCACCCCGCGCGTCAGGCCCGCCGCAGGCTCAATCACATGGGGCATGTAGGTCTCGTTCGTCACCGGGTCGCGGTACTCCATCTTGGTGCCGGAGTGCTCCTGGTGCTGCGTCAGGTCAAAGGCGCAGCGGTGCGCCACGCCCTCCAGCTCCCCAAACCCCGGCGCGGTGAAGGGGAAGCGGTACTCCACGTCCTGCGTGCCCAGACCCTCCTTCGCGTAGTGGGAGAGCTCATCCTTCTCGTGCTCGCGCATCTGGAGGTTTTCGGGGCGGATGCCCAGGGCCTCCCACCACCGGCGCCGCTCGGCCAGCCAGAATTCGCGCCATAGGGCCGCGTCGTCGGGGTGGCAAAACCACTCCATCTCCATCTGCTCAAACTCCCGCCCCCGGAAGATGAAGTTGCGCGGGGTCACCTCGTTGCGGAAGGCCTTGCCCACCTGCGCGATGCCGAAGGGCACGCGCACGCGGGTGGAGTCCAGCACGTTCTTGAAGTTAATAAAAATCCCCTGCGCCGTCTCCGGGCGGAGGTAGACCTTGGAGGCGTCGTTCTGCTCAACCCCCGTGTGGGAGGCGAACATAAGGCTTGTCTCCACAGGCCCCCCCAGCGGCGCGCCGCAGCGCGGGCAAGGGTCCTGAAGGCCGGTGACACTAGGAGCATTAGGCTGCTCCGTAGCAAGAAGCTGAAAGAACTTGAAATGTCCAGGTGCCCACTCATCCTCCGGATATCTTCCTTCTGGAATATGGGACAGAACTGAATCTATATTGCGGACAATAGCTAAATTTGGCGCACTTTTCCGTCCTTTTGTTGCGGCCCAATGACGAAGATGGTCGTGACTGACCTCGTTGAAGCCAGTTTTCCACATGAGAATTTCATAAAGTTCTTGTACCCATTCGCTGTCTGTGGCTAAAATACTTTGTAAATGGTCCGCCCGGACAAAGTGGCCGCAGCCGGGGCACTTGCGCATGGGGTCGCTAAACCCGCCCACGTGGCCGCTGGCCTCCCACACCTTTGGGTTTTGGATGATGGCGGAGTCTAGGCCCACGATGGACAGCGGCGCGCCGTCCGGCCCGATGGGCGGGCAGGTCACCATGTCGCGCCACCACGCGTCGCGCACGCGGTTCTTGAGCGCCGTGCCCAGGGGGCCGAAGTCCCAAAAGCCGTTGATCCCGCCGTAGATCTCCGAGGCCGGGAACACGAACCCGCGCCGCTTGGCCAGGGCCACAATGTCCTTCATATCCGGGGTCGCATCGGCCATGGTCGCACCCTACCCCGCGCCGCGCGGGCGGCGCAAGAAGCCCTTGCGCTTAAGGGCCCCGGCGCTGTATAACCCGCCCCCTGGCCCCTTAGTCCCGTTCGTCTAGAGGCCTAGGACACCGCCCTTTCACGGCGGCAACACGGGTTCGAATCCCGTACGGGACGCCAGGCACCTTATCCACCCCCATCCGATATCGTCCGAAAAACCCTTGCAAAGCATAGGTTTTTCTGGAACTATGCGGCCTATGGCGTCCGATATGCCCCGATGCTGTCCGTTGCGTTTGGGGGCTTATGTGGGGGCCTTTGCAAGGAGCCCCCAGGAAAAGGCCCCCAGACCATGAAGCTGAACGATAAGATGTGCCGCAACGCGAGGCCCGAGGCCAAAGCCCGCAAGTTGGCCGATGGTGGGGGCCTGTACCTGGAGGTCACGCCGCGCGGCACGAAGCTCTGGCGCTTGAAATACCGCTACCTGGGGCGCGAGAAGAAGTTGTCTTTGGGCTCGTATCCCACCATCACGCTGGCCGATGCGCGCAAGGCGCGGGACGCGGCCAAGAAGGCTCTGGCCGCCGGGCATGACCCCTCGGCCCAGAAAAAGGCCGAAAAGCGCGAGCGGGCGCAGGAGGCCACCAACACTTTTGAAGTTATCGCCCGCGAGTGGCACACGATGAAAACCCCCGAGTGGTCGGCGGTCAATGCCAAGACCGTGCTGGATAGGCTGGAACGTGACGTGTTCCCGGCTTTGGGCGCGGTGCCCATAAAAGCCATCACGCACACCATGCTTTTGGATCTGGCGAATGGCGTAAAGGCCCGGGGGGCGCACGAGCTGGCCAAGCGGATCATCCAGATGGCACGCCATATCTTCCAGTACGCCATCATCACGGGCCGGGCGGAGGTCAATATCGCCGCCGACCTAAAGGGTCTTATCAAGCCCCAGCCCACGCGCCACTTCGCGGCCATAGAGACCGCCGACTTGCCCGCCTTCCTGGCCGACTTGGATGCGGCGCGAGCCGGGATGCAGCGCCAGACTTACCTTGCCCTGCGCTTCATGATGCTGACCTTTGTGCGCACGGGGGAGATGATTGGGGCACGGTGGGAAGAAATTGATTGGGAGGCGCGCCAGTGGATCGTGCCCGCCATGCGGATGAAAATGAGCAAGGAGCACATTGTACCTTTGTCCTGCCAGGCGCTGGAGGTACTGCACGACTTGCGCGCCTTACATGACAACGCCACCTTGGTCTTTCCTTCCCGCACCAACCCCAAAGCCACCATGTCCAACAACACCATTCTTATGGCGCTGGAGCGCATGGGCTATCGCGGGCGCATGACGGGCCACGGCTTTCGCGCGCTGGCCATGAGCGCGGCGATGGAAAAGCTTGGCTACCGCCACGAGGTGCCCGATGCACAACTGGCCCATGCCAAACGCGGGGATGTGGCCCGCGCCTACGACCGAGCTAAATTCCTGCCCGAGCGCGTGCGTCTCATGCAGGACTGGGCCGATTATCTGGACACCATCGCCGTGGGCGGGGCCACGGTCGTGCCCCTGCGCCCCTTATCTGCGACGGGCAGATGAC
>JAERIN010000038.1 GCA_016757515.1 Alphaproteobacteria bacterium
GAGGAGAAAGCCTGCAACCACGCGCTGTCGCGCCTTGCGCGTGCGGGCCGAGCACGCCATCGGGCGCATGAACGGTTCAGGATTTTGTCCGATCGGTGGCGCTATCCCCGCACAGCACAGCTTTCTCGATCATCGCCGGCATCGCCAACCTCATGGCCGGCTTCTAAGCCGCCCCGCGCCCAGACCCCCTGCGCCTCACGATGCAACGACACCAGGAACGGACTTTCGCAACGGGTCTAGTGGGGTGCCCGAACGCTATTACGAGACACCCGGCTCTTCGGCCTTTTTGCCCTACAGCTTTTTAGTGCATGAAGCCCGCACAATGCGCGAGCAACAACGGACACTCAAGACTGAAGCACGTGAAGCAGACGCCATCGTCGCAGAACGATTGAGGCGCGCAGCCAAATACCTCGCACGCCCGGGGACTTTTGCACGTATAGAGAACAGAAAGGCCTTATGGGCCAACATGTTTTTGGCCGCCCCGGAGGCACTGTCTCGCTTCTTGCCCCGTGTAGAGCGCAACGCACGCGAAGGGACGTGTAGCACACAAGAAACGGTAGACCGTTTTTTGCGGAAAAACCCACACCTGGACCCCAATGCGCGCGACCAAAAAAGGGGCGTGCCGCTGCAGCGGGCGCTGGACCGGATCGCCCTGGCGACGTGCAACGAGAGTCATCCATACGCCTTTGAGGGGGAGGCGAGGGACTACCTAGCCCGCAACGGCTTTGCGCGCAGGGATGTTGCCACCGGCGCGGAACCGGTGGAGGTCTAACAGAAAGGGGGGGCGTGACACGGAGCCTAATTCGGGCTAGGTTCACCTCCATGCCCCTCCACGGAGCCGAGGTGTAGCCCCATGCGCGCACGGATCGGGACCGTGGCCTTTGAGGGTGCCCGCGTGCGCCCGGTGGATGTCCAGGTGCACATGGCGGGGGGGCAGATCGCGTTCACCATCGTGGGCCTAGCGGACAAGGCCGTGGCCGAGAGTCGTGAGCGCGTCCGCGCGGCCCTCCACGCCCTGGGCCTGTCCCTGCCCCCCAAACGCCTCATCGTGAACCTCGCCCCAGCGGATATGGCCAAAGAGGGCTCGCACTATGACCTGCCCATCGCACTAGGCGTGCTGGGAGCCATGGGGGTCCTCCCGCCGGAGGAGCTGGAGGAATGCGTGGCCCTGGGTGAACTGGCTCTGGATGCGGGGGTGCACCGGGTGACGGGAGTTCTGCCCGCCGCGCTCCACGCACACGAGTCCGGATTGCACCTGATATGCCCCGCCGCATGCGGAGCGGAGGCTGCCTGGGCAGGAGAAGACCTGGACGTCGTGGCCGGCGCGGACCTGCTCCAAATCGTCAACCACATAAAAGGTGTCCAGGCTCTGGCCCGGCCCGAGCCGCGCGTCGCCGAGCGCGAGAAAGAGGTCGCTTTCGGCGCAGCCCCGCCAGACATGGCAGGGGTCCGGGGGCAGGAGACCGCACGGCGGGCGCTAGAGATTGCCGCCGCAGGGGGGCACAACCTGTTGATGATCGGCCCGCCGGGAGCGGGGAAATCCCTATTGGCAAGGTGCATCCCCGGGATTTTGTCAGAGATGACCGCACGGGAGGCGCTGGAAACCTCTATGATTCACTCTCTAGCCGGGACCCTCCCCGAAGGGGGCCTTCTGCGCCACCGTCCCTACCGCGACCCACATCACTCGGCCAGCCTCCCGGCCCTGGTGGGCGGCGGAGCCAAGGTCAAGCCGGGGGAAATCTCCCTGGCGCACAACGGGGTCTTGTTCCTGGACGAGTTGCCAGAGTTCGCCCGCCCGGCCCTGGACGCCCTCAGGCAGCCGCTGGAGGCGGGCTCTGCACTGATCGCCCGCGCGAACAGTCACGTGACATTCCCTGCGCGATTTCAACTGATTGCAGCTATGAACCCGTGCCGCTGCGGCCACCTGGGGGACCCCTCTAGGGAGTGCACGCGCGCACCTGCCTGCGGCGCGGACTATCAGGGGCGGGTCTCGGGGCCGATCCTAGACCGGATAGACATGCACGTGGACGTAGCCCCCGTGCCCGTGGCGGACCTGGCCCAGCCCCACGCCGGGGGAGAGCCCAGCGCCGCCGTGGCCGCCCGCGTGGCCGCCGCGCGGGCGCGGGCCTTGGAGCGACAGGGCGTCTTGAACGCCCACCTGACCGGAGAAGCCCTTGAAAAGGGAGTTGTCTTGGAAGACGCGGCGCGGGATCTGCTGACCCAAGCGGCGCAGCGCCTGGGGCTCTCGGCCCGGGGGTACCACCGCCTGCTGCGCGTGGCGCGCACCATCGCGGACCTCGCCCACGCCGCCGGCCCCGTGGCCCGCGCGCACATGGGCGAGGCGTTGAGTTATCGCCAAAGGGCCGTGGGGCGGTGAGGCCCACCCCGCCGTCCGAAACTTGCGCCCGCCCCATGGCATATGGGAAAATGGGGGTATGACCGAACAAACCTCTGGTCCACAAGACAACGCGCTCGAGATGCTGTTGCAGTGGCATGACAACCAAGAGGGCCCGCCGCCCGAGCCTGGTGCGGGGGGGGGCGCCGCACGTGAACGGTATGACTTTTGGCACCTCATACAGGGAAATGAGAATCTTCAGGGCCTTGTAGCGCGGCATTTACACCAGAGACCGGAAGAGGGCGGCGCCCCTATAACCGATGTTCGGCGGGCCATGGCGCGCACTACTCAGGGCAGCGCGATTCTGGGGCGCATGGACCGCCGCATTGCGGCCGAGGCGGCCGCTGCGGCGCGCACGGGGGGTGGCGGGCCGGTGACCCTCACGCGGGTGCTGTGCGACGCGGCTGCGGGGGCGACGGGCCTGCGGGCTTGGACGGGTTTGCCGTGGGAGAACGGCGGCAGTGGCAGCGTGGTCTTGCGCTTTGAGCGCGCGGAGGACGAAACCCAGGCCGCGGCCGACGCCCGCCGGCAGGCCACACAAAGCATCTTGAAGAACGCGTTGTGGGCGGGCGGTGCGTCGCAGGCAACCGTCATGGGGGGGTCCACACCGCCAAGGAAAGGCTACCCCACGCCCAGCGGCGTGCGCGGTGCCAGCCGGGGCGGCGGTGTCATACTCCTGGACTCCGCGCAGATGCAGGCCCTCTTTTCGCGCCGGGCGCAGGGCGCCCTGGCCGCCGCGGCCCAGGACATCCGGGCCCTGTGGGAGCTGCCAGCGCTGAAGGCCGATCTTGCGTTTGCGGCCCCGGGGTGTAGGGTTGAGGAGATCCCCGTGGTGCGCACGTCGGGCCCGCCTGCTGCTCTGGGCAGACAGGCCGCGGGCCTTTGATGCCGCCGGGCGGCCCCGTGGCCCGCGCGCACATGGGCGAGGCGTTGAGTTATCGCCAAAGGGCTGTTGGGCGGTAATCACCCGCACAAAAGGTCCGCTTTTGAAAAAAATTTTCGCCAAACCCCATTTTCCACTTGCAATAGGTCCGGAATCGGGATAGAGTGAAGATACACACCCTCTATTACCGCTGTTTGTCCGGGAGCGCCTTACAAAGCCTCCCGGACTTTTTTTGCGCTATCCTCGCGATCCATCACAGTCACCAGATGATCATCTGCAGTCGGACAAGTGGCCGAAAGGAAGGTGTGGGCACAGCGGCCATGGCGGGGGGTGGCCACGTTTTCCACCCAGGGCGAAACACAACGTGCAGCCCCCTGTGAATCCCCCCATCTGAGGGATTCAGGAACTTGCTCTATGTGGGTTAGGCGCGCATCGCCCGGTTGCGCCCGCCGCATTTGGCCACGTAGAGCGCCTCGTCCGCCGCACGAACAACGCCCTCTGCGTCCATCTCTGGTGCCCAGGCGCACACCCCAGCAGACAGGGTTATGTGTCCCAGGCGCTCACCCGTGGCGCGGCTGACCAGGTCCTTCTCCCCCACGGCCCGACGTAGTGCCTCAGCCACGACCATGGCCCCCTGCGCGGAGGTCCCAGGCAAGAGGATCGCAAACTCCTCCCCCCCATAGCGCGCCGCGAGGTCTCGCCCCTTAATGCCCTCCACAAGCGCACGCGCCACAAGGCGCAGAACATGGTCGCCCAGCTGGTGCCCGTGGGTGTCGTTAAAGGCCTTGAAGTGGTCAATATCAAAGAGAATGAGACAAAAAGGCCCGCCATCCTGAGCCTGGGCTTCCTCAACCAGGCGAGCCAGGCGATGGTCAAAGGCCTTCCGGTTCGCCAAGCCTGTCAGGCCGTCGGTCAGGGCCTCCCTACGCGCTTGAGTAAGAGTTTTCTGCAGCGCCTCTATAGTCCCAGAAGAGTAAGACAAGACCTCCTCCAGCGCCGCCCCGCTTTCCACCATCTTTTGTGTCTCAGCCAAAAGGCCTCGCAAAACCCGCTCCACCTCGCCCGCGCCAGGCCCGGCGCGCAACGCGCCCTCCACATCGACCAAGTGGGCGTGGTAATGCGCCGCGTTTGCGCCCATCTCTGTCACGGCTTGACCAATTTCAGCAATGGTATCTCGGACACTCTGCCCCGTAGCCTGCGCTGTGACCGCGTCCCAACCCTGATTCGCCAGGCGCTCCACAATCTCTGCGCAGCGCTTCTCCGTCACGGGCTGCCCAGAAGCCAAAAGGATGTCCACCGCCCGGACCACGTCCGGCACCGCGCCAGAGTAATAGTCATACCAAAGGGCATAGACCTGCGGCGTGGGGGGGAGATTCTCCGCTCGGACGCGCGCAAGCGCCATGGCAGACACCTCTACAGGCTCCAGCGCGGTGGCGGAACGGCGGGGTGGGGCCTCGGTGGTGGGGGCCTTAATCTGTGCAGGCACGGTGGGGGCTTTCTCCTTTCCCTGCATTCATATAATCTTTCTTCCCGCACCGCAAGGCACAAACATTTTTGAAGAGCGCATCGCCCATGACACCCCAAGCACCCATTCAACGGGGTACAAAGCTGCGCCACCCCTTTGGGTCTCTTGGTCTTATGCTGGCCCTTGCCGCCCTTACCCTTTCCCTCGCCACCCCGTGGGCCCTAGAGGCCTTCGCGCCCCCAGGAGAAGGGGCTTCTGTTCACGTAACGGTTCCCTTGGGGGGAGAGACCGACAGTGCCATCCGACTACCGGGCCCAGAAACCGTAGGCCTGTGGAACGCGCGGTACTGGACGGCCTATTGGCCCCTTCTCGTCTGCGTTCTGGGCGGGGCAGCCTTAGCCCTGGCGGCCACGGGTTATCTACGGCAAGAGGACGGTTGCATCGCCAAGCTTGCGGGAGGCGCAGCCATCGTAGCCATGGGCGTGCAGTTTCTTCTGGCGGCCACCGGGGTGGTCTTCGCATCTCTGGTCGTATTTATTGCTCTCAAGGCGTTGGATATCCTGTGACACACCACGACACACTACGGACACAAGGCGCGCGACATGTGACCGTGGGGGAGGGCGAGGCCGGCTGGCGGCTGGAGCGGTTCCTGCGCGCCCATGTGCGGGGGGCTCCGCCCGCCTTGGTGCACAAGTGGGTCAGAACGGGCCAGGTGCGTGTCAACGGGGCGCGGGCCAAGGCGGGGGCGGTCCTGGAGGCGGGTCAGGACGTGCGTATCCCGCCCTTCGCCCCGCCCCCGCCGCGCGGAATCAGCGATAAAGATGTTGCGTTCGCGCGCCGCCTGGTGATCTGGGAGGACGCTTACGCCCTGGCCCTAGCCAAACCGCCGGGACTCGTCACGCAGGGTGGCAAGGGCGTGGCGAGGCACCTGGTGGACCTCTTGCCCGCCCTGGGTGAGGACGTCCGCCTCGTGCACCGTCTGGATAGAGACACAAGCGGGGCACTCCTTTTGGCCAAGAGCGCTGCGGCGGCCACGGCCCTCGCGGGCGCCTTCAAAGCGCAGGCGGTGGAGAAGCTGTACTGGGCCGTGGTCTCCCCCGCGCCACAGGACGAGGCAGCCACGATTGTCGCGCCCCTGGAGAAGGGCGGCGGGCCGGGGCGGGAGAAAATGCGCGTCACCAAGGGTGGACAGCGGGCCCGGACGGACTTCCGGGTTTTAACGCGCATCGGTACGGCTGCGGCCCTTGTGGCCTTTGCGCCCCGGACGGGGCGTACGCACCAAATTCGGGCGCATGCCGCGCACGCGGGCTGGCCCATCCTGGGGGACGGGAAGTACGGGGGGGCGCGGGCCCTGCCGGGGATGGAGGAGGCCGCGCCAAAGACCCTCGTCCTCCACGCGCGGCGCATCCGGGCCCCCCACCCGGCCGGAGGGGGCGCGATTATTGACGTGAGCGCCCCCCTGCCCCGCGCCACGGCGGCGCTGTTCCACGCGCTGGGCCTAGAGACAGATCCGGCGTGGGACGCCCTGTTGCCCCGCCGGTGACATGATATGGCACGTTCTGGTGCACACGTGACGCAGATTGTTGTGTCATCCATGCTCCGGCTTTCGCGGGACCAGCCCGGCGCTGTATAACCACCCTATGCACACCGGACCGCACCCGCTGACCTGGCACATCGGCCTGGCCGGGGCGGAGGCCGCGCGAGCGGGGGACGCTGCTCTGGCCGCCGGAATGCTGGCCGGGATACGGGCATACCAAGACGCCCCGCGCCCGCCGCCACTGCCCGAAGCTCCGGCGATCTGGGGCTGGGGCCCGGCGCGCCTCCTCCACTACGCGGCACGGAAGCCAGTTGCGGCCCTATTCTGTCTGCCCTCCCTCATCAACCGGTGGACCGTCCTGGATCTCTGCGAAGGTCGCTCCCTGGCCCGCTGGCTCGCCCAGAGGGATGTGTCCACTTACATATTGGACTGGGGAGACCTCACCGCCCTCCCGGCCACGCGGGCTATGGACCTCTCCGCCCTGGTGGAACGCATCGTCGCTCCCGCCATAGCCGCCGCAGCGTCCCACGCCCGGCCCCGCGCCCTTATCGCCACTGGGCACTGCATGGGCGGCACCATGCTAATGGCCGCCGCGTCCCGCCCCGCCACGGCCAGGCATTTGAAAGGTCTGGCCTTCATCTCTTCCCCGTGGGACTTCCACGCGGGGACAGAAAGCCTGCGCGCCCGCGCGGCGCACTTCGCCCCCCCGGCCCTGGCCGCTACCGCGCGCTTGGGGTGCGTGCCCGCACTGGGGCTCCAGGCCTTCTTCGCCTGTGTGGACCCGGCCATGACGGCCCGCAAGTTCGCCAAGTTCTCCCAAATGGACCCAGGGTCAGAAGCTGCGCGGATATTCGTGGCGGTAGAGGACTGGCTGAACGACGCGCGGGCCCTGCCCGGCCCGGTGGCGCGGGAAGTCATGGCGCGGTGGTATGGGGACAACGCCCCGGCGGGAGAGCCCGCAAGGTGGCGCAAACCCGCCCTTATCATCGCCTCTTCCGCAGACCGCCTGGTGACGTATGACAGCGCCGCAGCCCTGGCCCGCGCCCTGCCCCGCGCGCGCGTGGTGGACCCCGCCTGTGGGCACATCTCTATGATCGCTGGGGGCAAGGCTGTGGACAACGTGTGGGCGCCGCTGGCAGACTGGATAAAATCTTCTGTGGATTAACTATGCATTAACCCCTGGCCTACAGAGCGCTCGCCTGTTAGAATGCGAGTCGCCATTGCGCACAACCAGAAGGAGAGTTTTTCATGTCTGCACAAGACCCCGTCGTCATCGTATCCGCCCGCCGCACGGCCATCGGCACCCTGGGGGGCGGGCTGTCGTCCCTCCCCGCGCACGTTCTAGGTCAGAAGGTTATCGAGGCCGTTCTGGCCGACGCAAAAGTGAAGCCCGGTGAGGTAGACGAGGTCGTCATGGGCCAAATCCTGACCGCGAAATGCGGTCAAAACCCCGCGCGGCAGGCCGCCATCGCCGCGGGCGTGCTGGACACCGCCACGGCTCTCACCATCAACCAAGTCTGCGGCTCGGGCCTGCGCTCCGTGGCCATGGGCGCACAGAGCCTCCTGCTGGGCGACGCGGACATCGTGGTCGCGGGGGGGCAGGAAAGCATGAGCCAGTCCCCACACGCCGTGGGCATGCGCGAGGGCATAAAGTTCGGGCATGCGCAGCTGGCCGACACAATGATCCACGACGGCTTGTGGGACATCTTTTCGGATGTCCACATGGGCATCACAGCGGAGAACATTGCTGAGAAATACGGGATTTCGCGCAAGGACCAGGACGCGTTCGCCGCGTCCTCTCAGCAAAAGGCCGAGGCGGCGATTGCCGCCGGCAAGTTCAAGGACGAGATCGTCCCCGTGGTCATCCCGCACCGCAAGGGGGACATCACCGTGGACACGGACGAGTTCCCCCGCGCGGGCGTGACAGCCGAAGGCCTGGCCAAGATGCGCCCGGCGTTCAAGAAGGACGGGACCGTCACGGCCGCGAACGCGAGCGGCATCAACGACGGCGCGGCGGCGGTCGTGCTCATGCGCGCGTCGGAGGCCAAAACGCGGGGCCTTGCACCGCTGGCCACGATTGCGGCCTGGGCAACAGCGGGGGTGGATCCGTCCATCATGGGCACGGGCCCTATCCCGGCCACCCGAAAAGCTCTAGAGAAAACTGGCTGGACCATAAAAGATCTGGACCTGATTGAGGCCAACGAGGCGTTTGCCGCGCAGGCCCTGTCCGTAGAGCGGGAGCTGGGCTATGACCCTGCCATCGCGAATGTCAACGGCGGCGCGATCGCCCTGGGTCACCCCATCGGGGCCTCGGGCGCGCGCATTCTGGTCACACTGCTGCACGAAATGAAGCGCCGGGGGGTCCAAAAGGGGCTGGCCACTCTGTGCATCGGCGGCGGAATGGGGATAGCCCTGTGCGTGGAGGCGCAATAACCATGAACAAAGTAGCCATTGTCACAGGAGGCACACGGGGGATAGGCCTGGCCATCTCTCACGCTCTCATGAAAGCCGGGACGAAGGTCGCGGCCCTGTACCACGGCAACGAGGAGGCCGCCGAGGCCTTCCGCAAAGAGGGCGGCATGGCCCTAAAGGCCGACGTGGGGAACTTCTCCGCGTGCGAGGCTGCCGTGGCTGAAGTTGAAAAGGCCCTGGGGCCCGTGGACGTCTTGGTGAACAACGCCGGGATCACCCGCGACGGCTTCCTCCACAAGATGAGCGAGGAGAATTGGAAGGCCGTCATCGAGGCAAACCTGAACTCCCTGTTCAACATGTCCAAGGCCGTGGTCACCGGAATGCGCGACCGCAAGTATGGCCGCATCGTGAACATCTCGTCCATCAACGGCCAAAAGGGTCAGCTGGGGCAAACCAACTACTCCGCCGCCAAGGCCGGGGTCATCGGCTTCACCAAGGCCCTGGCCGCCGAGGGTGCAGCCAAAGGCATCACCGTAAATGTCGTGTGTCCCGGCTACATCGCCACGGACATGACCAAGGCCATGCCGGAAAAAGTCCTGGAGTCTATCGTCGCGGGCATCCCCGTGGGCCGCATGGGCGAGCCGGAGGAAATCGCAGACCTGGTGGCCTTCCTGGCCTCTCCAGGCGCGGGCTTCATCACCGGCGCAACCTTCGCCGCCAACGGCGGGCAGTACATGACGTAGACCTGCGCGGGCGGCTTTTTGGGCCGCTGACGGGCACTGCAGCCCCCGTTCTTTTTGGAGTCTGCCCGCCCGCAGCGCTATATCTGCACCATGGCGTCCTTAGAGCAAGGGTTAGCGGTGATTCGCGACGCGGCTTCGGCACTGCCCGCGATGCCAGGTGTGTACCGCATGCTGGGCGCTAACGGGCGGGCGCTCTACATAGGCAAAGCCCGCTCCCTCCGGGCCCGCGTGGGACAGTACACCCAAACCCGGCACCTCTCTGTGCGGTTGCAGCGGATGGTGGCAGCGGTCCAGCGCGTGGAGGTGCTCCACACCCGCACAGAGGCCGAGGCCCTGCTCCTGGAGGCCAACCTGATCAAGGCGGAGCGCCCCCCGTGCAACATCCTGCTGCGAGACGACAAGTCCTTTCCGCACATTCTGCTGCGTGCAGACCATGCCTTCCCGCAACTGCTCAAACACCGGGGTGCGCAGAACACGCTGGGGCGCTATTACGGTCCCTTCCCAGGCGTAGGCGATGTAAATCGAGTCCTTGCCGCGCTGCACAAAGCTTTTTTGTTGCGAAATTGCAGCGATTCAGTTTTTGCGGGACGTACCCGCCCCTGCCTCCAGTATCACATAGGCCGGTGCACCGCGCCCTGCGTTGGGTATGTGGATCCAAGGGGGTACGCAGAACAAGTGGGGCAGGCCCAGGCGTTCCTGGAGGGGCGGAGCCGGGAGGTACAGGCCGCCCTTGCGGCGCAGATGGAGGCCGCAAGCGCCCGGCAAGACTATGAGGCCGCCGCGCGTTACAGGGACAGGCTACGCGCCCTAAACTCAGTGTCGGCGCGGCAGGATGTGGACAGCGCGACCCTGGGGGATGTGGACGCTTTTGCTTTGATACAAAGTGACACACGTGTGTGCGTCAATGCGGTGTTTGTTCGAGGGGGTCAGGTCCTGGGTGCGCGGCCGTTTTTTCCGCGTCATGCCTCTGGAGAATCAAGGGGTTCTGTGCTTTCAGCGTTCCTGGCACAGTTCTATACGTCCCGCCCGCCACCGCCTGAGGTCGTGCTAAGTGACGCACCAGATGACACGTACCTCTTGTGTCAGGCCCTGTCCGCGCGGGTGGGACGGAAAGTGTCCCTGGCGGTACCGCAGCGCGGAGCCCGGCGAAACCTTTTGGATTTCGCGCGCTTGGGGGCGGATCGGGCCCTGGCGCGAGAGAGGTCCGCGCGGGCCGGGCACGCGGGAGGCATGGCTGCGCTTGCGGCGTTCATGGGTCTGGACAAGCCGCCCCAGCGGGTTGAAATATACGACAATTCACACACATCAGGGCAAGAGGCCATGGGGGCAATGGTCGTGGCTGGGCCTGAGGGGTTTTGCAAAAAAGCCTATAGGAAAATCACCCTGCGCGAGTCTGCACCCGGAGACGACTATGGCGCAATGGGCGAGGTTCTGTCGCGCCGCCTTAGGGGGGGACAAGACCTGCCGGACCTCATCATCGTGGATGGTGGGGCTGGCCACCTTGCCGTGGCGAGGCGTGCCGTGGAGGCTGCGAGACTAGACATCCCCCTTTTGGCTGTGGCCAAGGGGCCAGAGCGCAACGCCGGGCTTGAAGCGCTCCACAAAATTGGTCATAAATCTGTGTCATTGGCACATAATGACCCCTTATTGCACCATATACAGCGCCTGCGCGACGAGGCCCACCGCTTTGCCATCGGCGCGCACAGGGCCAGGAGGCAAAAGCGCATGGAGGGAAGCGCCCTGGACGCCATACCGGGCGTTGGGCCCGCGCGACGCCGGACTCTCTTGCGTCACTTCGGGTCGGTCCGCGCCGTGGCTGACGCGCCCGAGGAGGAACTGGCCCGCCTGCCAGGAATTTCCAAAACCCTGGCCGCGCAGATCCGGGCTTCTATATACCAAATCTATAGCACTTTCAATTAAGATTTTGGCGTGAATGGAATGACTATAAGTCACCAACCCCGCGTCCGGGCGGCATCTGCCGCGCCCTGGGGTGCCTTGAAGTCCGGGCACAGGGCAGAAACCCGGTCGTACTCCTCGCGACTGTCCACGGCCTGCTGCGCCTCCGCGCGTTCCAGTGCCATTTTCTTGTACTCGTGCTCCAAAATTTGGAACACAACCTGCTGCATCCGCCGCGCTACAGCCTCCATGTCCTCAGGGTGCATGGGCCCCGCGATAAAGCCCCGCTCAGCCAGGGCCCTGTGTAGACGCTCACCCATCACGCGCCCGTACTTGTTTATAATCCTCCGATCGGTCATCACATGCTTCATTTCGTGATCTATCACGGCCCGGCGCATGCATGGGTCGCCCCACACCTCGCTCGCTACGGTGATTCGCGGCGTGATGGATATCTCCACTTTTATGGTGTCATAGAACACGCATGCCGCGCGCGCGCCAGCCACAAGGCGATAGTCCAGCTTCACGCTGGGCCGCATCGCGATCGCCCCCTCCATGAAGCCCTGGGTCACGGCCACGCCGTCAAAGCCATAGGGGTTGATGGTGTCCAGCTGTTGGCCCTGGAGCGCGGCCATGGAGCGGGAGTGGTCATAGACCAAGTCCGCCGTCCGGGGCTCTACAATAATCTTCACAGGCTCAGGCAAGGTGCACAACGGCGCAGCCCCACCGCCCGCAGCCAAGAGGGCGGCGCTTACCACGATCAGGGGGCCTGGAACGGGGAACATCACACTTTCTAGTATAGCACCCGCAAAGGGCTACGCTAAGCGTCTTGCGCGCATGACAGGCGCACCGGCACCCCGGCGTCGGCCAGGGCGGCCTTGGCCTGTCCGATGGTGTGCTGCCCAAAATGAAAGATGGACGCGGCCAGAACGGCCGAAGCTCCGCCCTGCACCACACCCTCTACCAAGTGCTCCAGAGTGCCCACGCCCCCGGAGGCGATAACCGGCACGCCCACAGCCCCCGTGACCGCGCGCAGAAGATCTATATCAAAACCGCTCTTGGTCCCGTCCCGGTCCATGGAGGTGAGGAGAATCTCCCCCGCCCCACGCCGGGACATCTCCGCGCACCACGCCACGGCGTCTATGCCCGTACCCCGCCGGCCCCCGTGGGTGAATACCTCCCACGCGCCGGGCCTTGTGGCGCGGGCGTCCACGGCCACAACAATGCACTGCGTGCCGCACGCCGCCGCGGCCTCTGAGACAAACGTCGGCCGGTCTACAGCGGCGGAATTTATGGCCACCTTGTCCGCGCCGGCCTGGAGTAAGGCACGGATGTCCGCCATTTCCCGCACGCCACCGCCCACAGTCAGTGGGATGAAGAGCCGGTCCGCCACCCGCTCCACCACGTGACGCATGGTCTCGCGCCCCTCGTGCGTGGCCGTGATGTCCAGGAAGCACAGCTCGTCCGCCCCCCCTGCATCATAGGTCGCGGCCTGCTCCACCGGGTCGCCTGCGTCCACGAGGTCTACGAAGTTTACGCCCTTGACCACACGACCGCAGTCCACATCCAAGCAGGGGATAATTCGTGTCTTAAGCATGGGGGAGCATATAGACCCCTGCACGCCTCTTGGAAACACAGAGTCGGCCCTTTTGTATGCCTATGCGGCCACCCGGGCGGCGCGACGGCGGTCGGCGGAGGTCGGGATGCGCAAGACACGGCGGTATTTCGTCACCGTCCGACGGGCTACAGCCACCCCCTGCGCGGCCAGACGCTGGACAATCTGGTCGTCTGAAAAAGGCTCCTGCGGGTCCTCGGAGGCTATGAGGGCGCGGATGCGTTCCCGCACGGCGGTACCCGCATGGGCCACCACGCCCCCGGTCCCAGCCAGGGCGCTGGAGAAAAAGAACTTGAGCGGCAAGAGGCCGCGGGGCGTGCCTATGAACTTGTCCGCGCACACGCGCGAGACTGTGCTCTCGTGCATGCCGATGTCAGACGCAATGTCCTTCAAGGTCATGGGAGCCAAGTGCGCGGCACCATAGGTAAAAAACCCGGCCTGCCGCTCCACAACTGCTCCCGCCACGGCCAGGATAGTCTTGGCGCGCTGGTCCAGGGCTTTGACAAGCCAAGACGCGCCCTCCAGCCGCTCCCGTAGGAACGTCCGCGCACGGGGGTCTCGCCCCGCGCTGGAGGCAACCTCGTTGTAATAGGTGCGGTTGAGGAGAACGCGAGGCAAGGTCGCGGCGTTCAGCTCCACGGCCCACCCGCCGCCCGCCGCCGGGCCCAGGGCGCGCATCAAAACGTCCGGGACGACCGCCACCACGGGCGTGTGGTCAAAGCCCGCCGCCGGCCGCGGAGCACAGGCCCGAACGCGAGCTATGCGCGCGCGCAGCCCCTCCTCGTCCACCCCGCACGTCCGGCGCAACGCCGCCATATCACCCTTCGCAAGAAGGGGCAGATTGGCCAGAAGGACCCGCGTTGGGGAGTCCATCTGCCCCCGCTCTGACAGTTGCATCTCCAGGCACTGCGCGAGGGAACCTGCGCCTATGCCTGTGGGGTCACAGCCGCGCAGGGCGGCCAGACCTTCTTCCACGTCCTCCACGCTGCACCCGAATTGGGCGGCCAGGGCCTCCGGGGTGGTCGTGATATAACCGGCCTCATCCAGCTGATCTATAAGCATTTCCCCTATGACGCGGGCCGGGCCAGGCGGCACGACCAAGAACATCTGCTGTGTCAAATGCTCCCGCAGCGAGAGAGGCCGAGCCAGGGCCTCCTCCAAGCTACGCCCAGGTGTACTCCGCACACCGGCCCCCACCCAGGGCGTTCCGGGGTCAAAATCGCGCGGCGCGTCCTCGCGCACAGGTCGCCCCAAAAAAGGGTTGGCCTCCATCTCCGCCGCCACGAACGCTGCGAGGTCATGGTTGGTCATCTGGAGCATCTCAATCGCCTGCCTAAGGCGCGGTGTCATGACCAACGCCTGGCCGGTTGCCTGCATAAGGGCGGGAGATTCACTACCCATGGCTGTGGACCATACCACAGACTACAACCAACGCAAGGCCCCCGGATCGGAACTTGCATGGGTCCGAGCTGGGCTTTTACAGCCCCCCCTCCAGGCGGGCCTCCTATCACATATAACGAGCAGAATTAGGTCGTGGCGGGCTTTACCTCCGGCGAGAGTTTGGTAGTATAGGACGTTGAAACAACCGAGGCGCGTGTTGGGGGGCAAACCATGACCTTTACTGCCCAAAGGATGAACCTCATAAAGCCCTCAGCCACCATGGCCATGACTGGCCGGGTCTTGGCCCTGCGGGAGCAGGGGGTCAATGTTATTGGCCTCTCCGCCGGAGAGCCGGACTTCCCCACACCCGCGCACGTCTGCGACGCGGCGGCCCGCGCCATGCAGGAAGGCCAAACACGCTATACCGACGTCGCCGGGACCCGCGCCCTACGGGAAGCTATTGTGGACAAGTTCCGGCGAGAGAACGGCGTGGCCTACACCCCGGAGCAGGTGATCGTGTCCGCCGGGGGCAAACAGGTGATCTACAACGCCTTCATGGCCTCCCTGGACCCGGGGGACGAGGTCATTATCCCCGCGCCGTACTGGGTGTCCTACGCGGACATGGTACTTCTGGCTGAGGGGAGGCCCGTTGTTGTCCCGTGTGGGGAAGAGGTGGGGTTCAAGCTGCACTCCTCGGCCCTGATGAACGCCATCACACCCCGGACAAAATGGCTGCTGCTTAACGCACCATCCAACCCCACCGGTGCCGCGTACACAGAAGGGGAGTTGCGTGCCCTGGCCGAAGTTCTGGACAGGCACCCAAACGTGCACGTAATGACGGACGACATTTATGAGCACATCCGCTACGACGGGCGGCCCTTCCACACCATCGCCCAGGTGGCACCATCGCTCTATGACCGAACCCTCACTGTGAACGGGGTCTCCAAGGCCTATGCCATGACCGGCTGGCGCATCGGCTACGCAGCCGGGCCGCAACCCCTCATAAAGGCCATGACGACCATACAGGGGCAGTCCACCTCTAACCCCTGCTCCATATCTCAGGCTGCGGCCCTGGCGGCCTTGACGGGGGATCAGACCTTCTTGACCCAGCGCGCACGGATGTTTGAGGTCCGCCGGGATCTCACCGTGCGGGCCCTGAACGACGCACCGGGGCTCTCGTGCCGCACGCCGGAGGGAGCGTTTTACGTCTTTCCTTCCTGCAAAGGGGTCCTTGGCAAGACCACGCCCCAGGGCAAGGTCCTGGAGAGCGACGAGGACTTTGTCGCCTACCTCCTGGAGACGAAGCAGGTTGCATGCGTCCACGGTGCCGCGTTCGGCATGTCGCCTTATTTTCGCCTGTCTTACGCCATCGGCCCCGATGCCCTGGAGGGTGCTCTGGAGCGCATAAAAGAGGCCTGCACAGTGCTGCGCTAGGTCCATATGGCTCTGAGAAAGAATAGAAATCCCGCTCTGGGGCCCAAGGGTGCCGCCACAGGTCGCATTAACGTGAGTGCCCCTGGCCTTCCTTGCGCACCGCGCTATACTCCGCCCATGCGCCCTGGTTCACTGGCCCTTGCCGTTGTCCTTGCCCTCGCGCTCTGGGTCCCCGCCCAGGCGGTGAGTGACCGGGTCCTGGCCGTGGTGGACGGAGTGGCTATCTCCAAGGGAGACGTGGAGGCCCGTGCGCGCCTTATGGTCTTGACGTCCCCAATGCGCGATGACCAGGCCACGCGGTCTGCGGCCCTTGAGAGCCTGATTACGGAGACGCTCCAGCGCCACGCGGCGCAGGAAGCTGAGGTGACTCCGGACGAGGCTGCGGTGCAGAAGGCCTTTGCAGACATAGCACGGCGGAACGGCCACACGCCGGAGCAGTTCCGGGCCGCGATGCGTGCGGCCGGAGTGGCCCCCCGGACTCTGGAAAAGAGGCTGGAGGCGGAGTTGGCCTGGGCGGCGGTGGTGGAGCGGACAATTCTCCCTACGGCCTCAGTAAGCGCTGGAGAGGTAGACGCGGCCCTGGCCCGCGCACAGCCGGACAGAGACGGCAGCCCGCCCTCTCGGGCGGCGGTGAGCCAGGCTATGCTCCGTGCGGAGGTGGAGCGCCTGGCCGCAGCGAAGATGCGGGCCCTGCGCGCGCAGGCGTTTGTAGAGCAGCGGTAGTGTGGTAGGCTTTGCGCTCGGTTATGAGGAGGGAAGGATCATGACACAGTTCTGGCGCCAAAACGGCCTGATCATCGCGGGAATCGCCCTGCCCCTTTTGGTCGCCCTGGGCGTCCTGGTGGTCAAAGAGGTGGAGCGGTCGCGCATCCCCCCGCCGCAGCACGCGGTGCTGTTTGCGGTATACGCCCCAGACTATTATCTTGATGCAGAAGAAGGGAGGCTATACCTGGTCTACAAAAAACCCCCCAGGCCTGGTTCGAGCATTAGAATGGTTGCTCTGGGAAAACGCGTTCGGTTATTCCTGTTTGACCCCGATGTTAGAACCTATCCCACTATTTTTTGAACCCACCAGAATATGAGAGCAAGGTCAACGAAACCTGACCATACTTTCATTTTTCTTTCCCATCGAATCACAAGTCTTTTGAACTTTATTTGAAACCAAGCAAAAGTTCTTTCTACAACCCAGCGATGATTTTTACTTATATGTTCGGCACCTTTTGTTGGATAATTACGATATGATATTTTATCTTTTATCCCCATATACTTTATAATAT
>JAERIN010000039.1 GCA_016757515.1 Alphaproteobacteria bacterium
CCGACTCCCCAGTACGCGTGCCGCCCCCGCCGGTGGCCCCAGCCCCGGAGGCAGGAGACTCGCCCGAGAGTCTTTTGGTCGGGCCCGCAGAGCCGGTGGAAACGCGCACGGATCCTGCACCGGTCGCTTCCACGAGCGCCGAAACGCTGCCACCTCCGGTATCTGTACCCGACGCTGCGGTTGCTCAGGCGCAGGGCACCCCCCCTACTCCGGTGACGGAGGGCCTGGGAGCCCCGCTGTCCCTTACTACGTCCCCGGAAGGCGGCACGTCCCCCGCACAAGCGAAAAAGCCCGAGACCACTGTGCTCCCCCCACCGCCGCCGCCACGGACCCGTCCGGCAAAACAGGCCTTTGTGACTCGCCCGCAGGATCCAGTGCAGGCGGTGCTCTCTTCAGGCGCAGGACCGATGTTTTATTACGTCCAGCTGGGGAGCGTCACGGACCCCCAAAACGCGGCTGATGCCGTGTTGCGCTTCCGTGACGACTACGCAGATGTGTTCGGCCAGGGATCGTCCTGGCGCGTGGTGCCGGTGAACCTGGAGGGACGGGGCGTGTTCCACCGCATTCAGGCCGGCCCGTACACAGAAGTCCGCGCCCGGGAAATCTGCGCCGCCATTCGCGCCCGTACACCCCCTGGCGCTTGTGTTGTCATGCGCTAGAGAAGGCGCTACCCTGCCCACCATGCCCGAAACGCCACCGCCCTCTGCCTGGGATCAGATTGACTTTACAAATCCGGAGACCCTAGACGTAGCCCGTCTGGCCGTGGACCCGCTGTACGGCAACACGCCTCTGGACTGGCTGGCAGCGCCACTCATTGCCATAGCAGTATTCGTCGCCCTGCGCCTGTTCTTTCGCTTCGTGGGTCGCCTGGCCGAGCGCCAGAAAAAGGGCAGCTGGCTCGCCTTTGGCCTGGCCACTCTGACCCGAACCCACTGGCTGCCCATCCTGCTGGTCTCTCTGCGCGCTGGTGGTATGGCCCTGAACCTGCCGGACTTTTTAGAATCCGCGCTGCGCCTGGGCTCCGGTGCTGGTGTCTTGCTACAGTTTGGCCTGTGGGCCACCGGCGCGGTGGAGGCTTGGGCTGTCCCAGCGCGCGCGCGCTACCTCTCCCGAAACCCTGCCGCCGTGACGACCATGGAGATCGGACGCATCGCCCTCCACGGTTTCATCTGGGCCGCGCTTCTCCTTATGTTTCTGGACCACGCCGGGTTTGACGTCACGGCCCTCGTGGCTGGGCTCGGCATCGGCGGTATCGCCGTCGCCCTGGCCGTCCAAAACCTTCTGGGGGACCTTCTGGCCTCGGTTTCTATCGCCATGGACAAGCCCTTTGTTGTGGGAGATTTCCTCATCGTAGGCACGGAGAAGGGAACCGTGGAAAACATCGGCATCAAGACCACGCGCCTGCGGAGCCTTTCGGGGGAGCAGATTGTTGTTTCTAATGCGGATCTCTTGGCCAGCCGGATACAGAACTACGGTCGAATGTACGAGCGGCGGACGGGCGTGACGATCGGGGTCACATACGACACGCCCCGGGCCAAGCTGGAGCTTATACCGGGGATGATCAAAGCAGCCATAGAGGCCCGTGGGGCGCAGGCGCGGTTTGACCGGGCGCACTTTGCGCGCTACGGGGACTTCTCCTTGGATTTTGAGTATGTCTACTACGTCACCTCCCCAGACTACGCGATTTATATGGACGTTCAGCAAGCCATAAATCTGGACATCCATAAAGCGTTTGAGGATTCCGGTATAAGCTTCGCCTTCCCCACGCAAACGCTCTATGTCCGCAGGGAAGGGGCGACGTAACCTATGCGCGCACTGCTCTTCATGGCTCTCTGTCTCCTGTCCGCCCCAGCCCTGGCGGCGGGACCTGAGAAGGGGTCGAGTGTGGAGGGCCTTTTTGTAGACCTTGACCCCATTGTCCTACCTATCGTGGACGGGGGACGTGTGACCCAAAGCGTTACCTTCGCCATAACCCTGGAATTCGCCGGTCCGGCCGACGCGGACCGCGCCCGGTTGCTTAAACCCCGCCTCGCCGACGGATTCGTCACCGCGCTCTATGGCATGCTCAACGATGCAAACGCCCCCAAACGGGGGCTTGTGGACGCTGCGGAGGCAAAAAAGCGCCTTTTGCGTAAGGCTCAAGAAATCCTGGGCGAGGCGCGCGTGAAAGCCGTGCTCCTCCAGGCCGTGCAACAGCGTGGGATATGACCCGCCCGCAGAAAGGGCCTTATAACCCGGAAAGCGCGCACGCACCCGGACTCACGCGCGTCACAAGTCGCTGCAAATCCGCTGGAGGCGGTGCAGAAAAAGACAGCCTCTGGCCCGTAGCGGGGTGCGCGAAAGCGAGCGCCCGAGCGTGGAGTGCCTGCCGTGGGAAGGTCAGGAAAGGCTCCAACCCCATATCGGCCTTCTCCAAGCGCGCAGCCAGACGTGTGGCCGGGGGGCCGTAGAGCGGGTCCCCGATGAGGGGGAAACCCGCATGCGCAGCGTGGACCCGTATCTGATGCGTCCGCCCCGTCTCTAGCCGGAAGACGACCAGGGCCAAGGGGCTCTGCACATACAGAACTTTCCAGTGCGTCCGGGCTGCCCGCCCTCCGGCCCGCACAGCCATTTTAAGGCGATGCCGGGGGTCCCGCGCAATAGAGGCATCCACCACGCCACGCGGAAAGGGCGGCGGGCCTAGGGCCAGGGCGATATATTCCCGCCACAGAGTCCGCGCCACAAGCTGCGCCGTGAGCGCTTGGTGCGCCAGGTCTGTCTTTGCCACAACCATTAAGCCGCTGGTGTCCTTGTCCAGCCGGTGCACAATTCCGGGCCGAGTCACGCCCCCTATGCCTGAGAGACTGGCCCCGCAGTGGTGGAGCAGAGCGCTGACCAAAGTCCCTGTGCGGTTGCCTGCCCCAGGATGTACCACCAGGCCAGGCGGCTTATTCAAAACCAGAAGGTGCCCGTCCTCATACAAAACGTCCAAAGCCATGGCCTGCGGCTCTGGTGCAGCGGGCTCCAGCGCCGGAAGGTCGACAGCAAGGTCAACTCCGGCGAGGATCTTATGAGAGACCGCTGTGACCACAACGGTCCCCACACGCACATGCCCCCCGGCGATGAGGGCCTGAAGCCGCGTGCGTGACAGCGCCGGAACCACTGCGGTTAGGACCTTATCCAGACGCCCGCCTTCGGGTGCCGTGACCCTGATCGTCTCCGCCGACGCTGCGCCGCGCGCATCACACGTATGGCTTCTTGGCATAGCCCTGTACAAAGCACCCGCGTACTGCTGGCGCAAGCGGGGCGGGCGATCTTAGGGCGCGCACACGCTAATACGCCCGGGAACATCGCTATAAAAAATAGAGGCTGACACCTATATATCCCCTTGCATTAAGGAATATCTCACGCCATGATTCGCGCATGACCTACTCCCTAGACCTCAGAGAGCGCACAAAAAGGACGACACTGATCATGGCCCAGAGAGGCAAAGAGTGGCTCGCACCCCTGCTTTTTCAGGGCTCAAGCGCGGCCATGACCATAGAGCGCTGGATAGAGAAGGGCCTCCTGCCCCTGCCGCCCTATTCACCGGACCTTAATCCTATCTAGAAAACCTTCGGCACCCTCAAAGAGCGACGCCAGAGCCTGGCGGATCCCGGCGACCTGGAGGCCCTGCTTAGGGATAGTTCTGGATGCAAATTTCTGTAAGTCTTTGATCTATAATAACTTATATGCCCCTTGCTCTGGGTGCCTCCTTTTGGCTACGCTGACACGGCCCCGTTCGAAAAAGGAGGTGCACACTATGTCTCACAAAACGCAGTCCGGTCAGGCCGTTATGGCCGCTCTGGTTGTCCTTCTCCTCATAGCCATTGGCGTAGCTGTGGGGCTGGCCTGGATCTCAAGAGACCGTTTAGGGGCCCTAATGGTGCCGCCGGCCCCTACCCCGACGACGATGACGGAGGCGGCATCAGCGCCCCCTCCAGCGCCCGGAGTCCCTGCTCCATCCGAATCGAGACCCTCTGCGGAGTCCCCGCCTCAGGCAATTCCGCCAACAGAGGCGGTGAGAACGCGGGCCGCACCGCCGCCACCGCCAACGCCTTCTGCGGTCGTACCGGGCAACCCGGTAGTGGCCCGCGTGGGGGGGCGGGATATTCATCGCGTGGAAGTCCTCGAATTTATCGAGGTCCTCCCCCCAGACGTCCGGGAGGGCAAGAGCGTTCTTGACCTTTTTCCTGACGCGTTGGCAGAGATGGTAGATGGGTCCGTGGTGGATGCCCGCGTGGCGGATTCTGGGGTGGCCCAAGACCCAAAAGTGGCCGAACGGCTGGAGCAGGCCCAAGCGCGAATCGCCCGCTCAGTCTACCTCCAGCAGCAAGTGGCGGCGCGACTGACAGAGGACAAACTCCGTGCGGCCTATAACGCCTATGCGGCTCAGGCACCCGTGGTGGAGGAAATCCGGGCGCGCCACGTTCTGGTCCCCACCCTGGAGGAGGCCCAGACCATCATACAGCAACTAGGGGCCGGACGGTCTTTTGAGGCCCTGGCCATCGCGCACTCGGTGGACCCCTCGGGCGTCCGTGGGGGCGACTTAGGCTACTTTGCGCCGGAAGACGTGGTGCCCGCGTTTGGGCAAGCGGCAAGAACTCTGCCCGTGGGGGCGTATACAAAGGAGCCTGTGGAGACCCAGTTTGGCTGGCATGTTATTCAGGTTGAGGACCGCCGCGCGCGTGCTATGCCGAGCTTCGCAGCCCTGCGGCCGGATATAGAGCGTGCTTTGGAACGTGAGGTTTTGGCGGATTTGCTTAAAGACTGGCGGGCGCAGGCGGACGTCCGAATATACGGTATAAACGGACCTCCGCCGGGGGAAGCCATGCCCGGCCCGGCATCAGAACCCCGGCCCTTGGCACCTGTGCCGCTCTCAGGGGCTGCTGACTTCTTACCCTATCAACAGCATGGTGGTGGTTACTGACCTTGCCGCCACTCAGAGCGTCCGGAAGAGGCGGCAGCATATGCTGGCAAACTGTAGATAACTCCCGCGCTGGGCGGTGGCGCCACATCCTCGACGGCAGTCTCGCCGGGGCCGTGGAGGGCAAGGGTCAAGGCAAACTCTGCCATGCCCATCGGCGGGACTGGAGATGCATCGCTCCCGTCCTCTGGGCGAGCATAGGGCACAGCGTCTGCAACCAAGAGCGGAACCGCCACCGCTGCCGGCAGTGCCAGGCGGTACCCACGCCCCCGCAGGGCCGTCCGCAGGGCGTTGTCCAGGGCAACGCGAAGACCCAGATACGGGCCCTCCCGCGGGTCGGCCAAGGCCAGGGGTCCAGCGCCCGGCGGGGGCAACACCCCCTCCCGCTCCGCGTGAGTCAGAAGGCCTTGCGCCACGACGGACCAGCGGGCCTCCAGGCGGGCGGGCTCTGTAGACACAAACCCCAGTGACGGCGGGAGCGGGCCGGGCTGGACATTCGTGCCAGCACTGTCGGCCTTGTGATAAGTGGCGCCCGTGGCCAGGGGATAAGACCCGGGCGGCATGTCGCACGCAGGCAGAGCCAAGGCCAGCGCACAGAAAAAAGACAGCAAGAACCCCCTCATGAAGCCGCGCTCGCCTCCAGCATCCAGGCCGCCTTCTCGTGCGCTTCAATTCGCGCCGTCACAAGTGCGACGGTCCCCTCGTCGTCGGCCTCCTGCGCGGCCTTAAGGGCTGTGTAAAGTGTTGCGACGATGGCCCTATTGTCCGCCGCCAGGGCCGCCACCATCTGGGCTGCAGAGGGTGTGCCCTGGGCCTCCTTCAGCGTGGCGGGAGCGGAGAGCTCGGCGTGTGTGGACGGGGCGAGGGCCCCCAGCATGCGAATGCGCTCAGCGATTTCGTCGATCGCGTTCCATATCTCTGTGTACTGGTCCCCGAACATATCGTGCAGAGACTTGAAATGCGGACCGGTCACGTTCCAGTGAAAGGCATGTGTCTTAAAGTACAAAACGTGCGCGTCGGCCAGGACTGTGCGCAAGGCAACTACCACGGGGCTTTCATTTCTCATAGTGTTATCTCTCCTTTTCTGTTTTTGTGTCATCCTTGTGTGGCTCAATATAGAGCAGGGACCCCATCGTGACCACTACCCTCACCCGCGTGCCTGCGGGAAGGTCTTGGCCCTGAGCGTCCACGCGCCAGCGGCTATCCCCGATGCGCAGAGTTCCCCGACCAGCCACCACGGGCTCTTCCAAGAGAAATCTCTGCCCCACCAGAGCCTCAGCCCGGCGGTTTAGGGTCGTGGCCTCCTGGGAGAGGCCTATAGAGCTGGTGGCCTTAAGCGCACGCCACGACACCAAACTGCCCACAGACAGGACGCCCCAGAGGGTGAACTGGACTTCCCAACCCAGATCGGGGATGAGGGCCATAGACAGCCCGACGACAACCGCCCCCGCGCCGAGCCATAGGAACACAAAACCAGTCGGGGCGAGCATCTCTAGCGCCAGAAGAAGCAAGCCAAACGAAGTCCAGTGCCAGGCGTCCAGCGTCCGCAGAACAACCCAAAGATCATAGAACATAGCTTTATCCCTAGTGTAGGTCAGTCCGGCAACGCAACGCGCCACTCATTTTCTCCCAAAACTTTCCCTCGCGATCTCTGCCACGCCGCCGATTGCACCGATGACGGACGATGCCTCTAGAGGCAAGAACAAGATTTTTTCGTTTGGCGATGTAGCAAACTTTCCTAGCGCCTCCACGTACTTCTGCGCCACGAAGTAGTTCACGGCCTGTACATTCCCCTCTGCTATGGCCTGAGAGACCGCCTCGGTAGCTTTGGCCTCTGCCTCCGCCGCGCGCTCCCGCGCTTCGGCGTCCCGGAAAGCCGCCTCACGACGCCCTTCCGCCTCCAGGATCGCAGACTGCTTCTCCCCCTCCGCCCGCAAAATCGCGGACTGCCGGTCCCCTTCCGCGTCCAGAATCTGTGCGCGCTTGTCCCGCTCCGCCTTCATTTGCCGCCCCATGGCTTCCACCAGGTCGCGGGGAGGAGTAATGTCCTTGATCTCAATACGGGTGATCTTCACGCCCCACGGCCCCGTGGCCTCGTCCACAATGGCCAGAAGGCGGGCATTGATATGATCCCGCTCAGACAGCAGCGCATCCAGATCCATGGAGCCCATGACCGTCCGTATGTTCGTGGTGGTCAGGTTCAAGATAGCGCGGGTCATGTCCCGCACCTCATACGCAGCCTTCGCTGCGTCCAAGACCTGGAAGAACACGACCCCGTCCACCTTCACCACGGCGTTGTCCTTGGTGATGACCTCCTGCGAGGGAACGTCCAAAACGTCCTCCATCATGTTCACCTTCGCGCCAATGGCATCGAAAAATGGTATAATCACACGAAGGCCAGGGGCCAGAGTGCGGATATAGCGGCCAAAGCGTTCAACGGTCCACTCGTACCCCTGGGGGACACGCTTCGCGGTCATCAAAAGGATGACAACGCAAAAGGCAACAAAAGCAAGAACAAAAAAAACGGGCATAGGCATGGGAAAGCCTCCTTTAAAAGGTGTGGACGGACGGCACTCTAGCGCAGACCCGCCCACGGAACAAGCCCCATAGTCTGCGCATACCCCCCCAGGCCCGACATTGGACACGGCTCGCGGCCCTGTGGCTCGGCGGCCTAGCGGCTGTGGGCGCGCTGGCCTACGGCATCCGCTTTTTTATGCGCCTGGGCGGGCTTTTGCCCTAAAGGCCCGCTTTTCCGGTTGACGGCCCCCGGGGTTTTTCACATCAGACCGGAGCGAGCAATAACTTTTTGATTGACAAGATACGTATTTCTCATGTATACGATGCTTCATGCAACCCAAAGAACGATGCATAACGCAAGCGAACGGGTGGAGGTTCCTTCCCCTCAGTGTCCTTATAGATACTGCAAGAGAAGGCCCGGGGGTAGATGCCTCTTTGTCATCTCCTGGCACACACACGGTGGCTCACGCCTTTGAAGCGGCGGCAGCCAGACAGGGGGCCGATTTTGTGCATGTCTCGCCGCCCCCCGTAGATTTTGTTTTTGGGGCAAACAACCAAGATATAACGGATTCTTATATTGCATATATTTTAGAACAACACAAAAAACTAAAAGAAGAAGGAAAAGGGCTCATATTGGGGCTTTCCCTTTGGGGCCCACCATCTGTCTTGAATTCTTTGCATATTACAAAATCTGTAAAACAAAAAACACAAGGAGATTGCTTGGTCGTCTTTGGCGGGCCCGCGTTTCCAAGGCGGGATGAGGACTGGGAAAAGTTCTTTCTTTCTCAACCCCAAGCCCAAGGGCCCGATTTTGTAACCATAGGGGGCGTGGGCAATGCGGCCGATTTGTTCTCTGGCCTTGGGCGAGACGATCGCTTTTTTCGGCACCCAGACGGATCTCTAAGCGTTGATACACAAAATCCAGCCCTACAGACCCTGGTAGAAACGCGCGTTATAGATAGTGCAGTCGTTTATGTTCCCCCCAGTATTATAAGTCATATAGAAAGCATAGATGTTTCTGTTTATATACCTGGCTCGGGGTGTGCTCATAAATGTTCATCTTGTGGTATTACAGATGACGAAAGGGGAAATAGAAATCAAACGGGTGTATCTCCCGAACAGGCCGCACAGGATCTAAATACCTTTTTAGGAGAAACAAAAGGAAGGGAGAAAGTATATCTCTCTCTTATAAACCCAAATCCCCTACAAAATTCTAGGGCATTAATGCAATTTCTTAATAAAGTTGATTTTTCAAGAGTGGAGTCCATTAATATATTTGCAGACGATCTTTCTCTTCATTTGCCAAAGGGATTACAAAAACATAAAGAGCTTATTGATTTTCTGAAAAGACAAGGTGTTATGCCTGTAATTACTCTGGCCTTGGATGCCGCTGATTGGGAAAATGACGGCCAGTTTCTTGGAAGGCGCATGCCAGGAGTACCCGACGAAGAACAAGCAGCAGCCTTTGCAAAAATGCGAGAAGGATTCAAGGAATTGAGACAATGGGCACATGTCAACGCTCCAGAAACACTTCTAGCACACAACACGATTGTCTCACCTTCTTTGGGAGCCAAGGGATACCTCCAAAGGGCAACACTTATAGACTTATCTGCTGGTCATAACTGGTTTGTTCTGACACCATACCCCGCAACAAAATTGGCCGCTCGTGAAAAGGGAAATTATGCTGATCCGATACATATGCAACAACATTGGCATCATGAACCATTTGTGCCCTCTTCATTTTTAAGTGTCTGGAGAAATCAGCATCAAAATGGAGATCTTTTGGATTGTTTTGTTCTTTTGAATATGATGCACTATTATATAGGAAATCAAGAAAAAAGATATTATCATGATCTTTTTTTGGATATGTGCCATGCGTTGGCGGGCCAAGAAAACCCAAATGCATCAGGACAAGCCGATTTTGTTCAAAAAGTTTGCGATTTGGACGAACAAGGTATTCCCAAAATTATACCAGTATATGAATATTGCCTGGATCAAGTGTTGGGTGATATCGCGCGCAACCCAGAGCACGAGGGCAACATGTTTGCGTTGGACCTTATGCACAATATCGCCACCTGGCTAGCCAGACGAGAGTATACCTTATGCAAAAATAACCCAAAATATAACCCAAAATATGAAGAAGCGCTTCAGGCCGCTTTAATTATAGATAAAATGTGTGATTTTGCGGCAAAATGCGGACGGACAATGGAGACCATGAATAGGTCTAGAGCCCTAGAGCGTGATTCTGGGCCCCCTTAAACGCGGCCCTTGACAGCGCGCCTTGTGTCCGCGTATACCCCGCGCACTGTTTGGATCAGAGGAACAAGCCCCATGGCACGCGAATACCCCATAGACCATTACCGCAACTTCGGCATCATGGCGCACATTGACGCGGGCAAGACCACCGCGACGGAGAGAATTTTGTTCTATTCCGGAAAATCGCACAAGATTGGCGAGGTCCACGACGGCGCAGCCACCATGGACTGGATGGCGCAGGAGCAAGAGCGCGGCATCACCATCACCTCCGCCGCGACCACGACCTTCTGGAAAGGGCCAGCAGACGGTGCGGGCCCGGGCGAGGAATTCCGCCTAAACATCATAGACACCCCGGGCCACGTGGACTTCACCATTGAGGTGGAGCGGTCCTTGCGCGTCCTGGACGGCGCGATTGCGGTGTTTGACGCCAACGCGGGCGTGGAGCCCCAGACGGAAACCGTGTGGCGGCAGGGTGATAAATACCACATCCCGCGCATGTGCTTTGTTAACAAGATGGACAAGATCGGCGCGGACTTTTTCAACACCGTGCAGATGATTATAGACCGCCTGGGCGCAGTGCCTCTGGTCATACAGCTGCCCATAGGGGCGGAGAACGACTTTGCGGGCGTCGTGGACCTGGTTCGCATGAAGGCCGTCATCTGGAACGGCGAAGACCTGGGCGCGGCCTTCCGCGATGAAGATATCCCGGCGGACCTTCTGGACAAGGCCAAGGAGTACCACGAGAAACTCGTGGAGCTGGCCGTGGAGCAGGACGACGCGGCCATGGAGGCATACCTAGAGGGACACCACCCGGACGTAGCCACGCTCAAGCGTTGCATCCGAAAGGGGACCATCGCCGGGGCCTTTGTGCCCGTGATGTGCGGCTCTGCGTTCAAAAACAAGGGCGTGCAACCCATGCTAGACGCCGTGGTGGACTACCTCCCCTCGCCCCTGGATGTGGGCGCCGTCCACGGCCATAAAGTAGATAGTGAAGAGTCCGACCAGCGCCCACCTGCAGACGACGCGCCGTTCTCTGCCCTTGCGTTCAAGATCATGAACGACGCATTCGTAGGCTCCCTCACCTTCGCGCGTATATACTCCGGCACCATCACCTCCGGGTCGTATGTGAAGAACTCCGTCAAGGACAAGCGCGAGCGCGTGGGCCGGATGCTCCTCATGCACTCCAACCAACGTGAGGAGATACAAGAGGCCAATGCCGGGGACATCGTGGCCTTTGTGGGCATGAAGGACACAACCACCGGCGACACCCTGTGCGACATGGCCAAGCCTATTGTCCTGGAGCGCATGGAGTTCCCCGAGCCGGTGATTGAAATCGCCGTGGAGCCCAAAACCAAAGCAGACCAAGAGAAAATGTCCCTTGCGCTCCAGCGTTTGGCGGCGGAGGACCCCTCCTTCCGCGTGAAAGTGGACCACGAGAGCGGGCAGACCATCATCGCCGGCATGGGCGAGCTGCACTTGGATATCATCGTGGACCGCATGAAGCGGGAGTTCAAGGTTGAGGCCAACATCGGCGCGCCGCAGGTGGCCTACAGGGAGACCATCACAAAGTCGTATGAAATTGACTACACACACAAAAAACAAACCGGTGGTGCGGGTCAGTTCGCGCGGATAAACCTGGTGTTTGAGCCCGCAGACCCCGGTACCGGATATGCGTTTACCTCCAAGATCGTGGGCGGGAACGTGCCAAAAGAATATATCCCGGGAGTGCAAAAAGGTCTTGAAATGGCCAAGGAAACCGGTACTATCGCTGGCTTCCCGGTGGTGGACTTCTCAGTCACCCTGACGGACGGGGCGTACCACGACGTGGACTCCTCCGTCATGGCTTTTGAGATCGCCGCACGGGCCGCGTTCCGGGAGGCCGTGCCCAAGGCGGGCCCACAGCTCCTGGAGCCGATGATGAAGGTGGAGGTTGTAACACCCGAGGAGTACATGGGCGATGTCATCGGTGACTTGAACTCCAGGCGGGGGCAGATCACCGGGATGGGCGACCGAGGGAACGCGAAGATCGTGGACGCCCTCGTGCCGCTGGCGAGCATGTTTGGGTATATCAACACCCTGCGCTCCATGTCCCAGGGCCGGGCGCAGTACACGATGCAGTTTGACCGCTACGCGCCGGTGCCGGCCAACGTGGCGGCGGAGGTGAAGGAGAAGATGGGGGGGTGATTATGTCTCAACAACCGGAGGAAGTAGTGAAAATTCTTTTGTGTGCCAATGATTCGCTACCGGCTGGAGATCTTGTGAGTAGAGCTTTGAGTTTAGCGGAATTTTTTATTTAAGCGGGAAATAAGGTTGATCTGTCGAATAGCGCAACGTCTTTCGCAAGTCTCCTTTTTATTAAAAAAGAAGGTTGTGGTCTTCCGTCTCTATATCAATTTTTAGAAATTCTTGAAGAACAAAAAGATGAACTGATTAATGGACTTAGAGTTGATTATATTGTTCAAAAAGAGCGACACTTTCAGTAGATTAGGGAGAAAATAAAAATGTCCAAAGAAAAGTTTTTGCGCGACAAGCCGCACTGCAACATTGGCACCATTGGTCACGTAGACCACGGGAAGACGACGTTGACTGCTGCGCTGACGAAGTACTACTCAAAGGAGTTCCAGGCCTATGACGCCATAGACAAGGCGCCGGAGGAGAAGGCGCGCGGGATTACAATCTCCACGGCGCACGTAGAATACGAGACAGAAAAGCGCCACTACGCGCATGTGGACTGCCCCGGACACGCGGACTACGTGAAGAACATGATCACCGGCGCGGCGCAGATGGACGGCGCTATACTTGTGGTCAACGCCGCAGACGGGCCCATGCCACAAACGCGGGAGCACATTCTGCTTGCCCGCCAAGTCGGCGTGCCCGCTATGGTCGTCTTCCTCAACAAAGTGGACCAGGTGGACGACGCAGAACTTTTGGAACTCGTTGAAATGGAGGTGCGGGAACTTCTCACATCCTATGACTTCCCCGGCGACGACATACCCATTGTTTCCGGCTCCGCCCTCGCAGCCATGGAGGGCCGGGACCCAGAGATCGGCGAAAACAAAATCCGTGAACTCATGGACGCCGTGGACAGCTATATCCCCCAGCCAGAAAGACCAAAGGACAAGGCCTTCTTGATGCCCATAGAAGACGTTTTCTCCATTTCTGGCCGCGGGACAGTCGTCACAGGCAGAATAGAGCAGGGCACAATAAAGGTCGGCGAAGAGGTGGAAATCGTCGGCATAAGGCCAACAACAAAGACAACAGTCACCGGCGTGGAGATGTTCCGCAAGCTTCTGGACAGCGGCGAGGCCGGAGACAATGTTGGGCTTCTTCTGCGCGGAACAAAGCGCGAGGACGTAGAGCGCGGCCAGGTACTGGCAAAACCGGGCTCCATAAACCCGCACACAAAGTTCATGGCAGAAGCCTATATTTTGTCCAAAGACGAGGGCGGGCGGCACACCCCGTTCTTCTCTAACTACCGCCCGCAGTTTTACTTCCGCACAACAGACGTCACAGGCGAGGTGGCCTTGCCCGAGGGCACCGAAATGGTCATGCCCGGAGAAAACGTGACCGGCCTGACCATCACCCTCATCGCCCCCATCGCCATGGATGAGGGCCTGCGCTTCGCCATCCGCGAGGGCGGGCGCACCGTCGGCGCCGGCGTCGTGACCAAGATTGTGGAGTAGCCACGACTACCACATGCGCGCCGCCCTGGCCCTGGCCCGCCGTGGGCTGGGGCGAGTCGCGCCGAACCCCGCCGTGGGCTGTGTCCTGGTCCGGGAGGGCGTCGTTCTGGCCCGCGCCCGCACAGGGGACGGGGGCCGCCCCCACGCGGAAGAGGTCGCCCTGCGCACAGTGGGCGCAGCCGCACGCGGGGCCACGGCTTATGTCACTCTGGAGCCCTGCGCCCACGACAGACAGGGAGGCTCCTGCGCGCAAAAGCTGGCCGCCGCCGGCATCGCGCGCGCGGTCTTGGCCCTGCGCGATCCGGACCCCCGCACCGCCGGGCGTGGTGTGGGCATTCTGGCCGCCGCCGGGATAGAGGTTCTGGAGGACGTCTGTACTGCAGAAGCCCAGGCCGTGAACGCGGGCTATGTCCTGGCCAGAACTGCGAACCGCCCCCTTGTCACCCTCAAGGTCGCCGCATCCCTGGACGGGCGCGTGGCCCTAGCCAGCGGGGAAAGCCGGTGGGTCACCGGACCCGCAGCCCGCCTGCGCGGGCACATGGAGCGCGCACGCCACGACGCCATCCTTGTTGGGATCGGCACCGCCCTGGCCGACGACCCAGCCCTGACCACCCGCCTGCCGGGCGTGACGCACAATCCCGTACGTATCGTTCTGGACAGGCGCGCGCGCCTCCCCCACGGCGCACGCCTCGCCAGGCCGGGCACCTGGCTGGTGTGCGAGCAGGCCGCGCACATACCGGGCGTCCGCGTCCTTTCCGGGAGCACGGGCATACGCGCCGTCCTGGGCCGCCTCGCGAAAGAAGGCATCACGCGCCTCCTTGTGGAGGGCGGACCCACAGTCATAACATCCTTCTTGCAATCAGGCCTCTGGGACCGCCTGCTGCTGTTCCGCGCCCCAAGCCTCCTGGGTGCGGACGCCCGCGCAGCCATAGGCCCCCTGGCCCTTACGGACATAGCAAGCGGCCCTCGCGTTATTCTGGATTCGCGGGAGGTTCTGGGTGCCGACATCCTGGAGGTATACCGGCCAGAGCCACAAAGTTGCGCAAAAGCGTAAGGCCACCCGGGGTCAAGAGGGACTCCGGGTGGAACTGCACCCCGTACACGCGGCGCACAGAATGCGCACACGCCATGACCTCACCCGCTGGGCTCCACGCTGTGGCCCTGAGGGTGCCAGGCAACTCCGCGATGAGAGAGTGATAGCGCCCCGCCGCAAAGGGGGTGGGCACACCAGCAAACAGGGCGCTGCCGTCGTGGGTCACGGGGCAAGCCTGCCCGTGCAAGGGCTCCACCGCCCGCGCCACAGCGCCACCATAGGCCAACGCAATGGCCTGATGTCCGAGGCACACGCCCAGAATAGGCACATCCAGAGCCCGAACGGCCCTCACAAGAGCGCCAGAGGGCCGGCCAGGCCCGGGGGACAGGACCAGAGCCTTGGGCGCGAGGCGCGCCACATCCGCCCCCTGTGCGGGCACGACGCGCACCTCCCCGCCCCCTGCGAGGCGCAGCATCCGCGCGAGGTTATGGACAAAGGAATCTCGGCTGTCCAAAACCACAATCATGGGCGACAAATTTTTTTGTTGCACCGCCGCATTTTTTGCTTGACTCCCGCTGCAGATGGGGGCTAGGTTCGCCTCGGTAAGACACCGCTTACCATCGTAACCACAGCTTTTTAAGGAGGCTAACACTATGTCCCAACAAAACACAAACCCCTACGCCCAACTGTTCCAACAGGGTGGTGACTTCTCTAAGTTTCTGCCCCAGGCGCAGCCCTTTGACCTCAAATCTTGGATGGATTCCCGCCAGAACGACATGCAAACCTTGGGTGAGGCCATGCATGCCTCCGTTCAGAGCATGCAAGACATCCTCCGCCGCAGCACAGAGATCCTCTCTGAGTTTGCCCAAGAGCAAGCGAAGACCGCCAAGGACGCGATGAGCGGTGATTCGTCCCCCGAGCAGCGCCTCTCCAGCGGCGCGGCGCAGGCGCAAAAGCTCTACGAGCGGAGTGTGAACAACCTCCGCGAGATTGTGGACATGGCCCAGTCTGCACAGTCGGAGGTCGCGGACATTCTGAACAAGCGCGTTTCGGCAAGCCTGTCGGAAATCAAATCCCTGGCTGACAAAGCGGGCAAGGAAAAATCCTCGGGCAGCACCAAAAAAGCCGCCTAGCCCCACAAGCCGCTTATTTAAGACCCCGCCCCCGTCGCAGACTCCCTGCGGCGGGGGTTTTTTTATGGCGCTGCGGCGGCAATGGCGTCGGCCAGAAGGCCCACAGAGGTGGCGAAGTAGAGCGAACGGTTCCAGCCCATGAGGACGTCATAGTTCGCATAGACCAAGAACGCCTGCCCGTCTCCCGGCACCACAATGCCCCCCGGCATGTCCGAGCGGGGCAGGCCCCCTCCGCCTGGAAGGCGCACGCCCATGGCCTGCCACTGCGCGAGAGGGCGCTTCGCGTCGCGCCCCAAGAGGGCTTCATCAAAGCCGGGAGGCAGAACCACCCTCCGCCCCCAGCGCTCCCC
>JAERIN010000040.1 GCA_016757515.1 Alphaproteobacteria bacterium
GTGTGACCGGCGGCGGGGGCGGCGGGGCAAGCATGATCCTCCTCACCCGCCCAGAGGCCGATACCCCCGCCCTGGTGCGTGCCCTCGCGGCGCGGGGCCTTGTGGGCTTCGCGGAGCCGATGCTGGCTATAGCCCCCCTGCCCCTGGCAGACCTGGGGCCGCTGCACGCGGCCAGGGCCCTTGCGTTCTCCAGCGCGCGGGCCCCGCCCCTCCTGGCTGCGGCGGCCCCCTGTGCCACGACCCTGCCGGCCTATGCGGTAGGCGGCAAAACCGCCGCAGCGGCCCGCGCTGCGGGCTGGCGCGTCGTGGACACCACCGATACTGGCGCGGCCCTTGCCCCCCGGCTCCCGCCCGGCACGCTCCACGCCAGGGGTCGCCACGCCGCCACGCCGCTGGGGGGCCTCCCGCCCCTCATCCTGTATGAGGCCAGGGCCGCCACGGCCCTGTCTCCGGAAGGCGTCCGCCACATCAGGGGTGGGGACATCTCCCATGCCCTGTTCTTCTCCGCACGGGCGGCGGGGCGCTTTGTCCGCCTCGCCCGCGCGGCGGGCCTGACGCCGGCCCTCGCGCGCATAACGGCCTTGTGCCTCTCGCCCCGCGTGGTACACTCCTCCTCTCCGGGCCTTTGGGCCCGCGTCGTGGCCCCGGCCCGGCCCCGGATGAAAGACATGCTGGACCTGATCTTATGACCGAGACCACCACACAGACCACAGAGCCAGAGGCCGAGGACCCGGCTGCCCTCGCCCAGCGGCTGGAGGCCCTGGCCGCGAACAACCGCCGGATGGGCTGGGCCCTGGCCGTGGGGGGCGCGGTCGTTCTGTGCTTGGCGGCCCTTATCGTTTTTTGGCCACAATCACAGGAGGATGCGGCACGCCTGGCGGCCATAGAGGCCGAACTGGAGGCCACAAGAGCCGAAAACACCGGCCTGCAGACCATGCTGCCTGAGGACTGGCAGGCCCGCATGGACACCCTTCAGGCCCAGGCGGAGGAGGCCGCCGCCGCTGCCCAGGCCCTGACGCAGGCCCTGCCTGAGCGTCTGGCCGCGCTGGAGGCGCAGATCGACTCCCTGGGGGAGCCCGAAGCGATGCTCGCCCTTGCCCACCGCATAGGGGCCATGAGCGGCAGCGCCCAGGGACAGGCGCAGATCTCGGCGGCGGTGGGGCAGTTGCAAGGGGCCCTGGCCCAGCCCGGACGGGCCGTGGACGCGGCCCTGGCCGGGGCCCGCCAGCACTCTGCGCTGCTGTCGCGCACATTCGCGGGCGTGCCGGACAAAGACCTGAAGGCCGCAGCACTGCTCTTGGCCCTTACGCAGGTCCGGGGTGCCCTCGCCAGGGGGGGAGAGCCCTTCGCGGATGACCTGGCCCTTTTGCAGGGCCTCGTGGGTGAGGGAGACCCGGCCCTCACGGCGGCCATTGAGCGCCTCGCCCCGCAGGCAGAGGCCGGAGTTCTTACGCCACAGGGCCTGTTGGCAGAGTTCCAGGGCCTGGCGGGGGAGGCCGTGGAGGCCTCCTTGAAGGGCGAGGACGTGGCGCTGGGCGCGCGCGCGGCGGCACGGTTCCACAGTATTGTTCAGGTGAAAAAGGGCGGCGTGCCTGTCACGGGCACGTCCACGCAGGCGGCGATTGGTGCGGCAGAGACTCGCCTGGCCGCCGGTGACGTGGCGGGGGCCGTGGACGTGGTGGAGGGCCTGCCCCCCTCCGCGCAGGCGGTTCTGGGCCCCTGGCTGGACAAGGCTCGCGCCACCACGCGGGCGCAGGACGCGGGGGCGGCTCTGGACGCTCTTCTGATGGGCGAAATTGGGCAAGGAACCCTGGTGCAGGACGAGGCGCTGGGCATCACCATATACCGCCCCGGGGCCTTGCCGGGGCAGGAGAACAACATAGGGCCCTGACCGTGGTCACTGCGGCGTCGCGGCGGTGAAAGCAAAGCCCTCGGCCCCGTGCGTCACGGTAACCTGCGCGCCGTCGGGAATACCCCCGGACAGGATCATTTCTGCCAGGCGGTTTTGGACCTCGGTCTGGATAACGCGCTTCAGGGGCCGCGCGCCGAAGGCGGGGTCATAGCCGCGCTCGATCAGGGCGGATTTGGCTTCGGGCGTGACCTCCAGCGTGATGCGCCGCGGCTCCAACAGCCTTTGCAAATGCCCGATCTGGATGTCCAAAATGCCCGTCAGATTCTCGCGTGACAGGCGCTGGAAGAGCAGGATCTCATCCAGGCGGTTCAAAAACTCGGGACGGAAGGCGGCGTGCACGGCCTCCATCACCTTGCCGCGCGCGTCCTCCACGTCGTCGGCGGAGAGCAGGTGCTCCGCGCCAAGGTTGGAGGTCAGGATCAGCACCGTATTCGTGAAATCCACCGTCCGCCCCTGGCCGTCGGTCAGGCGCCCGTCGTCCAGGACCTGCAGCAAAACGTTGAACACATCCGGGTGCGCCTTCTCAATTTCATCAAATAAAACAACCTGATAGGGCCGCCGCCGCACAGCCTCGGTCAGGGCCCCGCCCTCTTCATACCCCACATAGCCCGGCGGTGCGCCGATCATGCGGGCCACGGCGTGGCGCTCCATGTACTCGCTCATGTCCAAGCGGACCATGGCGGTGTCGTCGTCAAACAGGAAGCCCGCCAGAGCGCGGGTCAGCTCCGTCTTGCCCACGCCCGTGGGCCCCAGGAACAGGAAAGAACCGATGGGCCGCCCGGCAGCCTGGAGCCCGGCGCGGGCGCGGCGCACGGCATGAGAGACCGCCTTGACGGCCTCGGCCTGCCCCACCACGCGGGCCTGCAGAGCCTCCTCCATGTGCAGCAATTTCTCCCGCTCCCCCTCCAGCATTTTGTCCACGGGGATACCCGTCCAGCGGGAGACAATCGCGGCGATGTCCCCTTCCGTCACCTCCTCGGCTATCATCGCGCCCTGCGCGCCTTCTGACTCTGCCAGCTTTTTCTCCAAGTCAGGCAGAACGCCGTATTTGATCTCGCTCGCGCGGGCCCAGTCCCCGGCACGCTCGGCTTGCTCCAGCGCGGTGCGGGCGCGGTCGGCCTCTTCCTTCCACCTTTGCGCGGCACCCAGCTTTTGCTTCTCCGCCTGCCACTGCGTGGTCAGCTCTGCCGACTGGGACTCCAGCGCCTCCAGCTCTGTGTCCAGTTTTGCCAGCCTGTCCTGCGAAGCTGGGTCCTTTTCCTTCTTGAGCGCCTCGCGCTCTATCTTGAGCTGCACGATCTGCCGGTCCAGCGCGTCCAGGGCCTCGGGCTTTGAGTCCACCGCCATGCGTAGCCGCGCGGCGGCCTCGTCCACAAGGTCAATGGCCTTGTCGGGCAAGAAGCGGTCCGCGATATAGCGCTCCGAGAGCGTCGCAGCGGCCACGATGGCGGCGTCTGTGACGCGCACGCCGTGGTGCAGCTCGTACTTTTCTTTCAACCCCCGCAAGATAGAGATGGTGTCGGCCACCGTGGGCTCCCCCACAAACACGGGCTGGAACCGCCGCGCCAGGGCCGCGTCCTTTTCAATGTGCTTGCGGTACTCATCCAGGGTTGTGGCCCCGACCATGTGCAGCTCCCCCCGCGCGAGGGCGGGCTTGAGCATGTTCCCCGCGTCCATGGACCCTTCGGCCTTGCCCGCGCCGACGATGGTGTGCAACTCGTCCAGGAACAGCACAATGCTCCCGGCGTTTGCGCGGATGTCGTCCAGGACGGCCTTCAGGCGCTCCTCAAACTCCCCCCGGTACTTGGCCCCGGCCAGCAGAGCGCCCAAGTCCAGGGCCATAAGGCGCTTGCCCTTCAGGCTCTCGGGTACGTCACCCGCCACGATGCGCTGCGCGAGGCCCTCCACAATGGCGGTCTTGCCCACGCCCGGCTCCCCGATAAGCACGGGGTTGTTCTTTGTCCGGCGAGAGAGCACCTGGATGGTGCGCCTAATCTCCTCATCCCGCCCGATGACGGGGTCCATCTGCCCCTCCGCCGCGCGGGCGGTGATGTCCTGCGCGTATTTCTCCAGGGCGTCAAAGGCGTCCTCTGCCCCGGCGGTGTCCGCTGTGCGGCCCTTGCGCGTGGCGTTGATGGTCTCATTCAGCGCGGCGTCCGTCAGGCCCGCCTGTGTAAGGGCCCCAGATGCCGGGTCTGTCTTGGCCAGGAGGATGGCCTGCAGCATCCGCTCTGTGGTCACGAACGCATCCCCGGCCTTCTGGGCGATCTGCTGCGCGCTGTCCAGGATCTTGGCAAGCGCGGTGGACACGTGCTGCTGCCCCCCCTCCACGCGGGGCAGCTTGGCGATCAAGGCCTCTGCCCCGGCCCGCACAGCCTCTGGCCGCACCGCCGCGCCGCGCAAAAGGGCCTGCACTGTGGCGTCGTCCGTTAAGACCTTCAAAAGGTGCGCGGGCTCCAGCGCCTGATGCCCGCTGCGCAGCGCGAGGGTCTGCGCCGCCTGGAGCGCGGCTTTGGCCTTTTCGGTGAACATGTCCAGGTTCATAGCAAGAGAATTATAGGACGCCTGCGCCCGCGCGCAAGGCTGTGGACGACGCCTCCACCATGGGAGTGGTCAGCGCCCAGTAGGTCGTGCCCGGCACCAGGGGCGGGCGCGGCTGCCCGTTTGGGAGGAAGACGTGCCGCTGGCCCCCAAGGCACCGAAACGGGGCCCGCCGGACGAGGGAGCCCGCCGGGGGGCGGGTGAGATAGAACGTGGGCAGGAGCGCCAGAAGGGCCTGCCAACGGTCCCACCTGTGCAGGGACGCGGCGGTGTCCATCCCCCCTATCCACACAAACTGCGCACCGGGGAAGCGGGGCAAAATCGCGCGGAGCGCCCCCTCAGTGGTCCGTGTGCCGAAATACGCCTCTAGGTCTGTGGCAACCATCCGGGTCTGGCCGCTGATGGCCGCACGGACCTGCTGCATCCGCGCGCCCAGGGTGGAGGCCCTGCGGTCCTTCAGAGGGTTTTGGGGAGACACGAGCCACCACACCGCGTCCAGGGCCAGGGCCGCCCGCGCCGCGCGCGCCACATGCCGGTGCCCGGCGTGCGGTGGGTCAAACGATCCCCCGAACAGGCCCACGCGGGCGCCCCGCCACCGCGCACCATCCTCCAGGGGGTTGGGCGGCAACATCAGTGGTGCTTGTACTTTATCTCTTGCGCCTCCCGCCCCAGAATCTGGGCCACCGTCATGGGCTTGTGTGCGGCGGCAGCGCGCCACCTGCGGCGCGCAAAGGCGGACATGGAGGTGGACACGGCCCATATGAGCAGGCCCACGGCCCAGAAAAACCCCGACAGGGCCAGCCCGACGAGGGCCGCCGGCTGCGCCAAGACTGTGGCATACCCCTCCAGCGCCCAGAGTGGGGCGTCGGCCCGGAGCCAAGAGAGGGCGGCTTGGTGGGCCTCAGGGAGATAGGTGACAACAATCCATCCCAGGGCGACGAAGCGGAAGGGGTCAGACTCCCCCTCAACCTGTGTATAGATGTATGCGTCGTGCCCCAGGGCGGCGAGAGCCGGGAGGAGGGGGAGCAGGAAGAGCATGACAAACCTGGACATGGCGAATCGGGGCAACGTTAGCACAAACGCGCGCCAGATGCCCAGATGGCTTTGCGCGCGGCGATGTTTGTACAGGGCTATGTATGTTGCGCTGTGACGCGCCGCAGCACGGGGCCTGAAAGCCTGCAAAAACAGGGATATGCGCCCCAGGGCAGGTGTGGGCCTTATGATATAAAGCCTTGATTTTACGGATATTGCTGCGCCCGCAGTGCCGGTTTTGTTTGACTGGGGCACCGCATTTGTGATACACGTTAACAAGGGGTTAAAAAAGGAGGCCAGTGTCATGGAAATCGCACGCAGTCAAAACTATGAGGCGGGCCACACGCCCATGGACCTGGCCTTTAGCCGCAAGAGCGAAAAACGCCCGTTTATCTGCCGCCAGGACCCTGGCCACGCGCGCACTTTTCTCATCCTGCGCTTAGACGCAGAGGGCGGGTATGGACCGGTCGGGCGCTATAAGGTTCTGGACAAAACCGAGGACCCCATGATTACAGAAAAAAAGATGATCAACCTCATGGCCATCGTGAACGGTCATAAGGACGAGGCCACTGCCCTTGGAAATTTGACAGGGCAGCGCCTTTTGTTTAACGTGGTATCAGAGACAACCGACGCGGAATCAAAAACCAAAATCATATTCCGCACACACGACGGATCGGGCGTCTCGCGTGAAAACGCAATACTGACGTTAGAAAAGGGGGTGTTCCATGACGATAGGGTTTAATCCAGAAAACATGGCCGGATTTTGCCAAAAGGCAACAACAGGTTACGAGCAACCCGGACTTGGGTTTGAAGGAACGCCAAGCAACGCGGCCGCTCCTGGCACCTAACCCCTTCCCCCCTCCTGCGGGCGGGGGTAGGGTTTGAGCGCTGTGATACTTGGCCTGGGGCACGATGTGGTCGGCGTGGCGCGCGTGGCGCGCGTCCTGGCCCGGCATCCCCGGTTTGCGGCAAAACACTTCACGCAGCAAGAGCGCGCGTACTGCGACGCCCGGCCTGACCGCCCCGCCGCCTACGCCCGCCGCTGGGCCGCGAAGGAGGCCGCAGCCAAGGCCCTGGGCACGGGCATCGCCCACGGTGTGCACCTGCGAGATATAGAGGTGACGCGCGGGGCCGACGGGACCCCCGCCCTGGCCCTCCACGGCGGCGCGGCCAAAGCGCTCCCCCCGCATGCCCGCCTCCACCTGTCCATGACGGACCACACGGACATCGCCAGCGCCGTTGTCATCTGTGAATCGCCGCCGCGATAACCCGCGCCACGGCCACATCCCCGCCGCAGTACAGCGCCACGTCGCACCCCGCGTCCAGGCACGCCCGCGCCCGCGCCGGGGCGTCGCCATACTGCGCAAGCGCAGCCATCTCTACATCATCGGAGAGCAGAACCCCCGCAAAACCTATATCAGCGCGTATCGCACTGATAACCGGGCGGGAGGTGCTGGCAGGGTGCGCAGGGTCCAGCGCCGTGTAGACCACGTGCGCGGTCATGGCCCAGGTGCCCTCCGGCAGGCCCCGAAACGGGGCAAGGTCTGCCTCCAGCTCCGCACGGGATGCGTCCACCACCGGCAAATCATGGTGCGAATCGGTCCGCGCCCGCCCGTGGCCGGGGATATGCTTGGCCACCGGCGTCACCCCCGCCGCCAGGTACGCCGCACACACCGCCCGCGCGTACGCCGCCACATCCCCCGTGAAGGCCCGGTCTCCGATAACCTGGTGCGCCCCGGGCTCTGGCACGTCCAGCACGGGCGCGCAGTTTACGTCTATCCCCGCCGCCACGAGGTCCGCCGCGATGCGCCCCGCCTGCGCCACGGCCTCCTCAATGGTCATCCCCGCCGCCGGGCGGTACTGCGGCCACTGCGGCGGTTTCAGGCGCTGCACCCGCCCGCCCTCTTGGTCCACCAAGATATGGGGCACGAGGGGGCGCAAGGAGTCCGTAAGCGCGCGGAGCTGCGCCCGGTCCACGCAGTTGCGGCCCATCAGTATGACGCCCAGAGGCCGCGCCGCGCGCAGAAAGGCCCCCTCCTCGGGTGCCAGAACCGGGCCCGCGATGGAGGTCACAAGGGGAAGGTGATCACGCGCGGGGGGCTGTGGCACGCCTCTATAAACCGCACGAGGTCTTGCGGCGCAAGGGTGATGGTGGCGGTGTTGACAAGGGGGTGGACGGCCACGCGGTAAGCGCCCAGCATCGCGGCGTCCAGAAGGGGCGTGACGGCGCGGGCGGCGTCGTGGAGCACGGCGAAGGGGCTTACGGAGCCGGGGGTGGTGCCCAGGGCCTCCATCAGGCGCTCGGGCGAGCCGAAGGACAGGCGGCCCGTGCCCAGGTGCGCGGCGAGGCGCTTCAGGTCCACGCGCGTGGCGTTGCCCACGGTGAGGAGGAGCTGCGCGCCCCTTTTGTCGCGCAGGAACAGGTTGCGGCAGTGCAGGCCCGGGATGTGCGCGGTCACGGCGCTGCTCTCCGCCACGGTGTGGACCGCCGGGTGCGGATAGAGGGTGTAGGCAACGCCCAGCGCGTCCAGGCGGGCGAACAGATCGTCCGGCGTGGCGGGCACTACCCCTGCCGGGCTTTGAAGCGGGGCTTCATCTTGTTGATGACGTAGGTCCGGCCGCGGCGGCGGATGACGCGGCAGTTCCGGTCGCGGGACTTCAGGGTCTTGAGGGAGTTTGAGACTTTCATAGCGTGGTCCTTATAGCGTAGTTCCCGTCCCGGCGCAAGCCGGGGCAATCTTATTGTAGGGACACCTTCGCCCCTAGAAGTTCCAGGCGGGATTTCACAAGGTTAGCTTGCTCCTCGTCCATAGGCCCCCCAACCTGGCCCCCTCTTTCGGCTAGGATCTTCGCCTCCTTCAGGCCCAGGCCCGCCACAAAACGAATCTCCTTGATAACCGGGATGAGGTTGGGTGGAAGAGGACTCCCCCAAAAAGGGCGCGTGAGAAGGACCCAAAGACCGCCACCTCTCTGTACGGTGGGCTGAGGCCCAGCGACCGACTCACGCAACCCCTCCAGGAAAACGCGAACGTGCATCCTTGACAGAGGCTTACTTCAACGAAACCTTCGCCCCGGCGGCCTCCAGCTTTTTCTTCAGCTCTTCGGCCTCGGCCTTCTCCACGCCTTCTTTGACTTTGGAGCCTGCGGTTTCCACCAGCTCCTTGGCCTCTTTCAGGCCCAGGCCGGTGATGCCCCGGACCTCCTTGATGACGCCGATCTTTTTGCTGTCGTCCGCCAGGCCGTCCAGGACGACATCAAACTCGCTTTGCTCCTCGGCCTCCTCGGCGGCGGCGGGGCCAGCGGCCATCATCACCGGGGCGGCGGCAGCGGCCGTCACGCCCCACTTGTCCTCCAGGGCCTTGACCAGCTCGGCGACGTCCAGGACTGTCCAGCCAGACAGCTCCTCAACCATTTTTTCAATTTTTGCAGCAGCAGACATGGTGTGGTTCTCCTTTGGTTAAAAATTACGATTGCTTGTCTACGTAGGCCTTCAGAACGCAGGCCAGGTCCCGCCCGGGAGCGGCCAGAGTCCCGGCCAGCTTTGTCGCGGGCGCGACCAGAACGCCCAAGAGGGTGGCGCGGAGTTCGTCCATAGACGGCAGCTTGGCCAGCGCCTCCACGGCCTTGGCGTCCAGAATCTGGGTGCCCAGGGCCCCCCCGAGAACAACCAGGGCGGGGTTTTCCTTGGCGAAGTCGTGCGCCACCCGCGCGGCGGCCACAGGGTCTGCGGAGCACACAACGCCCGTCTGGCCCGTGAACAGGCTTTCCAGGCCCGCGCGGTCCATGCCCGCCACGGCACGGCGCGCCAGGGTGTTCTTGGTGACCTTAAAGCGACCCCCCGCAGCGCGGGCGGCAGCGCGCAGTGCGGTGGACTTGGCCACGGACAGGCCCTGGCAGTGCGTGACGACGACGAGAGCGCTCCCGTCCAGGAGGGCCCGGATCTCCGCGACTTCGGCCTCTTTCTCCGCGCGTGTGGCGCCCATGGCGTACCCCTCCCTAACAAACACAAAGCGGGCCCACGGGCCCGCCGAATCCGAGACAAAGCCGCCCCATAGGGCTGTGGCTCTCCCATCTGCGCCGGACTTATTCATGTCGCCGACGGTCTCGGACAGGCAGGGGGTGTGTACACGCCCGGCGCAGGGCCTGTCAACAGGTTTTTGGTGGAGCGGGCTCCGCTGCGAGGGAGTTGGGCAGGGCACGGGTGATGCGCACCGGAGCGATGGTGCCGATGAGGCCATCTGTGGCCAGGGCGTGGACGGCCTGCCCGTGTGGGCTGCGGCCCAGGAGTTGCCCGTGCTTCTTGCCCTTTTTCTCAAACAGAACGGGCACGACCTTCCCGATAAAAGTGCGGTTATAGTGCTCTTGCTGGTCATTCAGGAGGGCCTGGAGCTGCGCGAGGCGGGCGGCCTTCACCCCGGGCGGAACCTGCCCCGGCATAGCCGCTGCCGGCGTGCCGGGCCGGGGTGAGTACGCGAAAGAATACGCGCTGGCGAAGGTAATTTCGCTTACAAGCCGTATCGTATCGTTAAAATCCTCGTCCGTTTCCCCAGGAAAACCAACGATAAAATCAGAGGACAGGGCGATGTCGGGACGTGCTGCGCGGAGGTTCTCCACGATGCGCTGATAGCGCGCCGACGTGTGCTTCCGGTTCATGCTCTTTAAGATACGGTCCGAGCCGGATTGTATGGGCAGGTGCAGGAAGGGCATGAGTTTGGGGCACGCCCGGTGCGCGGCGATAAGGTCTGCCGTCATGGACAGGGGGTGCGAGGTCGTGTAGCGTATACGCTCCAGGCCTCTGATATCTGAAAGCTTTTCTATCAGTCCCGCCAGACCCGGATAGGCGTTCACATTCTGGCCCAGCAGCACAATCTCCAGCGCCCCCGCATCCACCAGGCGGCGGGCCTCGCCCATAATGCTCTCTGCGGGCCGTGTGTATTCTGCCCCGCGCGTGTAAGGCACGACGCAAAAGGTGCAAAACCTGTCGCACCCCTCTTGCACGGGCAGGAACGCGCTGGGCCCCGGCGGGGCGTGTTCCTCGGGCAAAAAGTCAAACTTCACCTCGGCGGGGAAATCTGTGTTTATCACACGCTCTTTCAGGGCCTTGGCCACCATCTCTGGTAGGCGGTGCCAGGTCTGTGGGCCAAACACGATGTCAACAAAGGGCGCGCGGCCCTGGATGAGCGCGCCCTCGGCCTGTGCGACGCAGCCGCCCACGGCGATCAGCGTCCCGGGGCGCTTGTCTTTGAGGGGCCTAAGGCGGCCCAGCTCAGAAAACACCTTGTCCTCGGCCTTTTCCCGGATGTGGCAGGTGTTGAGGATGATGAGGTCTGCGCCCTCGGGCTCCGGAACCTGGGTGTACCCCAGGGGGGCCAGCACCCCGGCCATGCGCCGCGCGTCATAGGCGTTCATCTGGCAGCCCCAGGACCGAATGTAGAGCGTCTTTCCCACGGGGGGGAGCATAGCGCGCGGAGGCGCTGTGTGAGAAGGGTCCCTATTTTGGGTCAAAGCCCAGGAAGTAGACACTGTCGCCGCTGAACCAGACGATGAGGCTCGCCACTGCGGCGTAGAGAGTTAGGGCCGCTAGGAGCACGATGACCTTGCGCGGCCAGGTGCCGGGCGCGTGCTCCAACAAAACCTGCGTCGCGCGCAGGGCGATGTACAGGCCTATGGCAAAAAACGTGTAGTTCATGGTGCCAACCCCCTTATGCTGTGCCCGGGCGCCAATAATCTCACACCCCGCCGCCGAAGGCCAGCACCGCCCCCGCGGTAACGACGACCCAGACGAGGGTGAAGGGCAAGAACACCTTCCACCCCAGGCGCATGAGCTGGTCGTACCGGAAGCGGGGGAGGGACGCCCGCGCCCAGATGAAGAAGAACAAAATCGCGGCAGTCTTGGCGACAAACCAGAATATCCCCGGCACCACGGCCAGGGCCCCGATCCCAAACGGGGGCAGCCACCCCCCCAGAAAGAGCGTTGTGGTCATGGCGGACATGAGGATCATGTTCGCGTACTCCGCCAGGAAGAACAGGGCAAAGGCCATGGAGCCGTACTCCACCATGAAGCCGCCCGTGATCTCGCTCTCACCCTCGGGCAGGTCAAAGGGCGCGCGGTTGGTCTCGGCCAAAATGGAAATGAGGAACACCACGAGCATGGGGAAAAGCAAAAGCTGCATCCACGCGGGGCGCGGGGCCTCCACAATCTCCGTCAGGTTCAAAGAGCCCGTGCACAGGACCACGCACACGATGATGAGGCCCATGGAGACCTCATACGAAACCATCTGCGCCGCGCTGCGCAGGCCGCCCAGGAAGGCGTAGCGGGAGCCGGAGGCCCACCCCGCGATGACCACGCCGTAGACGGCCATGGACGATATGGCCAGGACGTAGAGCACGCCCACGTTCAGGTTGGCCAGGACCCAGCCCTTGTCAAACGGGATGGCGGCCCAGGCAGCGAGGGCCAGGACGAACAGGCCCATGGGGGCGAGGAGGAAGAGGGTTTTGTCCGCCTGCGCGGGGATGACCATCTCCTTGGCGAACAGCTTCACCCCGTCCGCCACGGGCTGGAGCAGACCAAAGGGCCCCACGGTCATGGGCCCCTGCCGGCGCTGCATGGCGCTCATGACCTTGCGCTCCGCGTACGTTAGGTACGCAACGGCGAGGAGAACCCCGATAGTGACCACAAGGGTCCACACCACCACGCGCAGGGGCCAAAAGGCCCACAGCCACGCAAAAAACTCCACCACAGCATCCATGGAGGCGGACTATACCACGCCTTCCCGGGCTCTGCCTACGCCCCGCGGGGGGCAGTCAGTGCAGGTGGGGGCCAAGAGCGCGGTTGTTTGCGAGATCGACCGTCTTAGCGACGAAAGTCGATTTCCTCTCTCTGCCATGCACCGTCCCTCGCAGCCTGATTCGGATTCCCCTGGCCCTGCCACACGTATGATATCAGAAGTTCTAGGCAATACCTTCTGTCTCTAGGGTTCATGACTCTGTGGCCAGAGGCGAGAGAATTTGAGACCCAAAAAGTGGAAGAGAGAGGAGAATCTGCCGTGGGGCGACATACAGCACGCTATACATAAAAAAGTTAACATATACGAGCAAACAGGTGCGCGGGTTGGGAGTCAGATCCTCACCCGCCCCGCGCGCGGAGGGCTGCGGCGATGGTGCCGGGGTCCAGGCGTCCCAGCTCCCCCCCCACGGGCACACCCTGGCCCAGGCGCGTGACGCGCGCGCCCGTCTCTGCCAGCGTGGCGGCGATGGCGTGCGCGGTGGTCATCCCGTCTACAGTGGCCGGCAGGGCAAGGATGACCTCCTGCGCCCCCGCCGCGCGGGCGGCCAGCGCGTCTAGGTTCAGGGCTTCGGGCCCCACGCCCTCCAGCGCGGAGAGCACGCCCCCCGTGACGTGGTACAGGCCCCGGTACGCCCCCGCGCCCTCCATGGCCCACAGGTCCGCCGGGCTGGCCACCACGCAGATCTGCCCCCGCTCACGCCCTGCGTCTGTGCAGATGCCGCAGGGGTCCGCGCCGTCCAGGTTCCCGCACACGCTGCAGGGCTTTACGGCCCTGGCCGCGTGGGCCAGGGCCTCCAGCAGGGGCTCCAAGACGGCCTCCCGCCGGGAGAGCAGGTGCAGGGCGATGCGCTGCGCGCTCCGCCGACCCAGGCCGGGCAGGCGCGCCAGCGACCCGATCAGGGTGTCCAGCGGGCTGGCCCTACTCGTTGTACTCATACCGCGTGGCCCCGGGCGGGTCCCGGTACGCAAACGTCCCGCCGGGAAAGTCCACCCCCCTTTCCAGGTGGAACAGCTCCACCTCGGTCACCGCTCCCTGCGCGTCCACCACGCGCCATTTCGCCAAGGCAAAGGGCTCTTCCGTGAAAGCCAGGGCCAGGCTCCCCGCGGTTAGGTCCTCGGCCTGAACAACGCTGATCTGGAGATAGCCCCCCGCGCGGCGGATGTCCGTCACACGCAGGTCCCCGTCTCCCGTGAGGGAAAAGCGCTTGCGCAGCAGGAAGTCCGCCAGGGTGGCCCCTATGGGCGCGTTGGACTGCTGCCCAACCACGGAGTCGTAGAAATACACCAAGACCCCGTCGGCCACGATGAAGTCGTCCGATTGGTCGTATTCAAAGCGCATCCTCCCAGGGCGAGAGAGAGAAAAGGTCCCCGTGGCCTGGTTCCCGGCGTTGTCCGTCTGCGTGAAGCGCGCGCGGGCCGTGGTGATGGCATTCACCCAGGCCTCCGCCTTGGCGATGTCTCCCGCACGGTCGGCCAGGGCGGGTGCCGCCACGAGGACAAGGAGCAGGGCAAGCAGGCGCATGGTGCGGGAGTATAGCGCCCCATGCGCAAAGGGCCAGAGGAAAACCGGCCAGAGCCCGCTACCCAAACGCCCCTGGGCGGGGTAGTCTGTCCCCATGACCGCCAAGACCCTCATCCTCCTGCGGCACGGTCAGAGCCGGTGGAACCTGCAAAACCGCTTTACGGGCTTTCACGACGCTGGGCTCTCGGACCAGGGCGTCGCCGAGGCGCGCGCCGTGGGCAGGGTGCTCAAAACTATGGGCCTTGCGCCGCAGGCCGTGCTCACCAGCACACAAAAACGGGCGCATGACACGGCGTGCCTGGCCCTTACGGAGATGGGGCAAGAGGCACTTATCCCCGCCATACGCCGGTTTGACGCCCTGCGGGAGCGGGATTATGGCGACCTCACGGGCATGGACAAAGACGCGGCGCGCAAGGCGTTTGGGGCGGAGCAGGTCCAGGTCTGGCGCCGATCTTACGACGTGGCCCCGCCGGAGGGCGAGTCCCTGCAGGATGTGGTGGAGGGCCGTGTACGCCCCTGGGCGGGAGAGGTCCTGCCCACTCTGCCCGGCGTGACGCTCATCGCCGCGCACGGGAACTCCCTGCGCGCGCTGCTCATCGTCCTGGGGGCCGAGACGCCCCAGACCATCAACGCCGCTGAAATCCCCACCGGGGGCGGGGTCATCCTGGAGCTCGCCGGGGGCAAAATTGCCGCGCGCCGCGTTTTAGAACATACCCCCGCCGAATAGGTTCAGTTCCATCTTTGCCGTGGGGCTCATCATCTCCGCGCTCCACGGCGGGTCCCACACCAGGGCCACGTCCACGTCCCCCACTTCCGGCACGGCCAGCAGGGCGCTTTGGACCCAGCCGGGCATCTCCTGCGCCACCGGGCAGCCGGGGGAGGTCAGGGACATGGTCACCTCCAGGTCCGTTTGACCATCTGCCCGATCCGCAGCCGTGACGGTGTAAATCAGGCCCAGCTCGTAGATGTTCACGGGGATCTCCGGATCATAGACCGTGCGCAGCGCGCCCTCAATCTGCGGCCACAGGCGGTGGCCGGGGCAGCCTTGCGTCATCGGCGGCTGCGTCAGGTCCGCATCGTCCTCTGTCTCCGCTGCTTGTGTCACGTCAGAAGCCAAACGAGACGACCTCACCTTCCAATCCCAAAAATCTCCGCACGAAATCCACGGCGCGTACTTCCTCAAACCCCTTGCAGGTGTATAGGACAATAGAGGCAAAGCGCCGTTTTGACCAGAAATAGCCGGCAATGCCGCTGTCTATCAGGGGCACGAAGGCGTCATAGCCCGCGTTTTGCTCCTTGCCCATGCCGGAGGCGGGGGAGAACACGATGGGATCACCATACGTGCGCAGGTTCAGCGCCTCGGCCAGGCCGAGAAGGCACGCGCGGACCGCGGCCTCATCCAGGTCTATGGTCCAAAAACCTTCTATCAGAAGGCGTTGGCGGACTATGTCGGGGGCGATATTTTTCATGTTAGCATCTCCTTTGCTTTGTAGAGGCCCTGCACCAACTGGTCTATATCCTCCCGCGTGGAATACAAGCCCAGGGACGCGCGGATGGTACCCGGAACGCCCAGGCGGCGCATCAGGGGCATGCAGCAGTGGTGCCCCGCGCGGACTGCGACGCCGCACTGGGCCAACAAGGTGGCCACGTCCGCGTGGTGGAGGCCGTCCAGGGTAAAGGACACAATCCCGGCCTTGCCTGGCGCGGTGCCGTGGAGGGTCAGGCCCTCAACGTGCCCCAGTCTTTGTGCAGCATAGAGCAGGAGATCGCGCTCATGCTGCGCGATGGCGTCTGCCCCCAGCGCGTCCAGATAGTCCATCGCGGTGGCCAGGCCAATCGCCTCCGCAATGGCGGGGGTCCCGGCCTCAAACCGCGCGGGGGGGGGCTTGAAGGTCGTGCCGTCCAGGTCCACGACTTCAATCATGTCCCCCCCGCCCTGCCACGGGGGCATGTCTGCCAAGACC
>JAERIN010000005.1 GCA_016757515.1 Alphaproteobacteria bacterium
GGGGGGTCTGCCTCCGATATTCCCCCCCCTCTCCGAGGGGGGGGAATATCGGAGGCAGACCCCCCTCTCCGAGGGGGGGGAATATAAGAGGCCACCTCCACATTATCCCCCTCATCCGCGCCGTCTGGCACGTCGGGGTCCAGGAGGTTGGGCAGGCCCTCCAAAAGCGCCTGCAATTTTGCGCCCGCCTCGCGCTCCTGCCCCTCCAGGTCCGCCATGCGCGCCTTCAATGCTGCGACCTCGTCCATCAGGCCCGCCGCGTCACCCCCGGCAGCCTTGATGATGCCTACCTCTTTTGACTTGGAATTGCGTTGCGCCCGAAGAAGCTGAAGGCTCTCTTTTATGCCTCGCAGTCTTTCATCTATTTTTAAAATATCTCCTATGGAGTCAGACTCTTCTGCGTTAAAAATTTCCCCAAAGAGAGCCAGAGCACTCTTTGTTTTGCCAGCCTCTCTTCTGCGCAAATTTGCGCGGTAAAGGTCGGGATCCTCCCGTATAGCCCTAATGTCATGCATCGCGCACCACCTCTACCAGCGCCGCGGTGGACGCGTCCAGGCCCCCGCACTCCCCCGTGGCCAGCGCGGCCTCCACCGGCCCGGCCAGGCGCTTGCCCAGCTCCACCCCCCACTGGTCAAAGGCGTTCACGCCCCACACGACGCTCTCCACAAACACCTTGTGCTCGTACAGGGCCAGGAGCGCGCCCAGGTGCGGCGCGTCCAGGCGGGGCAGGACGATGGTCGTGGACGGCCGTCCGCCGGGGCACGCGCGGTGCGGCTCCCCTGGTGCGTCCAGACCCTCCATCAGGGCCTGGGCCTGTGCCAGGGCGTTCGCCGCCAGGGCCGGCCCGCCGGAGGCGTCCACGACGAAGTCCACAGGGACAAAGCCCGGGCCCTGGTGCAGCCGCTGGCCTATGGCGTGCTGCGCAGCGGTGCCGGGGCCGCCGAAGACCACGGGGGCCGTCGGGCGCTCCACCGGCGCGCCGTGGGCGGTCACGCCCTTGCCGTTCGACTCCATCTCCAGCTGCTGGACGTACTCGGCCAGGCGGCGCAGGCCGTGGGCGTAGGGGATGACCGCAGCTGCAGGGCGGCCCCAGGCGTTGCGGTACCACACGGACAGGAGGGCCAGAAGCATTGGTGCGTTCGCGGCCAGGGGCGCATCGCGGAAGTGGGCGTCCATGGCGCGCGCGCCGGACAGGAGGCCTGCGAAGGCACCGAAGCCGTTCTGCACGGCCAGGGCCAGGCCCGCCGCGCCCCACAGGCTGTACCGGCCCCCGACCCAGGGGGGGATGTCCAGGGTGTCTCGGATGCCAAGCGCGCGCGCGGCGGGGGCGTTGCCCGTGGCGGCGACCACGGGCGCGGCGGGGGCCCAGGCGCGGGCGGCGGCGGCGGCGGCCAGGGTCTCTGGCGTGGTGAAGGACTTGGACACCAAGATCAGCGCCGTGGACCTTGGGTCGCACTCGGCCAGGACCTGGCCCAGCTCCCGCGGGTCTGGGCCGCTGGCGAAGCGGATGCGGGGGCCGCTCTCGGCCGCGTGCTGCAGGGCCTCGCACGCCAGGCGGGGGCCCAGAATAGAGCCCCCGATGCCGATGTGGACCACGTCCCGGACCTGTCCCCGCCAGGCCCCGGCGATGCGCTCCATCTGGCCCAGGGTCTGGGCGACCTCGGGGCGCGGGGCGGCCTCCCGCAGGGCGGTGTGGAGGGCCGGGCGGCCCTCGCTGGCGTTCACTGCCCCACCCGCGAACAGAGACTCCCGCGCGGCGGGCACCCCGGCGGCCAGGGCGGTCTCGGCCAGCGCGGCCAGTGCCTCGTCGTCCACCAGGTTCTTGGAGTAATCCACGTACAGCCCCGCCGCGCCCACGGCGTAGCGCGCCGCGCGGCACGGGTCCTGGGCAAAGGCCCGGCGCAGGTCAAAGGCGCGGGCCATCCCGGCCCGGTGCGCGGCCAGGGCGGCCCAGGGGTCGTCTGCGGCAAGGGGCGCGGGCTGCGTCACGGGCCTATTTAGCCCGCGCGGGCGCGCCGTGCCAAGGGCGCCTGCACATCGGCGTACGGGCCGCGTCTTTTACGACGGCCCCGTCTTCCCGGCTTCGGCGATGAGGGCACGCAGACGGGCCTTTCGGGCCTGACGCATAAGGGCCCGCTCCTCTGCGTCGGGGCCACTCCACAGGGCCGCCACGGCCAGGGCCGGGGCGAGGGCAGCGGCCAGGAAGATGGCCCGCCCAGCCGTATCGTACACCTCAAAGACGGCCATATAGAGCAGCGCGGCCAGGAGTACGGCGTTGGCGATAAGGGCGGCGATGGTGCGGGCGCGGTCCATGGCGGGGGGTCCTTTCCTGGAGTGTTCATGGACTTTATAACGGAACGCGGAACCACCGCACAAGGAGACCCACCATGCACCGCCTCGTCCTCGTTATCCTCATAACCCTTCTCGCCCCCCCCGCGCTGGCCGACGCCGGAAGCATACAGGCCGTGACGGTCTTTGCCGACCGGGCCAAGGTGACGCGGGTGATGACGGAGGACGTCCCGCGCGGCGGCAGCGTGGTTCAGTTCACGGGCTTGCCGGAGGGCTTGATGCCTGATTCTTTGCGCGTGGAGGGGGAGAGCCCCCGCGCCGTGGTGACTTTGGGGGCCCTGACGCATGAGGTCGTGACCACCCGGGACCTGACCTCCGCAAAAGAGCAGGCACTGACCGACGCGATTGAGGCCCTGGAGGACCAAGTGCGGGGCGTGGCGGCGGAGAAGGCGGCCCTGGCCGCGCGGCAGGCGTTTATACAGTCTCTGGGCAAGCAGGCCGCCCTGCGCAGCGATGAGGAGATTGCGGAGCTGCGCCTCGCACCGGACCAGTGGGCCGGCGCGGCGGCGGCCATACAGCAGGATACGGAAGAGGCTCTGAAGGCCACCCTGGCCGCTGAGATCCGGGTGCGGAGCCTGGAGCGGGACATCGCGCAGAAGCGGGCGGAGCTGGCGCAGCTGCGCACGGGGCAGCGGCGGACGTACACTGTCGCGGTGCCGGTGGAGGCGGACGGGCCCACGCCGCTGACCCTGCGCCTGTCGTACCAGGTGGCGGGGGCGTCCTGGCGGCCGCTGTACGACGCGCGCCTGTCCACCCACGACGGGGCCCTGGCCGTCACGCAGTACGGGGAGGTGCGCCAGCGCACGGGGGAGGACTGGGACGGCGTGGCGCTGACCCTGTCCACGGCGCAGCCGCAGCGGGGCGCGGCCCTGCCCAGCCTCACGCCGTGGTGGGTGGACCTGTTCCGGGCGGTGCCCATGACGCGGCGCGCATACGAGATGGACGGCTTTGGCAGCAATGTGGTGGCCTCCAGCCCCAGCATGGCGATGGAGGATAAGATGCGCCTAGAAAAGGCGGACGCACCGGAAGAAATCTATGCCGCCCCAGAGCCCGCGCATTTTGCCCAGGCGGCGATTGAGGGCGGGGAGTTTGTGGCCGCGGCCTACGCCATCCCCGGCCCGGCCTCCGTCCCCTCCGGCGGCAAGGCCGTGAAGGTCATGGTCGGCGACTCCGCCTTTGACTCTGCGCTGGAGGTGCATGTGAAGCCCCAGCTCTCCGCAGAGGCGTTCCTGGCCGCGCGCGCGACCCTGAAGGGCGATGCGCCCCTCCTGCCCGGCGCGGTGAAGCTGTTCCGCGACGGGGCCTATGTCGGCGAGGGGCACCTGGCCCTGCTAAAACCGGGGGATGAGGAGGTCTTGTTCTTCGGCGTGGACGACAAGGTGGCCGTGGAGCGGGAGACCCTGGCCGACCTGCGCAAGGACGCGGGGATCATCCTGCGGGAGAACACCCTGGAGCGGCGGTATGTGACGGAGGTGACCAACCTCCACGCTGAGCCCGTGACTCTGGTGGTGAAGGAGACCGTGCCAGCGCCGCGCAACGAGAAAATCCGGCTTGAGGTCCTGGCCGAGGGCACCCGCGCGGGGTACGCGCAGGACTATGCGGACATCACGGGCCTGCTCGCGTGGCGGCTTGAGGCGGCCCCCGGCGCGCGGGAGCGCGTGGGCCTAGCCTGGCGTCTCGCCTGGCCCAAGGGGGAAGAGGTCAGCGGGCTGTAAGGACGCAGTAGGCCTCCAGCACGCGCTTCGCCGCGCGGGACATCCTGGCCGACGCTATGCGCCTTCTTGCATAGAGGTTGACATATGCTTTTATTTCGGGTACTTTGGTACCAGTGCCCCCTCAAAACCGCACTAGGAGAACACCCATGCACAATGCCGCCCAACTGACCCCCCCCCCACAACATTATGTATTCGGTGAGTTGCAGCAGGGAAATGACAGTCGGCTCGTGCCGTCCGCACCTGCTGCGACGGCCGTAAAGAACTGGCTGGACAGTTGGCTACTAAAATGGATGCAATCGGCGCAAGAGGCCGAGCCAGATTTTGAAAGATGCCGCGACCAGTGCAACGCATGGCAGGGCGGAGATCACCGCGACGAGGTGGGGTTTACCAGCCTCCCCCTGCCCGAGGGCGTGGAGATCGACGGCGTGTCGTACACGCACGTGATCTGCAGGACCTATTTCGCCTGGGCCACAGCGGGGCGGGTCTCGCGGAGCGGGCACGCGGTGCTCCTGACCAAGGAACAGTGGAAAGGCCTTGATTACAACCCGGACAACCTGCCGCACCTTGTTGAGAATGCCGGAGCTTTTAAGAATTGGGACTTTGACTTCCAGAGATTTGATAGGGCTTTCGCCCAGGCGATGCGAAGGGATGTGACGCCTGGCCAGGGCTCAAAGACTCTCCCGCTGCGCCTACCTGCGGATGCACCACCGGCTGAATACGCAAAGGCCCTGAGATCCCTCCCGCCAGAACAAAGGGCCCGCGCATCGTGCACCTGTGGTGCGCTTAAGTTGCGTAGAGAGCACAGACAGAGAGTGGACCTGGCGCCACAAGAAGGGGATTTGCCCCCATCGTCAGAGGCCCTGCCGTTTCCCCCAGTGAATCGGGAGCCGGACCTGACAGGAACTCGGCGCATCCAGACTTTTGGCGACGAGCCTCGGACAGAAACACAAGGGCATACGACTCACAGGGGGCCGCTTGCCAAATTCGCCAGATCTGCCGCCAGTGGGTTGGGGGGCGGTATCGTGGGCACCATAGCGAGCTGGATGACGGGTTCAGACGCCAGTCTTGTCGGTACCCTTGGGTTTGCAGTGGGCGCGTATCTCCCGTCCATGGTGCAATTTTTCCGCGGTCGCTTGAACAACAAGACCCGCAGCCCCGGCCACGCTGCGGAAGGGGATTTACCCCAGTCAGGCCTGGACTAGCCGCCCCCTTGCGTAAGGGCGCGGTAGGCCTCCAGCACGCGCTTCGCCGCGCCGGTCTCCAGGGCCTCTCGCGCCATGGCCACCCCGGCCCCAAGGTCCGCCGCACGGCCGGAAAGGACCAGCGCCGCCGCCGCCCCCGCCAGCGCGCAGTCCCGGTAGGCCCCGCCCGCACCCTCCAGAAGGGCCGCCAAGGCTGCGGCGTTGTGAGGCGCGTCCCCGCCGGCCAGAGCCGCCGGGGCGTGCACGGGCAGACCAAAGTCCGCAGGGGTAAGCAGTGCCTCCGTCACGCGCCCGCCGGCCAGCATGGCCACGTGCGTGGGGCCGGATACGGACACCTCGTCCAGGCCCTGCGACCCGCTGTTGTCCGTCCCGTGGACCACCCAGGCGGCCTGGGAGCCCAGCGCGGCCAGGGCCTGCGCCATGGGCATGCACCATGCCCTCTCAAACACGCCCAAAAGCTGGTGCTTGGTGCCTGCGGGGTTGGCCAGGGGGCCGATGAGATTGAACAGGGTGCGAAAGCCCAGCGCCCGCCGCACGGGGGCCACCCGGGCCATGGCCGCGTGGTGCGCCGGGGCGAACAGGAAGGCAAAGCCCACCCCGCGCAGCGCGCGTTCCTGCACCGCGCGCGGGACGTCCAGGCGAACGCCCAGGGCCTCCAGAACGTCCGCCGCCCCGCACTTTGAGGACGCAGCGCGGCCCCCGTGCTTGGCCACGGGCACGCCGCACCCGGCCAGGATGAAGGCAACGGCGGTGGAGATGTTCAGCGTGTGCGCCCCGTCCCCGCCGGTGCCGCAGCAGTCCACCGCCCCCGGCGGGGCCTGTATCGTCTGCGCCCGCGCGCGCAGGGCCCGCGCCGCGCCCACAATCTCGCTCACAGCCTCCCCCCGCTGGGCCAGGTGCGTCAAGAACGCCGCGATGTCCGCGTCTCCCGCCCCGCCGTCCAGGATCGCCCCTATGGCCGCCTCGGCCTCGGCCTCGGACAGGGGCGCATCCGTAATGTAGGGGGCCAGAGCGGTCATGGCCTCCGTTCTACGTTATAGCCCCCTAGAAATCAAAGCATCCTGCGCCGCTTTTGTATCCGCAGCAGCAGGCCAGGGTCATCCCTCTTCCCGCCGCCGGTACGCCTCCAGGCCCGCCTCGTCCAGGGCTTGCCCTTCCGCTTTGCGGGCCGCCGTCCGCGCCGCGTCTGCCCGCCGCGTGGCCACGATCTCCACCTTCTTTGCCTCTGCAAACGCCTCGCGCACGGCCTCCCGCGCTTTGGCTATGCGCTTTGCCAGGGCCGCCAGGTCCGCTGCGATGGCCTCCAGACGCGCCGTGCACGCGGCCTCATACCGCGCCAAGGCCACAAGGGCCTCAACATCTGCCACGGCCGCCGCACGCTCCGCCGCACGCTCCGCCAGAACCTGCGCCCGCGCGGCCTCCAGGGCCTCCTCCTCCCGCAGGAGGGCTGCCAGGGCCCGCTGCTGCACCTCCAGGGTGTGCCGCCGGACCCGCACCAGGGGCTCCAGACGGGCCACGCTAGCGCCACTCCACGGCAAAGCCTCGCGCGGGCGGCACCGCCGCGCGGTCAAAGGGCGGGGCGCTGGGCAGGGGGCGCATGGTGGGACCTGGTTGGAAGGCCTGCAGGTAATAGGTTCCGCAGTACCCCGCGTCTTCCAGGTCTTGGACGATGCTGGCGATGTCCCCCGCGTCCAGCAGGGCAGGGTGGACCGTTGTGCGCACCTCAAAGGGCACGCTCGCGCCGCACAGAATGTCCAGAGACCTGCGGAAAGCCGCGAAGTCTTTGTGACCCGTGGTGGCCCGGTACTTCGCCGGGGGGGCCTTATAGTCCAGGGCGACGTAGTCCAGCGCGGGCAGGAGCCCACGCAGCGTCTCGGGCCGGGTGCCGTTTGTGTCCAGCTTCACGGCGAAGCCCAGGGCGCGGACCTGGGCGATGAACCCCGGCAGGCCGGGCCAGAGTGTGGCCTCTCCCCCGGAGAGCACCACGCCCTCCAAAAGGCCCCGCCGTGTGGCCAGAAAGGCCAAGACCTCTGGCGGCGTTTTCTGCCCCGCCTTCCCCCGGACGATGTCTGGGTTGTGGCAGTACGCGCAGCGCATGTTGCACCCAGAGCACCACACCACGGCCGCCGGGAGACCGGGGAAGTCCAAAAGGGTAAAGGGCGTCACCGCGTGGATGGGGAGCATGGCCCGCCAGCCTACTCCGGGCCGAGGGGGGACGTGAAGGCCCCGCGCGCCCAGGGCGGGGGGAGCGATTTATGCCGCCTTCTCGGCCTCATCCGCCGCGCCGGGCCCCAGGCCCAGGGCCTTGACCTTGCGGTGGAGGGCGGAGCGCTCCATGCCGATGAAGCGCGCGGTGCGCGTGATACTGCCCCCGAAGCGGCCCATCTGCGCGGTGAGGTAATCCCGCTCAAACCGCTCGCGAGCCTCGCGCAGCGGGAGGGCCATAAGGTCTCCCGCAGGCGCGCAGGGCCCGGCCTGAACCCGGCCGGTGATTTCCGGGGGCAGGTGCTGGGGCCTGAGACCTCCTGCCGCAGAAGCCGCATGGAAAATCATGGCCCACTCCACCGCGTTGCGGAGCTGGCGGACATTCCCCGGCCAGGCGTGGGCCTCCAGCGCAGCCACCGCCGCAGGGGTCAGGGGCCGTGCGGGCAGGCCCTCGGTCGCAGCGATCTCAGACACAAAGGCGGCGGCCAGGGGCGCGATGTCCTCCACCCGCGCGCGCAGGGGGGGCACGGCCACGGGTACCACCGCCAGGCGATAGTACAGGTCCTGCCGGAAGGCGTCCTCCCCCTCAAGGGGCCGAGTCGTGGTCGCCATCACGCGGGCTTGGCCCCCATCTTGAAGCATCTGGACCAGGGCCCCCTGCGCCGGGGCGGGCATCTCCCCCACGGCGTTCAGGAGGAGGGTCCCCCCCGCTGCCTCTGCCAGGGCCCCAGATAGCGCCTGGGCGTCCGTCCCCGCGCAGCCCAAGGTGACAAAGGGTCCGTCTGGGTGGGGCCCCCCGGCGTGGAGCAGGCGGGCGAGGACGGACTTACCCGTCCCGGCCTCTCCGGTGATGAGCACGCGCGCCCCGGCCTGCGCCACCCGCGTGACAAGGGCGCGCAGGGCCTGGGTCGCGGGGGCCTGGCCCGTGATTTCGCTGGGCCCCTCTGCGGCGCGCCGCAGGACCGCGTTCTCGCGCCTCAGGGCCGCCGCCTCCAGCGCCCGCCGTACCACCAGGAGCAGGCGATCCGCCGCGAAGGGCTTTTCAATAAAGTCATACGCGCCCCGCTTGATGGCTGTCACGGCCGTGTCAATGGTTCCGTGCCCGCTCACCATCACCACAGGCAGGTCCGGGTGCGCCGTTTTTATGTCCGCGAGTATCTCCAGCCCGTCCCGGTCGCTCCCCTGCAGCCAGACATCCAGGATGACGAGGTCCGGCGTGGCGCCCTGCATGGCCTCTCTGGCTTCCGCCGCGTCCGCCGCGCCCCGGGCTGTGTAGTACTCATCCTCCAGTATGCCTGCGGCGGCTTCGCGTATCCCCCGCTCGTCGTCTATGATGAGGATGTACCCCGGCATGAGAGGAGCGTAGCCTTGCGGTGGCTTTTTTGCAACAGGACGCTGTGGGGCCTCCTTGCATCTCTTGCCCTCGGCCCGGCGCAGGGGTAGGCTTGCCCTCATGCGCCGCCTTGCCCTTGCCCTCTTTTTTGCACTCCTGGCCTGTCCGTCCCCGGCCCAGCCGCCGAATGAGGGGTTTGCTGACCTGGCGGAGAGCGCCCTGCCTGCCGTGGTGAACATCTCCACCACACGCGGGCCGCAGGCCGTGGAGGTGGGGCCCGGCGTGCCCGGCTTCCCCCACGGGACGCCCTTTGACGAGTTTTTTGAGGAGTTCATGGGCCCCCGTGGGCTTATCAGCCCTCCGGTGGGGCCGGCGACGTCCCTGGGCTCCGGCTTTGTGGTGGACGCAGAGCAAGGCTACGTCGTCACCAACGCCCACGTGGTGCGCGACGCGGACGAGATCCGCGTTACGTTTCACGACGACACGACGGTTGAGGCCCAGGTCGTGGGCGCGGACGACAAGACCGACATCGCGGTTCTTAAGGTCCCCTCTGAGGACAAAGCGCTCCAGGCCCTGGCCTTCGGGGACAGCCGCACCATGCGCGTGGGGGATTGGGTCCTGGCCATTGGCAACCCCTTCGGACTGGGAGGGAGCGTGACAGCCGGCATCATCTCTGCGCGCGCGCGGGACGTGGGCGTGGGGCCGTATGACGACTTCCTCCAGACAGACGCGGCCATCAACCGGGGCAACTCCGGCGGCCCGGTGCTCTCTATGGACGGGCAGGTCGTGGGGGTGAGCACGGCCATCTTCTCCCCCTCGGGCGGGTCTATAGGGATAGGCTTCGCCACACCGGCAGAGATCGCCGCGCCCGTAGTCCAGCAGCTTCTGGACTACGGCCACACCCGGCGGGGCTGGATAGGGGTGAAGGTGCAGAGCGTGGATGCAGACATGGCCGCGTCCTTTGGTCTGGACAGCGCGCGCGGGGCCCTGGTCGCGGAGGTGACGCCCGGCGGGCCTGCGGAGGCTGCGGGCCTAAAGCAGGGGGACATCATTGTGTCCTTCGGTGGGCAGGCCGTGGGGGCGATGCGGGACCTGCCCCGGATGGTTGCGGGCGCGCAGATAGGGGCAGAGGCCACTGTCGTGTACTGGCGTGATGGGGCCCAGTACGCGGCGCAGGTGACGCTGGCGGAGCTGGAAAAGGCGGAGGCCAGCGGCCTTCTGGCCGAGAGGCCCACCGCAGCCGGGCTGCCGGAGGGGGGGTCGGCGGTTCTGGCGGACCTGGGCGTCACCGTGGCGGACATCACGCCGACCCTGCGCGCGCGCTATAGCCTGCCTGAGGGTCTCGGGGGTGTGGTTGTGACAGCGCTGGACCCGGCCAGGCCCCTGCTGGCCACAGTCTTGGCCGAGGGCGACGTGGTGGTGGAGATCGCCCGCACGCCCGTCACGACGGCGGCCCAGGCCGCATCTCTGGTCGCCGACGCCCGGCAGGCGGCACCCGGCGCGCCGGTTCTCCTCCTGATCTCCAGGCAGGGCGCGGCCCGCTTCGTGATGGTCAGGCCGTAGTAGGCCCTTATTGCTCTTGCGCGCGCGCAGGCAGCAGAAGGAGCAAAACCGGCGCGGCGACAAAGACAGAGGAGTACGTCCCCACGGCAACGCCAAAGAGCAGTGCGTTTACGAACCCCGCAATCACCGGGCCGCCGAAGGCCCACAGGGCCGCGAGGGCCAGAATCGTCGTAAGCGAGGTCATGATCGTGCGCGAGAGAGTCTGGTTCACCGCGATATTGGACAGCTCTGGCAGGGGCATCTTCCGGTAGCGCCGCATCTCCTCCCGAATCCGGTCAAACACCACCACCGTGTCGTTCACCGAATACCCCGCGACCAGCAAAATCGCCGCCACGCTGGCCAGGGAAAACTCCCACCCTGTCAGGGCAAACAGGCCCAGCATGGCCACAACGTCGTGCGCCGTCGCGGCCAGGGTCGCCAGCCCAAACTGCCACTCAAACCGGACCCAAATGTACGCCAGGATGCCCAAAAGCGTGAACACCACCGCATAGGCCCCCTTGCGGATGAGCTCCCCCCCGACTTGCGGGCCCACGACCTCCGTCCGTCGCCACTCCGCACCGGGAGACGCCCCGTCCACAACCGCGCGCAGGGCCTCCACGCCCTGCCCTGCTGGCAGGCGGATGAGGAGGTCCTCCGGGCCGCCAAAGGCCTGGACCTGAGCCCCTGCGGGCAGAGCTGCGCGCAGGGCCGGGAGGTCTGGGGCCTGGGCAAAGCGCAGCTCCACCACTGTCCCGCCCGTGAAGTCCACGCCAAAGGCCAGACCGTTTATGAACAGGAGGGCCAGGGAGGCGACGGTGATGACACCAGAGACCAGGTACGTCACCCACCTCTGCCCTATGAAGTCTATCTTTGTGCCGGCGGGGATGAGGGTCAGGGCGTACATGGCCCCAAGTCTATAAATGGGGCGTCACCCCTGTGCAAGCCGGGGCATGCTTTGCTTACGCCTTCCACTTGATGGAGCACCCCATGGAGGGGGTCTGTTGCTCTGGTGCGGTGCCCGTGGTGGCCAGGTGCTCCATCGCGGAGCGCAGCTCCGCCGCATTCCCGCGCCACACGATACGCCCCCCCGCGTCCAGGCCGAAGAAGTCCGGCGTGCACACGGCCCCGTATGCGCGGGCGACCTCCTGCCCCGCGTCCACGAGGTAGGGGAAGGCAAAGCCGTGCTGTTCTGCGAAGGCGGCCATCTTGTCTGGAGCGTCCTCTGGATAGGCCGCAAAGTCGTTGGGCATGATGGCCACGGTGCCCACGCCCAGGGGGGCCAGTGCCGCGCAGTCTGCGGCCAGGCTATCCGCCACACGCTGCACGTAGGGGCAGTGGTTGCAGATGAACATAACGATCGTGCCCTGCGCCCCCCGGCAATCCGCCAGGGTCCACACCCGCCCCACTGGGTCCGACAGGGAAAAGTCCGGTGCTTGTACGGGGGCGGCGAGCGGGGGCGTGTGCAAAAGGGCCATGGGGTGAGCCTACCGCAGGGCCAAAGGGGGCGCAACAGCCCGCAGCGGGGGGCGGAGGTTCCACGCGGCGCAGCGCCACTGCCTGCTGTCCCGCGTGATGATCCCAAAGGCCCCTGTGGCAAGTTTGCCCCCGGCGGCGGGGGCGAAGCGGGCGATGCCGTTTGAGGTGACGATAAGGGTCGTGCCGGTAAGTGCGTTGGCCAGACGCAGCCACCGGCGGCGGAGGTCTGCGGGGTCCACGCGCCAGCCGGGGGGCGGTAGCGCGTCCTCCTCCCACGCGGTGAGGGCTTCGCGCCCAATGCGGGCCAGGACGGCGCTTTCAGGCCTGTTCTCGTCCGGGCCGTGGTCTATCTCGGTCAGGAGGGGGTGGACGCGCAGCGGCACCCGCCACCCCGCCGCGCGCACCGCCACCGCTGCCGTCTCTCGCGCCCGCGCGAGGGGGGAGCACAGCACGCGGATCGGCTTTGTGAGCACGATGGGCGCATCGCGCAGGTCTAGGGCGTAGTGCAGGGTCCTTGCGCCCTTTTCCTCTGTCGTGTGGGTATAGCGAAACCCGTGGGCCAGGATGAGCCGGCGGGAGCGGGCGTTGTTCTCCACATGGTCCACCACCACGCGAGTCAGGGCCGGCTGCGCCTGTGCCCAGGCGAAGCGCGCGGCGTACAGGAGGCGCGCCAGGCCCCGGCCCCGGTACGCGGGCACGAGGAAGCTGTGATAGAAGTACGCCGTCCGGCCTTTGGGGTCCTTCTTGTGGGCCTTCACGGCGGTTAGGCCCACAGGTCGCGTGCCGTCGAACAGGGCGAAAATGGCGTTCTCGTGCAAGCGTTTTTGCCACTCCTGCGGCGGGAAGGCCGCGCTGTCCGCGTGGCTCTCGGAGAAATACTCCGGGTGCGCGACCAGGGACGCCAGGCGCAAGTCGCGGTACACCGCCCACTCCTGCGGCCCCAAGCGGCGCAGAGTCATGCCCTGCGGCAACGGCGGGAGCGTGAGCGCGCCCAGGGTCCGGCCCAGCGCCTGCGCCTGCGCCCGGCCTTTTGCAACCAGGGGCAGGTCTGTGCGTCCCCCCACGCGCCGGGGCTCCGCGCCGGGCGCAAAGGTGTTGCCGTGCCGCGCGATGATGAGGGTCGTGATCACGGCTACATCCCCTTCTTCATGCCCATCAGCTGGGCAGCCTGGGCTTTGGGCGCCTTGCGCCCCACGCGGCCCCGGCGGCCCCCACCGAAGAAGTCGTCGTCCTGGAGCTCCTCTTCTATCAGGCGGTCAAAATCCGGGATCTCCTCCTTCAAAAGGGCCTGCACGCACGCGCGGAAGAAGGCGCAGCCCTTTTCGTCCCATTCTCCGAACGCGTTTGTGTAGTCCTTGGCCCTCACAAAAAGCCTTTTTACCTCCCACTCCCCGTCGGCGGGCGACGGCGCGGCGCGCAGTATATACACCTGCTCCGGCACGCCTGGCGGTGTGGGGGGAACGCCACCACCGCCCTGGCCGCCATCTCCACCGTCGTCATCATCATCATCGCCGCGCTGGGAGCGGCGTATGGGTGGCGGCTCGGGCGGCGCGTCTTCATCCCGCACCAGCTGTATCTCTGCCTCCACATCCTCCAGCCCCGGCCCGCCGCGGACCTCCGCGCTGCAGGTCAGGCCCCGCTCCGCGTCGTAGTGCGCCCAGGGTTGGGTCTCGTACGGATGGAGGGTCCGCCCGACGGCCAGCTTGTCGCACAGGGCTTTAAGGGAGAGGCGCATGTGAGAACTATCCACAAATCTGACGCGATTTTGCCGCGCGGAGGGTTGTAGTCTACCCCACACTGCCTGGCCGTGTTAAACATTTATTTGCCTTTTCCGTGGTATAAAGAAATTATATGACAACGAAAACCCCCATCCTACTGGCGCTCGCTTGTGCGGCCCTTTTGGTGCCGTGCTTTTTGTTTCCTGCCTGGGCGGCGAACGGGGCTGCGGCCTTGGGCCCCGCGACGCTCCGCACGTCGGACGGCTCCGTTCTGGTCTTGTGGGGGGTCAAGCCTCCCCCTAGCCTCGGGGCGAAGGAGTACGGCCGGGGTCAGGACGCCTTGGGGTCCCTTCTGGCCAGGGGCGGGGTCTCGTGCGATGTGCAGCCAAACAACGCAGGATACTGCAAAAACGCGGACAACATAGATTTGGCTCTGGCCATGATCCAGGCCGGGTACCTTGTTGTGGACCGGACTGTGGTCCGCGGCACGAACTTGGCCGGCCCCTATCTGCGGGCCGAGGCGGCTGCGCAGACGATGGAGTCCGGGCTTTGGGGGCAGACCACCACCACCAGCCCCCCACAAAGGGAGGCCAGCGACCTTCCTGGGCACCTCTTGTCTGTGCTTCTGGCCCTGTTGGCCTTTGTCCCGGTCTACGTTCTGATGTCCAGGCGCCTCACGCGCTTGGATGCGGCGATGCGAGAGACAAGCCGCCTCTTGGTCCGCAAGGCAGAGGTAGAGCGGCAGGAGCGCGGCATCCTCGCGGCGATGCTGGAGGCAGAGTTGCGGGCTAACAAGACCAAGATAGACGCGTTCCTGATCATCTATGAGGAGCAACTGGAAAGACTCCGCGCGTCGGAAGGGTCGGGCGTTTCGCACGGGCGGCGCGCGGGGGACGTCATTCACAAGCGCCCCGCGCTGCAAAGGACGGTTTTTGATCGAGTCCGCTTGCGCTTGGTCCTTTTGGGCCCGGACCTTGCCCGCGCCCTGCGGTCTTTGTACGCAGGGGTGGAGGTGGAAACAGAGTATATAGACATCTCCCCCACAACCCCTGCGGCTGAGGTGTCCCAGGCTCTGGAGTCTGCCCTGGGGCACTGCCGCGCCCTGGACACGCAGATACAAAAGGTCCTGCCCCAGCTTGAAAGGATCGCCGCCGCTGCGCCGCCGCCGGTGGAGCCGCCGCCGGAAGCGGAGGAGGCGGGGGTGTGAGGCTGCGCCCCTGACTCTTGTGGTAGTCTGCACCCATGCTTTTCTCCCGCCGCGCACCGCTGGGCCTGACCGCCCTTTTGCCCCAGAGCCTCTTAGGCCGCTCCCTGCTCATTCTGACGGCCCCCATCGTCCTCATCCAAGTGGTCACTATGGCCGTGTTCATGGACCGCCACTGGGACGAGGTGACAGGCCGCCTGGCCGAGGGCGTCTCGGGGGAGATTGCCTGGGTCGCCGACGCCGTGGAGGACGGGGCCACCCCGGCCTACCTTTTTGCCCGCGCCCGGCGGGACTTTGACTTCACCTGCACGCTGAGAACGAAGGGCACGATAGGGGGTGCCCTGCCAGACCCGCCCCGGTGGTTCTGGGAGGCCGCCGTGCACAAAAAGGTCCAAAGCGCCCTCCAAGCCGCGCTGCCAGACCGCAAGGCCTTGGTCTCTGTGGACCTGAAGACCAAGACTCTGGAGGTGTGGGTGGCGCTGCGCACCGGGGGCGTCTTGTATGTCACCGCTCCCACGCGCCGAGTCTTTTCCCCGTCCGCCTATATTTTTCTCATATGGGCCGCAGGGAGCGCCTTGACCCTTGGCCTGGTCGCGGTCTTGTTCATGCGGGGCCAGGTCCGCCCCATCCGCCGCCTGGCCGTGGCCGCAGAGCGCCTGGGCCGCGGGCAGCCCGTCCCGCCCTTTACCTCTTCCGGAGCGACGGAGGTCCGGCAGGCCACAGCGGCCTTCTTTGACATGCAGCGGCGCATCCGGCGGCACGTAGAACAGCGCACCGCGATGCTCGCCGGGGTGTCGCACGATCTGGGCACTGTCTTGACGCGCCTAAAGCTGGGCCTTGCCGTTTTGCCAGAGAGCGCGGACGCCATGGCCCTGAAGGCCGACGTGGCAGAGATGGAACGGATGCTGGGGGCGTATCTGGACTTCGCCCGTGGGGCGGGGGAGGAGGCCTTTGTGCGGACAGACGTGGGGACCCTGCTCCGGGACCTGGCCGCGCGGGCAGGCGTGCCAGTGGATGTGCGGGTTGAGGGGGAGGTGTCGGCCCGCGTGCGGCCCGTGGCCATGGGCCGGGCTATCAGCAACCTCCTGGCCAACGCGGCCCGGCACGGAGGGCGCATCTGGGCCTCTGTGCTGCGGGATGGGGGGCACGTGGAGGTCCGTGTGGAGGACGACGGCCCCGGCGTGCCCGAAGACCAGAGGGAAGAGGCCTTTACCCCCTTCACGCGCCTGGCCCCGGGGCGGAGCCTTGCTGAGGGCGCGGGCGTGGGCCTGGGCCTGGCCATTGTCCGTGACGTCGCCCACGCCCACGGGGGCAAGGTCTGGCTGGAGGCCAGCCGAGCCCACGGCGGGGTGTGTGCCGTCTTGCGCCTGCCCGTGTAGCGCCCCTGCTGGGCCGTGGCTATGTATACGGCGGCTTTGTCCAGCCCTTCGGGGAGAGGGTGAAAATCTCCAACCCGTCCTCCGTCACGCCCAGGGAGTGCTCAAACTGCGCGGACAGGCTCCGGTCCCGCGTGACAGCGGTCCACCCGTCGGCCAGGATCTTCGTGGGCCACTTTCCGGCGTTGATCATGGGCTCAATCGTAAAGAACATGCCCGGCTTTATCTCCTCCCCCGCCGGCCCGGCGTAGTGCGCCACCTGCGGCGGGGCGTGGAACACCCGGCCCAGGCCGTGGCCGCAAAAGTCTCGCACGACAGAAAAGCGCTCCGCGTCGGCGACCTCTTGTATCGCCGCGCCGATGTCCCCCACGCGCCCGCCAGGGCGGACGGCGGCGATGCCGGCCATCATGCAGCGGTAGGTCGCGTCCACCAGGCGGCGGGCCAGGACAGGGACCTTGTCGCCCACACAGAACATGCGGGAGGTGTCCCCGTGCCAGCCGTCCAGGATCACCGTGACGTCTATGTTGATAATGTCCCCCCCCCGCAGGCGCTTTTGGTCCGGGATGCCGTGGCACACCACGTGGTTCACAGAAGTGCAGATGGACTTCGGGAAGCCGCGATAGTGCAGAGGCGCGGGGCGCGCGCCGTGCTGCACGATAAAGTCGTGGCACAGGCGGTCCAGCTGCTCCGTCGTCACGCCAGGCTGCACATGGGGCGTTATCATGTCCAGGGTTTCCGCCGCGAGGCGCCCCGCCGCGCGCATACCCGCGAAGTCCTGGGGCCCGTGGATGGTGATGGCGGTCATGGGGGCTATGATGACCTTAGTGCGGGGCCTTTGGCCACCCCCACGCGCGCGATTTCCCACCTGAGCGTGAGGCCGAAGGCGTCCAGTGCCCGGCGGCGGATTTCCTCGCCCAGGGCCTCCAGGTCCGTGGCTGTGGCGGTGCCGGTGTTGACCATGAAGTTGCAGTGCTGCTCGGACATTTTTGCGCCGCCGATGGCCAGGCCCCGGCCCCCCACGCGCGCCACCACCTGCCAGGCCTTCGTGCCCTCCGGGAAGCCCGCTTGTGCGCAGTCTTCCGGGGACGGGTTGGCAAAGGTAGAGCCCCCCGTGCGCTCTCGTATGGGCTGTGTTTCCAGGCGCTTGCGCTTTATGGACTCCATCTCGGCCCAGATGGCTGCGGGTGGGCGCGCCTGGCCACGCAACAGGGCCCCGGTGAAGATCAGGCCGGGTGGCGGGGCGGAGGCGCGGTAGGCAAACCGCATGTCTGCGGGCGTGAGGGTGACGGCGCGGCCCTGCGTGTCAAGGGCATAGACCGCCTGCACGACGTCGGCCATCTCGCCGCCATAGGCCCCCGCGTTCATGGCGAGAGCCCCGCCTATGGTGCCCGGGATGCCCGAGAGGAAGGCCAGACCGCCGATGCCGGCCTTGGCCGCCGCCGCCGCGATGGTCCCATTCAAGGCGCCCGCGCCTGCACGTATCTGACACGTGTCAATATGTGTCACATCCGCAAAGCCGGGGCCCAGGCGGATGGTGACGCCCGGCACGCCGCCGTCGCGGATGATGGTGTTCGCCATGGCACCCAGGATGGTCACGGGTGCCGCGTTTTGGGTCAAAAACGCCTCCAGCGCCGCGTCATCCGGGGGCAGGAACAGCCTCTGTGCCGTCCCGCCGCAGCGGAACCACGACGCAGCGCCCAGGGGGGCCTTAGTGCGCCACACGCGCCAACGCCTCCGGCAACGCGGCGGCCCAGGCGGTGCAGTCACCCGCGCCCATGACGACGACCATATCCCCAGGGTCGGCGGCCTCGGCAATGACGGGGGCCAGGGCCCGGGCTCCGCCCTCCACGGCGCGGACATTCGGGTGGCCCGTGGCCTTGATCCCGGCGACCAGGGCCTCTCGGTCCATGCCGTCTATGGGTGCCTCGCTGGCCGCGTAGACCGGGGCGACCAAAACGGCGTCGGCCTGCCCAAAGCAGGCGCAGAAGGCCGGGAAGTTGTCTCTAAGGCGGGTGTAGCGGTGCGGCTGCACCACGGCAACGACACGCCCACGCTGTGCCCCTGGCCCGCTCTGGCCCACCGCCATGCGCGCGGTGGCCAGTGTCGCCGCGATCTCCACGGGGTGGTGGGCGTAGTCATCCACGACCCGGACTCCCCGGTGCTCGCCCGTTATCGTAAAACGCCGCTTCACCCCTGAAAAACTGAACAGCCCGTCTCGTATCGCTTTTTCGCTGACACCTTCCTGATGCGCTACGACCACGGCGGCCAGGGCGTTTTGCACGTTGTGCCGCCCGGGCATGGACAGACGCATATCGCGCCACACCGTTCCGTTTTGAAACTGCACGTCAAACACACTTGCATCTGCGCCCAAGCGGACGTTCTGCCCCACTGTTTCGGCTCGAGAATCAAGAGCATAAGTGAATACGCGCCGGTCCGTAACCTCTGCTGCCAGGGCGCGGACCTGCGGGTGGTCCGCGCACAACACGGCGTATCCGTAAAAGGGCACAGCCTCCACAAAGGCCCGGAACGCCGCCCGCAGGCGGGCAAAATCACCCCCATAGTACTCCAAATGCTCCGGGTCCATGTTTGTCACCACCGCCACGCGCGCGGGCAGACGGGTGAAGCTCCCATCACTTTCGTCGCTCTCCACTACCATCCACTCCCCCGCGCCCAGGCGCGCGTTGGTGCCATACGCGTTCACGATGCCCCCGTTCACGACCGTTGGGTCCAGGCCGCCGGCGGCCAGCAGGTGCGCGGTCAGGGCCGTGGTGGTGGTCTTGCCGTGGGTGCCGCCCACGACAACGGTTTTTTTGTGGCGCATGAGTTCGGCCAGCATGTCTGCCCGGCGCACCACGGGCACGCGGGCCGCGCGGGCGGCGCGCAGCTCTGGGTTGTTGGGCTTTATGGCCGAGGACACGACCACAGCGGCGGGCGGGGCGTGCGCCGAGTCTCGGATCTGCTCCGCCGCATGACCCACAAAGGTGCGTATGCCGGCCTCGGCCAGAAGGTGGGGCGCGGGGGCAAGGTCAGAGCCCTGCACGCGCCAGCCCAGTGCGCGCAGCATCAGGGCAATGCCGCTCATGCCGATGCCGCCGATGCCCACGAAGTGCAAGAAATCTGTCTTTTCAGGTATCAAGGATGGAATCTCCCGTCCACAAACGCCACAGTGTCTTGTGCAAAGCCGTGGTCTTGTAAGTCCAGGTGCCCCGCCTCAGCGTAAGCGCCCAGGGCCTTGGGTTCCACGGCAGCGGCATAGAGCGCGCGGCCAAAGCGGGGGGGGATGATGGTGTCCTTGCCGCCCACGCCGATGAACACGGGCGCGTCCACCTGCGCAATCTTCAGGTCGTTGCGGTAGTGGTCGTGGAACATGAGTTCCAGGAAGGGCACAAGCGGAAAGCGCCACCGCGCCACAGCCAGGGCGCTGTCAAAGGGCGCGTCCAGGATGAGGGCACGCACCCCTGGGTGCTCTAGGGCCATCTGCGTGGCAACGCCGCTGCCCAGGCTCTCCCCATACAGAACGATACGGCCCGTATCTCTGTTAACCTCTTGAATCACAAAGGCCATATAGGCCCGCCCGTCGCGGTACAGGCCCTCTTCATAGGGCAGGCCGGGGTTGCCGCCATAGCCCCGGTACTCGGCCAGGAGGACCCCCCACCCGGCCTCCAGATACGCGGGGACTTTTGCGGCGCGCGGGCCGATGTGGATCGCGTTGCCGTGAAACAGCAGCACAACGGGCCTGCTGTCATCCGCAGGGGGGATCCACCACCCGTGGAGCCTCAGGCCGTCGCTTGTGGTGACGCTGATCCACCGCCCGGGCAGGGCGGCCGCCATGTCTGGGCGCTCCGTGCTGGGGAAATACAAAAGGGAGCGCTGCCCCAAGTACAAAAGACCCACCAGGCCAAGGTATACCGCCGCCCCCAGAAGCGCAATCTCCATGGCCAGCCTCTTCATCGCAGCAAGCCCCGGCGATCAGGGTTTGGCCCCACCCTCATCGCACACACTCAATCCAGTATCGCCGCCGGGCGGGGAAGCGCTCCGTGGCGTCGGTTTCGTCTGCAAACACCCCGCCGCAGTCCTCTATAACATGTATGCCCGCCGCGTTGCCAGGCCGGACGGTCAGCAGCGCGCGCTCCACACCCAGGGCCGCCGCAGCGGGCAGGGCCTTGCGCAAGAGCTTTTTGCCAAAGCCCTTGCCGCGCCAAGAGGGGCGGATGGCAAAGTTCATATGCCCCCCCCAGCGCTCTAGGTGCCAGTTGAGGCGGTGGCGGATGTGCAGGGTGCCGATAAAGTCCTCGTCTTTCACAAGCCACAACAGCGTCTCTGGCACGGGCTCCAGCCAGTCTGGCGCAGGATGGTGCAAAAGGCGCGCCCCGGCGTTCAGGCGGTCCACAAAGCCCTTGAAATCCTTAGACGTCTCCGCGACGTCCACAAAGTCATACAGGCTCTCCGCCCGGAACTCAGCCAGCGCGGCCAGGAAGCTGTCTTTATAGTCCAACGCAGGGCGGGCAAGTTTTGAGGCCGACATGGGGCCCCTATACACCATGCGCTAAGCCCCTGGCCAGGGGGGTCCGGGCGCTGCTAACATACATGGCTATGAACTGGCTCACAGACTTTATCCGCCCACGGATACGCTCCTTCGTCGCGCCGAAAGATGTGCCGGGGGACCTGTGGAGCAAGTGCCCGGCGTGCGAGGGGATGCTCTTCGCGCCGGACTTGAAGACCAGCCACAACGTTTGCACGCACTGCGGCCACCACCTGCGCATGCCGGTTAAGGACCGGCTGGCCCTGCTCTTTGACGGGCGGTGCTACAAGACCATCGCGCCGCCCAGCGTGCCGGATGACCCTTTGCGCTTCCGGGACCGGCGGCGGTACACGGAGCGCCTGCGCGAGGCGCGGGCCGCAACGGGCCTGCGAGACGCCATCACCATCGCCCACGGGACCATCGGGGGGCGCGGAGTCGTCGCGGCGGCGTTTCACTTCAGCTTCATGGGCGGGTCCATGGGCGTGGCCGTGGGCCAGGGGTTCTTGAAGGCAGCGCGGGAGGCTGTGGCCCGGCGCGCGGCGCTGCTGGCCATCCCCTGCTCTGGCGGGGCGCGCATGCAAGAGGGGGCCCTGTCCCTGATGCAGATGCCCCGGACGGTTCTGGCCGTGGAGGAGGTCCGTGCGGCGGGCCTGCCCTATATTGTGCTGTTGACCGACCCCACGACGGGGGGCGTCACAGCGTCCTTCGCCATGCTGGGGGACATACACATCGCGGAGCCGGGGGCCATGATTGGCTTTGCGGGGCAGAGGGTGATCGCCGAGACCATCCGGGAAACGCTGCCCCCGGGGTTCCAAACGGCGGAGTATCTGCGCGAAAACGGCATGGTGGACATGGTCGTGCCGCGCAAGGAGATGGCGGCGATGCTGGGCCGCGTTCTTGGCCTTGTGATGCCTGATGCTGAGGCGGCGTGAGCACCCCTGCGGACACCCTGCACCCCAACCCCGCTGTGGCCACGCGCCTTGCGCATCTGTATGGCCTGGCCCGGAACCGAGCCGTGGACCTGGGCTTTCGCCCGCCGTACCTGCGCCTGTTGCGGGCCCTGGGTGACCCACACCTGCACCTCCCCCCTGTTGTGCACATAGCAGGAACGAATGGAAAGGGGTCCACCTTGGCGTTTCTGCGCGCAGCCCTGGAAGCCCATGGATATGCGGTGCACGCCTACACCTCCCCACACCTCGTGCGCTTTAACGAACGTATCGTATTAAAAAACAAAACGATACATGATGACACGATATTGACCCTTTTTGACCGGGTCATGGCGGCGAACGCGGGCGCGGCGTTGACCTTTTTTGAGGCCACAACGGCCCTGGCGTTCCTGGCCTTTGCGCAGACGCCGTCGGACGTCGTGCTGCTAGAGACAGGCATGGGCGGGCGCCTGGACTGCACAAATGTGGTCCCGCGCCCGGCGGCGTGCGTCATCACCGCCATCGCGCTAGACCATGCGGAGCACCTGGGGGACACGCTGGAGGCCATAGCCAGGGAAAAAGCCGGGATCATGAAGCCTGGCGTGCCCTGCGTCGTGGCGCGGCAAGAGGCGGCAAACGTTGTCAACCCGGTCTTGATAGAGACCGCGGCGCGGGTGGAGGCGCCCCTGCACCTGCATGGGCGGGATTGGCAGGACACGGCCCAAGACGTGCCCGCCTTGCCCGGCGACCACCAAAGGGACAACGCGGCCACGGCGCGCCAGACCCTTTTGACCCTGTCTGACACGCTCAAAACAGATTCCGATACGATACGGTCAGCAATAGCCCAAACAACCTGGCCAGCGCGGCTGCAAAAACTTGATATTAAATGGGTTCCAAGCGGCTGGTCCGTCTGGCTGGACGGGGGGCACAACCTGGCCGCAGCGCAGGCCCTGGCCGCCTGGGTGACACACGAAGACACACTGCTGCACCTCATTGTGGGCATGAAGGCTGACAAGGACGCCCCCGGCTTCCTGGCCCCCTTGGCCCCCTGCGCGACCAGCATACAGTATGCGACTCTGCCAGGCCCGCACCATGCGTTCCCGGGCATGCGCCCGTGGGACGACGCTTTGCGACACATTGTGACACACCATGACCCGCCCGCCCGCGTGCTTATCACCGGCTCTTTGTACCTGGCCGGGGAGGTGCTACGCTCGTGCCCACAACCATGACCGCCCCCCTCATCGCCCTGGTGGACGACGATCGGAACGTCCTGACCACCCTGGCCATCGCGCTGGAGGGCGCGGAGATGGCCACGCGGCGCTATACGAACGGCGTTGCGGCGCTGGAGGGCTTTGCAGTGCACGCGCCGGACCTGGCTGTCTTGGACATCAAAATGCCCCACATGGACGGTCTGACCCTGCTCCAGGAGATCCGCAAGACCTGGACCTTCCCAGTCCTTATGCTGACCTCAAAAGACGACGAGAGCGACGAGATCTTGGGCCTGCGCCTGGGCGCGGACGACTATGTGACCAAGCCCTTCTCCCCGCGCTTGCTCATCGCGCGGATCCAGGCCTGCCTGCGCCGCCACGCCAGCCAAGGCACAGACGGAGACTGCCTCACGCGTGGACCCCTGACCCTGGACGACGCGCGGCACCAGTGCACCCTGCGCGGCCAGGCCGTGCCCCTGACGGTCACAGAATACCTGCTCTTGCGTGCCCTTGCGGCCCGTCCCGGCCATGTGCGCACCCGCGCGCAGATGATCGACGCGGCCTACGGCGCGGGAACGTACATAGACGACCGCACCATAGACTCCCACATCAAGCGCATCCGCGCCAAGCTGAAGGCCGCACAGGCCGACTTTGATGCCATAGAGACCCTCTATGGCTTGGGCTACCGCTACAAGGAGGGTGCATGAGCGGGGAGCGCTGGCTGCGCCTGACCGAGCTGTACTGGGGCGGGCCAAGGCCGCGCATCTCGGGCCTGACCCTGCGCATCATCGCCCTGAACGCCGCGACCCTGGCCCTGGTGGCCCTGGGGCTCTTGGCCCTGGCCCCCTACCAAGACGTTATCGTGTCCGGGCGTCTGGAGGCGTTCAGCCACCTGGCCCTCTTATCCGCAGAATCCCTGGACCGCGACCCAGACTTGGCCCCCCGCCTGGCGCGCATCATAAACGCGCGCATAGAGATATTTGACCAAAACGGCCAACAGGTGGCCCGCGCCTGGCCCGCCGCACCCCGGACTGCTGCCCCACATGCGCGCAACGCGGGAGAGGTGGCCAAGGCGACTCTCGCGGCCCTGATCGCGTGGCTGCCCCGGCCCGGCCCGGTGCTCCCCCCCTGGCCCGAGGGGGGCTCGCCCGGCCTGCGCGAGGCGCTGAGCGGGCAAACTGTGCTGACGGCTTACGCGGCGCCCAAGGACGCAGAAGAAAAGATATACCTGGCCGTGGCCGCGCCTTTGCCCCGCGTGGGGGGGGCGGTGGTGATCACGGCCGGCGGGGCCGAGATAGAGGTCGCGCTGGGGCAATTCTGGGCCCGCCTCGCCCAGGCCTTTGGGGTCACGCTTCTGGTTGCCGTGGCTCTGTCCATTGGCCTGGCGGGCGCGATTGCCCGACCCCTGCGGCACCTTGCGCGCGCTGCGGAGGCCGTGGCCGCAGGCAGGCGGGAGGCTGGGAGCATCCCGGACCTGGCCGCGCGGCGGGACGAGATTGGGGATCTGTCCTCGGCGCTGCGGGCCATGGCGGGGGGCTTGGCTGCGCGCGTGGACGCGAACGCCCGGTTTGCGGCGGACGTAGCGCATGAGCTGAAGAACCCCTTGGCGTCCGCGCGGGCGGCCCTGGAGATGCTGGACGGTGCGGCACCGGCGCAGCGGGAGACACTTTTGGGCATCGTACGTGCGGACGTGGCCCGGATGGACCGGCGCGTGACGGACATCGCCCGCGCCTGCCGCCTGGAGGCCGCGCTGGCGGAAGCGGCGTTTGTGCCCGTTGACATCAAGGGCCTTCTGCCCGGCGCGCAGGCCCTGACGCCTGGGCCGTTTGTGGTGTCTGGGCAGGAGGGCCCCCTGGCCCGGGCGTTTGAAAACCTTGTGGCCAATGCGCACTCCTTTTCCGAGTCTGTGCAGGTGACGCTTGGTGTTGAGGGACACGAGGTTGTGGTCCGGGTGGCCGACCGGGGCCCTGGCCTGCCCCCCGGGCGGGAGGAGGCGATCTTTGACCGCTTTTACTCTGACCGCCGGGCGGAGGACGGCGTGCACTCTGGGCTGGGCCTTGCCATTGTGCGGGAGATTGTCCGCGTCCACGGCGGGAGTGTCACGGGGGCGAACCGCGCGGACGGGCCAGGGGCCGTGTTCACCGTCCGTCTGCCCCGCTTGTGACGCTTATGGGCGCGTTGCCATGTCCCATCAGCACGATGGTGGGCGCGTGCGCCGGCGCGGCCTCTGCCGGCAGGGCGCAATAGGCGCAGATGATGACAAGGTCCCCCTTTTGGGCCAGGCGCGCGGCGGCCCCGTTGATGCCGATGATCCCGCTGCCTGCGGCGCCCGCAATCACATAGGTCGTGAACCGCGCCCCCGTGTTGATGTTCAAAACGTCCACCTGCTCATGCGGGAAGAGGCCCGCGCGGGCCATCAGGTCCGCGTCCACGGTGATAGAGCCCTCGTAGTGTAGGTCGCACTGCGTGACGGTGGCGCGGTGGATTTTGGCTTTCAGAAGGGTGATCTGCATGGCCGTCTTGTCCTGTTGTGGGCCCGAGGGGTAAAAGCTTAAGCTGCACAGACCGAAAAGGAAAGCGTCGCCATGGACAAAACCTATGATAGCGCCAATGTTTTTGCGCGGATCTTGCGGGGGGAGGTGCCCTGCACGCGCGTGTATGAGGACGGGTACGCCCTGGCCTTCCCGGACATCGCGCCCCGGGCTCCGGCGCACATCTTGGTCATCCCAAAGGGGCCGTACACGGACGTGGCGGACTTTTCCGCGCGGGCCACGGCGGCGGAGATTGAGGGCTTCTGGCGCGCGGTGGCCAAGGTTGCCCAGGAGCAGGGGCTGGACGCCTTTCGCCTTATCGCCAATACGGGGGCCGCAGCGGGGCAGGAGGTCGGCCACTTCCATGTCCACCTCCTCGCGGGCAGGCCCCTGGGCCCCATGGTGTCCGGGGCGCTATAGGGCTGCCTCCGTCTCCGCCTCCGGCGCGGGCCGCGCGATGGCCAGGGCCCGCAGGAGGTCCACCGCGCGGATAAGCTGATAGTCCTGCTTGGCGGCCTCTGCTGCGGCCTCCTCCGGGGTCTTGACCTCATTCGCCTCCGGCGCCTCCTTGGCCACGTCTCCGTTCGGGTTGGCCAGCGCGCCCTTAAGGTCCGCCTCCCGCCACCCGTCGCTCTCCAGGGGCGCAATCCGCGCCGGCTCCACCGTGATGTCTGGCTCTATCCCCGTGGCCTGGATGGACCGGCCCGAGGGGGTGTAGTACCGCGCGGTGGTCAGGCGCATGGCCCCTTGCCCCGGCCCCAGGGGCATGAGGGTCTGGACAGACCCCTTGCCAAAGGACGTCGTGCCCATCACCACGGCCCGCCCGTGGTCTTGCAGCGCCCCGGCCACAATCTCCGCCGCGCTCGCCGTGCCCGCGTTGATCAAGACCACCATGGGCAGGCCGCCCGCCAGGTCCCCTGGCCCGGCGTTCTCCCGCGTAGCCCGGTCCTCGTCCCGGCCACGGGTGGAGACAATCTCTCCCCGCTCCAGGAACACATCCGCGGCCCCAATGGCCCCGTCCAGGACCCCGCCGGGGTTGGTCCGCAGGTCCAGGACATAGCCTATCAGGGGCCTTTCCCCGGTCTCCTCGCTCAGCGCGGACAGGGCCTCGGCCACCTCCCCAGCGGTCTTTTGGTTAAAGCTGGAAATGCGGATATAGCCCACGTTGCCCTCTTCTATTCGGTGGCGGACAGTGTGGATGGGGATGGTCTCCCGCGTGAGGGTGAGCACCTTCGGCTCCGCTCCCTCCCGCGCGACGCGTATCTCAATCGGCGCGCCCACGGCCCCGCGCATCAGGTCCACGGCCTCGTCCAGACTCATGCCCATCACGGGCTTGCCGTCTATCTCCACGATGTAATCCCCAGGCAGGATGCCCGCCCGCGCTGCCGGGGTCTCATCAATCGGGGCCACGACCTGCACCAGGCCGTTGTCCATGGTCACTTGGATGCCCAGGCCGCCGAACTCCCCCGTCGCCTGCGTGCTGAGGTCCTTAAAGTCCTCCGCGTTCATATAGCCTGAGTGCGGGTCCAGCTCAGAGAGCATCCCGTTCAGGGCGTGCTCTATCAGGGCCTTGTCCTCCACCTCGTCCACATACGCCGCGCGGGTGCGCTCAAACACCTCCCCGAACAGGTTCAGGGCGCGATAGGTGGCCGCGTTCTCCTCCGCTGGTTGCTCGGGTGTTGGCGGCGTGGGGGGTGTGGGGTCCTCCGCCGGCGCGGGCGGGGCCAGGCCAAGCACTATGACGGCAAGGAGGAGGGCGGTGCGGCGAAGGGTCATCATGGGGGACGGAGCCTAACACGCGGGCCGCCGGCGCCGCAATCGGCCACGCTGCGGGCCTATGATTTTGCTTAATATATTAGGATGCGGCTGCAAAATGGTGGCTGGGCGGCGGCCCGGCGGTAGCACAGCGGTGGCGGTGCGGTATCTGGGCGGTAGCACAGTGGTATCTAGGCGGTAGCACGGCGGTAGCAGTTTTGGGCTGCTTCGTGCCGGGGAGGCCCTGCCCACTGTTTTGATTATAAACTATTTTTTGGCGCGCGGGGCGGGAAGGTATGCTGCGGTGCAGCACGTGATTTACAGGGGCTTGCCCACCTTCTCCGCCGGGTCCAGGGGGCGTGCCCCCTTGCGGAGCTCAAAGTACATCTGCCCGGTTGGGGGCAGGGTCCCCACGGGCTCCCCACCCGCCACGGCCTGCCCCGGCACGGCGGTGATCTCCCCCAGCCCCGCAAGGAGGGAGTGGTGGCCGCGCGCGTGCTCCACGATGAGCAGGTTCCCGTAGGCGCCAAAGGGTCCCGCGAAGCGGACCACGCCCTGCGCGGGGGCTGTCACCACCCCGCCCGCACGTCCAGAGAGGGTAAGGCCCTGCGCGGGGGCATCCAGCGCATCCGCCGCGCCGAAGGGGGCGACGATGGTGCCCGCAACGGGCAGGGCCAGCCTCCCCCCTCCACCCGCAGAGGCGGGGGCGTGGCTGAGGTGCCCCAGCAGGGTCTCAAAGTCCTGCGCCGCACGCGCCGCACGTGCCGCCTCCGCCTCCGCCGCCGCGTACTCCGCCTCCAGGCTCTCCAGCGCCGCCCGCCGCTGCGCCTCCACGGCCTTCAGAGCCTCGGCCTGCTCCCTGAGGGCCAGCGCGTCCGCCTCCGCCTCCGCCCGCGCGTCCTGCGCCGCCGCCTCCAGCGCGGCCAGCGCCTCCATCTGGGCGCGCAGGTGCGTGACCTGCGCCCGCGCCTCCCGCGTGAGGGCGGCCAGGGCCTGCCCCGCGCGCGCCGCCTCCAGCGCCCGCTCCGGTGGCACGGCCAAAAGGGCCCCCTCCGGCACCCGCCCCAGGCGCGCCAGGGCCGCCAAAAGGGGCGCCATCTCGGCCCGCGCGGCCCTGACCTGCGCTCGTAGCCCCCCGCGCTGCGCCTCCAGGTCCGCGCTGCGGCGCTCCGCGTCCAAGACCGCCGCCTCGGCGGCCTGCACCCGCGCCGCCAGGGCCACAGCCTGCCCCCGCGTGCCCTCAAAAACCGCCCGCGCGGCCGCCACCTCCCCCGCGTCCTGGGCCGGGGCAGGGGCCGCGAGGCACAGCAGGGCAGCGCAGGCCCAGGCGAGCCCCCGGCTTTTCATGGGCGTGCGGGGCGGGCGGTCATCCGACGCAGGCTACGGCACGCCGGCGGGCGCTGCCAAGTGCCGCGTCACGACCGGCGGGCCACGGTGTGCGCCAGGATGGCCATGAGCAGGCCCAGGACGAAGTACCCCGCCAGGACATTGAGCATAAGGACCCACTGCCCCACGAGGGAGGTGGGCCGGATCACGTCCGTGAAGCCCAGGGTGGAGAACGACACCGCCGCCGCGTAGTACGGGGTGAACCAATTGCACACGCCCACGTTCGCCCCGCCGGGGGATTCTATGTACTCCACATGCGCGCCTGGGCGGGCCATGGCCCCCGTCGGGCACACCCCGCCCGCCACCGGGGCCCAGGCGGTGTAGAGGAAACCGAATACCCCCACGAGGAGCACGGACAGCGCCACCACGCGCCACAGGCTCCGGCCGTAGTCCAGGAACGCCCAGGGCCACAGGAGCAGCGCGCGATTCGGGTTCCACCACGGCGTGCGCCAGGCCGCGCGCTTTTTGTCTATGTAGTCCTGGTCCATCGCGTCGCGGCGGAAGTCCGCATCGCCATAGCACTCCGCCGCGTTGATGCCCAGATACTTGCCGTGCAGGCCGCTGCGCCCATAGGTCTTATGCTGCGTTATCCTCATGCGCACCCTGTGCACCAAACGGTTGAGGGCCCGGCACCGGAAACAGCGGCGCAGCGCGGTCAGGCCCCGGCGCACGGGCCGTCGCGCCCTGGGCATGCGCCGCGCCACGCGGTAGAGCCACAGCCACAGGCCAGGCAGGAGATAAAACGGCACCTTGCCCACAATGGGGTCGCCGAACCGGCGCATGTACCTGATGCCCATCACCTTCGCGCCCTGCAAGTTCGCCCCGCGCATGTCTGCGCCCACGATGGACACCCCTGATAGGTCGGCGTTTGATAGGTCGGCGTGAGAGAGGTCGGCGCCATCCAGATGAGCCTTCATGAGGAGCGCACCTTCCAGGTTAGCTGCGCGAAGGCTTGCGCCCTCCAGGTGGGCACATATGAGTTGTGCGCCCTCCAGTTGGGCACCCATGAGGCCTGCGCCCTCCAGGTGGGCAAACATGAGGTCTGCGCCCTCGAGATGAGTGTGCAAGAGGTTCACACTCTCCAGGTGGACGTCACAGAGCCCTGAGCCCCTGAGGTCAAAGCCTTCAAGGAGGATGGTGTCTTTTTCAGGGTCTAGGACACCCCTAGTCCACTCGGGCGGCCTCCCCCAAATCTCCGTCCCTGCAAACTCCTCTGCGTTGGTAAAGTCCACACCCTCAAAATTGGGCACGATGTCGGGGTTGTCCTTGCGCCACTGGTTCCACCTCTTCTGCCCCCGCTTGAGGATCGCCACGAACTCCTGCGGCGTTTTGGGCGCGTCCATGCGGGCCTAGACCGTGGTGATGTCTTTTTCCTTCGCGGCCAGGGCCTTGTCCACCTCCGCCACGGCGGCGTCTGTCAGGTCCTGTATCTCCCCCTCCAGGCGCTTTTGGTCGTCCTCAGAGATCGCCTTGGCCTTCTGCGCGGCCTTCACGGCCTCCATGGCGTCCCGCCGCACGCCGCGGATGGCCACGCGCGCGGCCTCGGCGTACTTGCCGGCGACCTTCACCAGCTCCGCCCGGCGCTCCGCGTTCAGGTCCGGCACAGGGATGCGGATGAGGGCCCCGTCCGGCTGCGGGTTCAGGCCCAGGCCCGCGTCGGATATGGCCTTCTCCACGGCCTTGACTAGGCCCGCGTCCCACACCTGGACGGTGAGCAGGCGCGCCTCGGGCGCGGAGACGGTGCCCACCTGTGCCAGCGGCATGATGGCGCCGTAGGCGTGGACCTGCACCGGGTCCAGGATGCGCACATTCGCGCGGCCCGTGCTGAGGCCCCCCAGCTCCCGCGCGAGGGCCTCCACGGCCTTGTCCATGCGCGCCTTTACGTCCTTCTTGTCGTAGTCCTCCATCGCCCGGCCCTCCCTTTTTGGTGAACAGGGGGCAGAGCGTAGACCACCCCGCAAGGCGCGGCAAGGGCTGGGGCGGCTGTCACACCTCCGCCGACATAAGGCGCGCGGCCTGGTCCTCGGCCTGGAGGGCCTCCACCACCTCGCCCAGCGCCTCGCCGGCCAGCACGGCCTCCAGCTTGTACAGGGTCAGGCCAATGCGGTGGTCCGTGACGCGCCCCTGGGGGAAGTTGTAGGTGCGGATGCGCTCGGACCGGTCGCCGGAGCCCACCTGGGCCTTCCGGTCCGCCGCGCGCTCCGCCGCCGCCGCCTGCCGCTGCGCGTCGTATATGCGCGTGCGGAGCATCTTCATGGCCTTGGCGCGGTTCTTGTGTTGACTGCGCTCCTCTTGCATCTCCACGACGATCCCGGTGGGGATGTGCGTGATGCGCACCGCGCTGTCCGTGGTGTTTACGTGCTGCCCGCCGGCTCCTTGCGAGCGGTAGGTGTCTATGCGCAGGTCGTCTGGGTGTATCTGCACGTCCACCTCCTCCGCCTCGGGCAGGACGGCCACCGTGGCCGCCGAGGTGTGGATGCGCCCCTGCGCCTCCGTCTTGGGTACCCGCTGCACCCGGTGCACCCCGCTCTCGTACTTCAGGTGCGCGTAGACGTCCCGACCGCTCACCTCCGCCACCACCTCGCGGTAGCCCTCCAGGTCGCTCTGGGCCGCGCGGACCACCTCCACGCGCCAGCCCTGCTGCGCGGCGTAGCCCTCGTACATCGCAAACAGGTCCGCCGCGAACAGGGCCGCCTCCGCGCCGCCGGTCCCGGCGCGTATCTCCAGGATGACATTCTTTGTGTCTGCCGCGTCCTTCGGGAGTAGGGCCACCTGTATCGCGTGCTCCAGCTCTGGGATCCGGGCGTTCACCGCGTGCAGGTCGTCCTCCGCCATGGCCCGCATCTCCGGGTCGGCCAGCATCTCCTCCAGGTCCGCCTTCTCCCGCAGCGCGGCCTCGTACGCGGTGAAGGTGGCCACGACGGGCTCCAGCGCGGCGTACTCCGTGGCCAGGCGGGCGTAGTCCTCCCCGGCCAGGCCCGCCTCGCCCATCTGCGCGGCCAGGGCCCCGGCGCGGTCGCGTATCGCGGACAGCTTTTCGGTCAAAGACATGGGGGCCGTGTATACCACTCCCCTGCGCGGGGGGCGAGGGGGCAGGCGTGCTTGCTGCGGCGCAGCGCGGATTTTGGGTGCATATTTGTGGATATAGGCACCGAAAAGATTTGACGCGCCGAGCGGGAGAGGTATAGCGTCCGGGGCTGTGGCGCTGAGACCGCCGCGTTTGGGCAACAGCAAAAAGGAGGACTGGGGATGGAACTTGGTGACGCTTTTGAAGATCCTGCGGGCAATGATGAGAGAGAGAGAGCGGTTTAGGAGCTGATAAGGTCAGTCCTCATGATGTTTTGCGATTAGAGCCGGTGCCTCCCGGAGGATTTGCCCGCCAGTGCGCTGACCTCTCACCAGAAAGAAGAGCGGAACTGGCAGGGTGCGCGTACGATTAATGGCTTCCTGACTTCTACATCCCCCGCCCCCTCCTCTTAAACACATACGAGATCACCTCCGCCACGGCGCGGTACTGTTCGGGCGGGATGACCTCATCCACCTCAACGACCGTGTACAGCGTCCGCGCGAGCGCGGGGCTCTCCACAACCTCCACCCCCGCCTCCGCCGCCACGGCCCGGATGCGCAGCGCCACCGCGTCCACCCCCTTGGCCACGCACACCGGGGCCTCCATCTCCGCCGGGTCATAGCGCAGGGCCACGGCGTAGTGCGTGGGGTTGGTGATGACCACGTCGGACTTCGGCACGTTCGCCATCATCCGCTTTTTCGCCCTCTCCGCCCGCAGGGCCCGCAGGCGCGCGCGGATGAGGGGGTCCCCCTCAGACTGCTTCAGTTCGTCCCGGACCTCCTGCCGGCTCATGCGCATCTTTTGGTGGTGCGTGAAGCGGACAAACAGCAAGTCTGCCACCGCCAGGACCAAGAGGACTACCAGGACCACGGCCAGCATCCGCATAAGCAGGAAAAAGACCTCGGCCAGCAGGTCCCCGGCGGGCATCCCCACCATGTGGGGCAGGCCGGGCACGAAGGGCTGAAGGGCCAGGAAGGCCGCTGCGCTCACAGCGCTGATTTTGACGATGCCTTTGAAGAACTCAAACAGCGCGCGGCCCGAGAACAGGCGCTGAAGCCCCGAGACAAGGGAGACCTTAGACAGCTTTGGCGTGATGGGCTCTGTGGAAAACAGGGGCCCAACCTGGAGGAAGGGCCCGGCGAAGGCCACAGCCATCAGGACCAGCGCCGGCAGGAGGAGCGCCACGCCTATGGCGGAGAGCCCGGCGGCCAGGGCGGTCAGGGGCAGGGCGTGGGCGTGCTCCAGGTATCCCCGCAAGGTCAGGGCGATGTGGGTGAGCAGGGGACCTGCGCCGAAGGCGATGAGGAGGGTCCCCACGAAGAGCAAAAGCCACGTGGACACCTCCCGCGAGACGGGGACCTGCCCCTTTTCCCGCGCCTGCTCCAGGCGGCGGGGGGTCGGGTCCTCTGTCTTTTGGCTCTCATCTGGCTGCTCGCCCCCGCCCTCGGCCATGTGGGCACGCTACACCGCGCCGGCCCGCCGCACAAACAGGAGGTACGTCTGCCGCCGCCCCGCCGCACGGCCCTTGGCCTCGTACCGGGTCTCCACCCAGCCGGGTGGGGGCTCCGCCCAGTCCCTTTTGCTGCGCGCCGTCCAGGCAAAGGCCGGGTGCGCCGCCGCGTGGGCCACCATCCAGGCCGCGAGGGCGTTCACGTCCGTGGTCATGACCAGGGGCGCTCCGGGTCTAAGGACCCGCGCAAACATGTCCAGCGTCTCCGGGCGGATCATCCGGCGCTTGTGGTGCCGGGCCTTGGGCCACGGGTCCGGGTTCAGGATATACAGCGCGTCCAGGCACCCGTCCGGCATCCGGTCTATCAGCGCCACGGCGTCGCCCATGTGGACGCGCACGTTGCTGGGCGGAGGGGCTGGCAGGGCCTTCAAAAAGGCCGACATGCCGTTCGCAAACGGCTCCACGCCGATAAAGCCGCTCTCGGGCTGGGTGTTCAGGAGACCAAGAAGGTGCTCCCCGTTCCCAAAGCCGATCTCCAGCGCCACATGCGTGGCTGCCGGGAACAGGGCCGCCGGGTCCACCAGGTCGTCCTCCGGCACGGCCAGCGCGGGCAAAAGCGTTTCCAACGCCGCCCGCCGCGAGGGCGAGAGGGGCCGCCCCAGCCGGCGGCCGTAGACCGCTCCCCGCGCCCGCGCGCCCTCAGGCATCCGTCTTGCCCCCCCGGCACGCGGCGCAGGTCCCGTGCAGCTCCGTGGCCCAGCGGGTGGGGGCAAAGCCCGCGCCCTCCGCCTGGGCCACCAGGGCCGCCGGGAGGGCCGGTGCGGGCGCCACCTCCACATGCCCACAGACGTCACAGATGAGGAACTGCGTGCCCGCGTGCGCCCGCGCCGCGCCGCACACCATGTACGCGCTCCGGCTCGCCACCCGGTGGAGCAGGCCCGCGCCCTCCAGAAACTCCAGCGCCCGGTACACCGTGGGCGGGTGCAGGTCCGGCAGGACCTCCAGCACCGCATACGCCCCCACGGGCTCCGCCGCCCGCGCCACGGCCTCCAGCACCCGGCGGCGCGGGGCCGTCACCCTCTGCCCCCCCGCGCGGCACGCGGCCTCCAGCCGGGCCAGCAGGTCCTCCATCTTGTGCGCGCAGCAATGGTGCCCCATGTCGGCCCCAGCATCGCACAGCCGCGCCGCGGGGCTCAAGCGCATCAGGGGCAGTGCTGGACCCAATCGCCGCTCGCGCTCATATCCCAGTGCCCACCTGGGCATAGACCTTCAGCCCCGGCGGCCCCGGCCACCTGCTCCATCCCTCCGGCTGGTATGGTTCCCCAGAATGTCTCCCCAAAAAACTCTGTCATCGGCCCAAAGAAGGGGGAGGCGTGCGCGAAGGGACCTATTATGAACATCTCCAGAACAAGGGTTAGCAACAGTGCGTCAACCGCTAACTCACTATCCTGCTTCGGGGCCGGCGCGGCCTTGGAACCAAACCAGTTTCCGGACATGGGGTGGTCTCCTTTCTTAGAAATATGTTCCATTAAAGAGCGCGGGGAGGGCGGGGCGTCAAGGGGCTTGACGCGCTTTTTGGAATCTTATATCTTCTGGCCATCAAACAGGGAGGATAAGGATATGAAATACCATGATATGAAGTACCATATTGGCGCAGCCGCACTCGTTCTGCTCGGGGGCATGCAGGCCGCCAGCGCCCAAGGCCCGCGCATAGGCTATATTGGGATTGAGTCTGTTGACCCCGGCGAACGCACTGTCACGTTCACGACCGGCTTCACACGCGATGTCTTTTGCCGGGAGGGCCTGGCCGGACTCGACCCCTTTGTGCGCACAAAACGGCCCCCGGCGTTTGCCAAGAAAATGGTGGAACTTTGGGAGCAGGCAAACGCACGCGCGCAGAATCCACCTAAGGACCCCGCAGGCGTGGCCAAAGTTCGAGACCACTTGCGGGATGTGCACGGACTCACGGATGGGCACGAGGCCACACTGCGAGAGATGTGTCCGGGCACACCTCAATAGAGCTCACGGAGCCGGTGTGGCGGCGATACCGTTTTTGGTTCCCCGAGGCTGTGCTATGAGGGGGCCATGCCCCTGGCCTTTGCCCAGCCCTGGATGTTGCTCGCGCTGGCCCTTCTCCCGGGCCTGTGGTGGCTCACGCGGGCGCGGCCGCCCGCGCCGGTGCGGGTGTTTTTCCCCCCCGTGCGCCTGCTCCTGGGCCTGGAGAACGCGCCCCGCGCCTCGCACAAGACCGATACGCTGCGCCTTATGCTGCGCGCGGCGCTGTGCGCCCTTCTGATCGTGGGCCTGGCGGGGCCCCATTTTGCTGCGCCGCCGGATGCGGCACAAACCGCCACGACGGACGATCTGCCACGGGTGGCGATTGTGGAGACCGGCGCGCGCGCGGGGGCACCGCCACTGCTGGACCCGCTGCATTACCTCCGCGCGGCCCTGGCCGGGCAGGCGCAGATCGTGCAGCATGACGCGGACCTCACCATAGCCCTGGCCCCGGTGGAGGCGCAGCAAAACTGGGTGCTGGCGTTCGCGGAGGGTGGGGCCCTGGCCTTGGACAGCGCGGCCCTGGGCCCAGGCGCAGCGCAAGGGATTACGGATTTCGCGGGCCCCCTGGCGGAGTTGGAGGGACCACAGGACGTGCGCGTCCGGCGCTATGCTGCGCCCGGAGCGGGGGATGTCTGGGCCCGCCTGGAGAGCGGCGCGCCCCTCATCACGGCGAAAGGCCGGCACGTGCGCGTGGGCACGGGCCTGTCCCCCTGGGCGTCTGACCTGGCCCTCTCTCCCCTCCTGCCAGAGATTGTGGGCCGCATAGCCCACGCTGCCGCGCAGGACCGGTGGGCCCGATCTGCGCCTGCCGCACAGCAGGAGCCCGCGCAGCCCCTGGGCCCGTACCTGATTTTTGCTGCGCTCCTCCTGTTCCTACTGGACTGGGCCTGGCGCCCGCGCCGCACCCTGGCCGCGCTCCTCGTCCTCGCGGCGTGTCCCGCTCTGGCCGACCCCCCGCTCGCCTACATCTCCACGGGTGACGATGCGGCGGCGCAGGCCGGGCTCTCGGCCCTGGCCGAGGTTCTGAACGCGCGGACCACCGCCGCCCCGCAGGGCGCGGGCCCTCTGGCCGGAGACCCAGCGGCGCACAGCTTTGTATACTGGGCTGGCGGCCCCCTTACGCCCGATGCGCAGAAATCTGTGCAGCATTACCTGGACCATGGCGGGGTGTTGCTGATGGACGCGCCGACGCCGGGCGCGGGCGGGGGCTTGGCCCTCCCGCCGCTTGAGCCCGCCGGGGACGGGCACATCCTGGCCCGCGTCTTCTATGCCATACCGGATTTTGCTGCGCTGGGCGTGTGGGCGGAGGCAGGCGGCGCGGACGCACCGGCGCGCCTTATTGTGTCCACCCGCCCCCTGGCCCCTGCATGGGCTGCGGGGGACGAGGCCGCGCTTCGACTGGGCGTGAACATAGCCCTGTACGCCGCGACGGGGACTTATAAGGACGACCCGCTCTGAACCAGGCCAAGGTCTTGTGCCAGGGCCAGCCGGGCCTGGGCCAGGCCGGTGCCCCCCCGCGCGCTTGTCACCAGGGGCGCAGCAAACACTCCCGGTACGCCCGGAAGCCCTGGGGTTGTGCTGGCCTTGTCGGCCTTTGTCCACACCACCCGCGCGGGCACCCCAGCCTCGGCCGCGCGCAACAAGAACGCCGCGTCGCTGTCCTTTGCGCCGTGCCGGGAGTCCATAAGGACACACACCGCGCGCAGTGCCCGCCGCCCGTGGATATAGGCGTGCAGCAAAGCCTCCCACGCCGCGCGTTCCGCCTTTGACACCTTTGCGTAGCCATAGCCCGGCATGTCCACCAGACGCGCGCGGCCCCCCGCGATGTCGTAAAAGTGCAGCGCGCGGGTGCGCCCTGGCGTGTGGGACGTCCGGGCCAAAAGTTTGCGGCCCAAAAGGGCGTTGATGAGGGAGGACTTGCCCACGTTGGACCGGCCCGCGAAGGCGACCTCGGGCCTGTCCCCGGGCGGGAGGTCCCCAGGCGTCGTGGCCGCCCACGCAAAAGCCGCCTCCCCCGCGAACAGCCGGCGGGCGTCTTCTTCAGGACCTGTGCTCATGGCCCCTCCCCAGGGGCGTGATGGCCGCAAGAGCCTCCTGCGTGCCGGGCCGCCGCGCAGCCTCCATCAAGTCGTGGGCGTTTTGCAGGCGCAGGAAGTAGCCCTCCGAGAGGCCAAAAAACCGCGCCAGGCGCATGTCCGTGTCCGCCGTGATGCCCCGCCGCCCGCGCACAATCTCGCTCAGGCGGTTCGCGGGCACGCCAATCTGCTGCGCCAGAGCGTTTTGCGAGAGGCCCAGCGGGGCCAGGAACTCCTCGGCCAGAATAACGCCCGGCGTGGGGTTTTCTAAAAGGGCTTTCATACAAGGACTATAAGCTTTGCGCTCACTTTGCGCTACCCTTTCCCTATCCCCCGTGCTACACCCTGACGCATGGCAGAAGAACAGGACTACGGCGCGGATTCGATTAAGGTCTTGCGGGGCCTGGAGGCCGTGCGCAAGCGCCCGGGCATGTACATCGGGGACACCGATGACGGCACGGGCCTGCACCACATGGTCTTTGAGGTCGTGGACAACTCCATAGACGAGGCCCTGGCCGGGCACTGCACGGACATCACGGTCACCATAAACGCCGACGGCTCCGTGACGGTCACCGACAACGGGCGCGGCATCCCCACGGCCCTCCACGCTGAGGAGGGTGTCTCGGCGGCGGAGGTCATCATGACCCAGCTCCACGCGGGCGGGAAGTTTGACCAAAACTCTTACAAGGTCTCGGGCGGGTTGCACGGCGTGGGGGTGTCTGTGGTGAACGCCCTGTCCGAGTGGCTTGTCCTGACCATCCGCCGCGCCGGTCAGGAGTGGCAGATGCGCTTTGAGGGCGGGGAGGCCGTAGCGCCCCTGGCCGCGACGCGGGACCTGGAGCCAGAGGAGTCCAGCGGGACCATCATCACCTTTTTGCCGTCGCCCACCACCTTCACCATGACGGAGTTTGACTTCGCCACCCTGGAGGGGCGGCTGCGGGAGCTGGCCTTCCTCAACTCCGGCGTCACCATACACCTGGGCGACGCGCGTGAGGGGCAGGCGCGGGAGGAGACCTTTCACTACGACGGTGGGGTTGAGGCGTTTGTCCGCTGGCGCTGCGGCACAAAGACGTCGCTCATCAAGGACATCATCGTCCTGCGCGGGGGGGACGAAGCCGCAGGGATTGTGCTGGAGGCGGCCCTCACCTGGACCGACGCGTACCACGAGACCATGCTGTGCTTCACCAACAACATTCCGCAGCGCGACGGGGGCACGCACCTGGCCGGCTTCCGGGGGGCGCTGACCCGCGCCTTAACCCGCTACGCGGAGGAAAAGGGCCTTTTGAAGAAGGAGAAGCTCAAGCCCACCGGGGAGGACATGCGCGAGGGCTTGACGTGCGTCCTGTCCGTGAAGGTCCCGGACCCGAAGTTCTCCTCCCAGACCAAAGACAAACTCGTGTCGTCCGAGGTCCGCCCCGTGGTGGAGGGCGCGATTGCGGAGCACCTGGGAATCTGGCTGGAGGAGCACCCGGCCGAGGCCAAAACAATCGTGAGCAAAATTGTGGAGGCCGCCGCCGCGCGGGAGGCCGCCCGCAAGGCGCGGGACCTTACCCGCCGCAAGGGAGTGATGGACATCTCCACCCTGCCCGGCAAGCTGGCCGACTGCGCGGAGCGGGACCCGGCCTTGTGTGAGCTGTTCATCGTGGAGGGAGACTCGGCGGGCGGCAGCGCCAAGCAGGCCCGCCACCGCCACAACCAGGCCATCCTTCCACTGCGTGGGAAGATCTTGAATGTGGAGCGCGCGCGGTTTGACCGGATGCTCTCGTCGCAAGAGATAGGCACCCTCATCACCGCCCTGGGGACGTCCATAGGCCCGGACGAGTTTGACCTGGCCAAGCTGCGCTACCACAAGATCATCATAATGACGGACGCGGACGTGGACGGGGCCCACATCCGCACGCTTCTCTTGACATTCTTTTTCCGGCACATGCCCACTCTGATAGAGGCCGGGCACCTGTACATCGCCCAACCGCCCCTGTTTAAGGTCAAGCGGGGCAACGCTGGTGAGGTGTACCTGAAGGACGAGCGGGCGCTGGAGGACTTCCTCATGGACGCGGCGCTGGAGGGCGCGGTTCTAGAGGCCACCGCTGGGGGCCGCGCGGGCGCGGACCTGCGGGACCTTCTGGTGCGCATACGTGGCCTGCGCGGCTCCCTACATGCCTTATCTTTGCGCGCTGGGTCGCGCCCCGTGGTGGAGCAGTTGCTTCTGGCCGGGGGCCTGGAGGAGGGGGACCGCGCCGCGCCGGCCGCGCAGCGCCTGAACGCCCTGGACCCCGAACAGGGGTGGGAGGGCACTCACACGCCCGAGGGGGGCTACCGCTTCACCCGTACCGTGCGGGGCGTGACGCAGGCGGCCCACCTATCCCCCGACCACCTGCGCAGCCCGGACGCCCGGCGCCTGGCCAAGGCCCGCCCCTGGCTGGTGGAGGTCTTTGACGCGCCCCCCTCCATCGGCGGGACGCGGTTTGACGGGCCTATGGCTCTCTTGGACCACATCTTCGCCGCGGGCCGCAAAGGCCTGTCCATACAGCGGTATAAGGGCCTGGGTGAGATGAACCCCCAACAGCTGTGGGAGACCACGTTGGACCCCGCCGCGCGGACCCTGGCCCAGGTGCACGTTGCCGACGACGCCAAGGCGGACGAGGTGTTCTCTACCCTCATGGGCGACGTGGTGGAGCCCCGCCGGGTGTTCATCCAGGACAACGCCCTGAAGGCCGCTGTGGACACGTAAGACGGGCCTGACGGGACAGGGCGACCCCGCGCTGTTTTTGGGCTACGCCGCGCCGCGATATTTTTTACTTTCCATTGTGGGGGGAAGAGCGGCTGACCCAGCAGGGCAGGGGCAGACGTCCGCGCTGGACGCGGCGGCGCGGGCCTGCGATACTGGGCCGCGAAGCGGGTGTGGCGGAATCGGTAGACGCGCCAGACTCAAAATCTGGTGGCCGCAAGGCCGTGCCGGTTCGAGCCCGGCCACCCGTACCACCCCCCTGACAGAGAGGACTGGCACACTCCTTGCAGCCCCCCTGGGGGCGATGGAGAACAGTATCTACATAGCACTTTCGCGGCAGGTGGCCCTGCGCCGCGCGATGGACGCCACGGCGCACAATGTTGCGAACATGTCCACGCCGGGGTTCCGCGCCGCGCACCCCCTGTTCCGTGAGGCGCTCACGGCCACAGGCCCAGGGGAGGCGTCGTCGTTTGTGTCCCAGGCCGGGGACTATAAGGACATGCGCACGGGGGCGCTGCGGCGCACGGGCTCTCCTCTGCACGCGGCTGTGGTGGGCCCGGGCTTTTTTGCCGCACGCGCGCCTTCGGGCCAGGTGGCCTACACCAAGGCCGGGGAGTTTCAGCGTGGCCCGGACGGTGCCCTGCTCACTGCGGGCGGGGCATCGGTCTTGTCCCAGGGCGGGGGGGCTATAACCCTGCCCGCAGGCGCGCAGAGCGTGTCTATAGACGGACGGGGCGTGATCTCCGCAGACGGCGCCAGGGTTGCCCAGCTTTCGGTTGTGGAGTTCACAGACCCGGCGGCTCTTACCCCCATAGGAAACGGACTGGCTGTCACAGACCAGGCCCCGCAGGAGGGCGCAGTCAGCCGCGTGGCCAGCGGTGTTGTGGAGTCTTCCAACGTAGAGCCGGTGGTGGAGATGACGGGCATGGTGGAGATTTTGCGGAGCTATCAGTCCATGCAGCGCCTACTACAGGCCGAGAACGACCGGCTGCGCGGCGCGATAGAGAAGTTGGCAAAGGTATAGGAGGCACACAAGATGCGCGCACTGGACATCGGAGCTACGGGGATGCTGGCGCAGCAGATGCACGTTGAGGTGACGGCGAATAACCTTGCGAACATGACGACAACGGGCTTCAAGCAACGGAGCCCGGCCTTTGTGGATCTGCTCTATCAGACTGTGGACCAGCCCGGCATGCCCACATCAGACGCGGGGACTCTCTCTCCCTCGGGGATGCAGCTGGGGCTGGGCGTGCGCCCTGGGGCGGTTTACCGCCTGCACGAGCAGGGGCCGGTGAAGCGTACGGAGAGCGAGATGGACCTGGCACTTATCGGGGACGGATTTTTCCAGATAGACCTCCCCGACGGGAGAACGGCCTATACCCGGGACGGCACCTTCCAGGTGAACGAGAACGGGGAGATGGTGACGATCCAGGGACACCTCCTTCAGCCGGGCATCACGGTTCCGGACAACGCGGTGAACATTGACATCAACGAGAGCGGGGAGGTCTGGGTTAAAATCCGGGGCCAGGCTGCACTGCAAAACCTGGGACAGCTGGAGCTGGCCACCTTCATCAATCCCCCAGGATTGGAGGCGATTGGGAACAACCTCTTGGTGGAGACAAACGCCTCGGGCACACCCACAACCGGGGTGCCGAATGAGGAGAACTTCGCGCGCATCCTGCAGGGCGCACTGGAGCAGTCTAACGTGAATGCGGTGGAGGAGATCACCAACCTCATCACTGCGCAGCGGGCGTATGAGATGAACTCCCAGGTCGTCTCCACGGCGGGCGAGATGATGCAAACCACGAGCCAGTTGAGGTAGGCGCATGCACAACGTTCTGTTCCTCTGCGTACTCTTGGTTGCCGCCCCGGCCCTGGCGATGCCGACGCCCCGCATGGGCGCACCGGTGGCCCTTACGGGCCCGAGCGTCACGGCGGGGGACGTATTCACCGGCCTGGGGGCTACAGACGCGGCATTCTACCTCGCGCCCGCGCCGGAGCCGGGGGACGCGCTCACCCTGCCCGCCTCAGATCTGCTGCGGATTGCGCGAGCATTGGGCCTGTCCTGGCGGCCAACCACAGGGGCAGAGCAGGTGGTCCTGACCAACCCTGCGACCGTCATAGGCGCGCAGGCCATAGAGGCCGCCCTGGACCCCGCGCTGCGCGCGCGCGGGGCACCGGCGGATTTCGTCCTGGACTATGCCGCAGGGCCGCCGCGTCTGGTCCTTGCCGGCCACGGCCCACCGCCTGCGCTGCGGGTGGCGGCGCTGTCTTATGATCCTGGGCGCGGGCATTTCTCCGCACACATACAGGCCGGGGGGGAGGCCTGGAAAGTGCAGGGCCAGGTGGAGCCCGTGGTGGCGATCCCCGCCCTAATCCGGGGCATACAGGCCGGCACGCGCATAGGCCCGGGGGACCTGACCACCTTGCGCTTGCCCTCTAGGTCCTTACAGCGAGACACACTTTTGGAGGCCGAAAGCGTTGCCGGCATGACCGCGCGGCGCGCCCTGCAGCCCGGTGCGCCCCTGCGCGCCAGCGATGTCGCCCCGCCGCGCCTGGTTAAGCGGGGGGAGAGCGTCACCATTGTTCTGCGCGACGGAACCTTGGAACTGACGGCCCTGGGCAGGGCCCTGGAGAACGGGGCAAAGGGAGACGTCGTGCGCGTTGTGAACAGCGCATCAGGCCGCTCCCTGGACGCCCGCGTCACGGGTGACCGCGCGGTGAGTGTGGGGGGGCTGTAGGTAAATGGAGAAGGTCACACTGCAGAGCTTGAGCCGGTTGTCCCAGGGCATGGTGTGGCAGTTCTGGGTCGTGGCCGGGGGCCTGGCGGCCGCGCAGTGCGCCCGTCTTGGGTGGCCCTTTGAGCTGGCCAGCCATTTCCTGGGCCACGCCCTCATCGCCCTGGCGGCCCTGGCGCCCGCCCTCCTCATCGCCGGGCGCTGGCGGTACGCCGTGGCCGCCCTGGGCCTGGCCATCCTTGTCCTGGTTCAGATGCGCACGCCCCTTGAGGACCCCTGGCGCTTTGGCCCCCTGGCGGGGGCGCCCTTCGTGCGCGTGGTGCAGTACAACACCGCCACGCAGACCAAAAACGAGGCCCAGGTGGAGCCGTGGCTCCGAACCCACTGCACGGAGCACGACGTCGTGGTGATCCAGGAGGCCACCGCCCGCACCGTGGACATGGCCGAGTCCTTGCGCGCCGACTGCTACCCACACCAAGTGCAAGCGCCCCGGCCTCATGCCTTCGGGATGGTCGTGTTGTCCCGTCATCCGCTTACGGAGATACAGGAAATCCCAATCTCAGGCCCGCGCTTTGACACCTTCATGCTGCGCGTACAAGTGACTCTGCCTGGCGAGCCTCTAACCTTGTATTCAGGTTATAAAGCGTCTCAACCTGACCGTCAGGTGACTTTACCCAGCGAACCCCTGACCCTGTATGCCCTGCATACTGTTCCCCCAATGGGCCGCAGCCTTCAGGCCCAGCGCGATGCGGAGTTGGCTGCCGCGGCCCGCACAATTGCTGCGGACGCAGCACCCCGCACGGTTTTTGTGGGAGACTGGAACACAACGCCCTACAGCCCGGCCTTCTGGGACCTCCTGTCGGCCTCCGGCCTGCTCCACCAGGCCGGAGGGATTCTCCAAAACCCAACCTGGCCAGCGTGGCTACCGCACTTCATGCACCTGCCCATTGACCACGTGCTGCACAGCCCAGACCTCGTGATCCTGGAGCGCACGGTCGGGCCCGCCCTGGGCTCCGACCACCACGCCCTTATCGTCACCCTCGGCCTGAAGGAGACCTGACCCATGCGTGCGCTGCTTATCCTTCCCCTGGTCCTGGCCCTTGTCGCCTGCACCTCCACGGCGGAGAAGATCAAGAATATCGGCAAGCCCCCGCCCATAACGCCCATAGAAAACCCGGTCCAGCGTCCGAACTACCGCCCTGTCACCATGCCCATGCCCACGCCGTCCTATGCGGCCCGGGAGAAAAACTCCCTGTGGGCCTCGGGGCGCTCTACCTTTTTCAAAGACCAAAGGGCGAGCAACGTGGGGGACATTCTGACCGTCCTGATAGACATCAAGGATGAAGCCACGCTGGACAACAAAACCGAGCGCACCCGCACAAGCGACGACAACGCAGGCTTTGAGAGTTTTTTGGGCTTAGAGACCCAGGTGGGGAAGGTCCTGCCAGATGCGGTGGACCCGGCCAGCCTCATCGGCTTCGGCTCCACCAGCACCACAGCGGGGGACGGCTCCGTGGAGCGGGAGGAGGACATAAAGCTAAAAATGGCGGCGCTCATCACACAAATCTTGCCCAACGGGAACATGGTTATCCACGGACGGCAGGAGGTTCTTGTGAACTTTGAGAAGCGCGTCCTGGAGATCGACGGGGTCATCCGGCCCGAGGACATCTCCACCGGAAACACCATTTCTTACGAGCAAATCGCCGAGGCCCGCATTGTCTATGGCGGCCAGGGGCACATCACCGACATCCAGCAGCCTCGCTATGGCCAGCAGCTCTATGACATTGTTTTTCCGTTTTGACCCGGGGGTGCCCTTGCGTTCGGCTCCAGATAAGTCTACTGTGTGTCTTAACGACAAATCATCCTGTGTATGTTTGCATAGGGTGGGCTTCGGGTGACCGGGGCCCGCCCTTTTTGTTTGGCCATGAAGACAACGCCCTTGGAGGAAAACATCGCAGCGCTTGCCAGGCCAGTCGTGGCCGAGGCTGGGCGCGCCCTGGTGGCCGTGCGGGTGGGGTCTGGTGTGGCGCAGATCCTGGCTGAGGATCCGGTCACGCGCAACCTGGGCATAGAGGACTGCGCCGCGCTGCACCGGGCCCTGGCCCCGGTCCTGGCTGCCGCGAGGGTGAATGTGCGCTTGGAGGTCTCTTCCCCCGGTGCGGACCGGCCCCTAACCAAGGCCCAGGATTTTGTGGATTTCGCCGGTCGTGAGGCGAAGATAGAGTTGGACGCGCTGGATAAAGAGGGGCAAAAACGCTTCCGCGGTGTTCTGGCGGGCCTGACAGAGGACGGCACCGCGATGCGCCTGGAGATAGAGGGCTGGAAGGCCGACATTCCGCTCACCGCCATTGCCAGAGCGAAATTGGTGGCAAATGCCGGAGCAGCCCCCCACAAGACAAAGGAAAAGGTATGAGATCCTTCACGTACTACAAGGAGTGGCTGCGCGGTACGTGGCGAGACCCTGCGCAGCACTTCCAAAAGCGCAAGGCCAGGACATGCCCCTGCTGCGGGTATCGCGGTCTGTTTGTCTCAGCAAAGCGCCGCAGCGTGCGGGAGTTTCGTTGTCCCAACTGCGCCTCTCGCCCACGCGACCGGCAGATAGCCCTCATGCTTGACGTTCTCGACCTCGATCTTGGGGCCCTGCGCATCATGCACTTCGCCCCGGAGTGGTGGCTTTTTAAGCGCCTGCGCTCCAACCCGCGCTATGTCGGGGGGGACATCCTCAAGCGGCCCAACGCCAACGCGATCGTAGACATAACAGACATCCGCTTCCCGGACAAAAGCTTCGATCTGATCGTGTGCAATCACGTTCTCGAGCATGTCCCCGATGACATGCGGGCGCTCAAAGAATGCGCGCGCGTCTTAGACGCAAACGGTCTGGCGATCTTTACAATCCCCGTGCCAGACAACCGCCTTGAGAGCTGGGACCCTCCAGAGGGTATGCCAAAAGATCAGGTGGAGGAAATTTGCGGTTGGGACCATAAGCGCATTTACGGGCTTGATGTTGTAAACCGGTTCATGGCCGCGGGTTTTGAGGTAGGCGTGGCCTGGTTCACTGCGGAGCAGGAAGAGTCCCATCGTTTTTTTAAGGAGCCCGTTTTCCTTCTTGCGCACGACGCGAAAGAACTGGACCGCTGGTCCAATTCCGCGGTCTTTACGCTTGCAAGAAAGAGGGAAGACCTTCTGAATACCCACTAGAATTGTAGAAAAAAGGAGACACACCATGGAACTTCTGCAAAACATTGAAACCGGTGCGCGGGAGAAGGGTCTGGACCCCGCCATCTTCATCGCAGCGGCGGAGAAGGCTGTGGTCCGAGCCGCCAGGGCGAAGTATGGCCAAGACCACGACATCCGCGCGACCCTGGACAGAAAAACGGGCCGGTTCGTATTGAAAAGATACCGGGAGGTCATGGCCGACCCGGCGGACATAGAAAACGATACGGCTCAGATCACAATAGAGCAGGCTCGGCGCATCAAGGGTGACGCCCAGGCGGGGGAGTTTATCGTGGACGACCTGCCGCCCATGGACTTTGGCCGTATCGCCGCAGGCGCGGCCAAGCAGACCATCATCCAAACAATCCGCGACGCAGAGCGCGCCAAGCAGTACGCAGAGTTCAAGGACCGCGTGGGCGAGATTGTCTCGGGCGTGGTCAAGCGCATAGAGTATGGCAACGCCACGGTGGATATCGCGCAGGGCAAGGCGGAGGCACTGCTGCGCCGCGATGAAAACATCCCGCGTGAGTTCCTGAACATCGGCGACCGCGTCCGCGCCGTCATCTACGACGTGCGGGAGGAGTTGCGCGGACCACAGATCTTCCTGTCCCGCACGCACCCGGAGTTCCTGGCCAAGCTGTTTATGCAGGAGGTTCCCGAAATCTACGACGGGATCATAGAGATCAAGGGCGTGGCCCGCGACCCTGGCAGTCGGGCCAAGATCGCGGTGCTTTCGCACGATTACGCCATTGACCCCGTTGGGGCCTGCGTGGGCATGCGCGGCTCCCGCGTGCAGGCAGTGGTTGGGGAGTTGGGTGGGGAAAAAATAGACATCATTCCCTGGACGCAGGACATCGCCACCTTCATCGTCCACGCCCTCCAACCCGCAGTGGTGACCAAGGTCGTCTTGGATGAACAAACCCGGCGCATGGACGTCGTCGTGCCCGAAGACCAGCTCTCCCTGGCCATCGGGCGGCGGGGGCAGAACGTGCGCCTGGCGTCCATGCTCTCGGGCTGGGACATTGATCTCATGACTGAGGCCGAGGAGAGCGAGCGCCGTCAGGCCGAGATGGCCCAGCGCTCTGCCCTGTTCATGGAGGCTCTGGACGTGGACGACGTCCTGGCGCAACTCCTTGTTGTGGAAGGTTTCACGAGTGTGGAGGACGTGGCTGAGACCACCCTGGCCGAGCTGTGCGGGATTGAGGGCTTTGACGAGGACATCGCCACAGAGCTGCAGAACCGCGCCGCCACATGGCTGGAGGCAAAGGCCAAGGAGCGCGCAGAGAAACGCGCGGCCCTGGGCCTGGCCGAGGACCTCATCGCCTTTGACGGGGGTCTCACGGAGGACCAGATCATCCGCCTGGGCGAGCAGGGACTAAAGACCCTGGACGATCTCGCGGACCTCGCGGGGGACGAGTTGCGCGAGATGCTGCGCGAGGGCGAGGGGGAGGAGGCCCAGGACGTCCTGACTGGGGACGAGGCCAACGCCGTTATCATGGCCGCGCGGGCGCACTGGTTCCCCCCCGAGGAGGAAGACGCGGAGGCCGAGGCAGGCCCGGCGGAGCAGCAGTAGGGCCGGCGCGTCCGGGATGACAGGGGCCCAGCGCCTGCGCTATAAGGCCTCATGGCCGTGACGCTTCGGGACATCCAAGACGCTGCGCGCGCCCTGGAGGGGCAGGTCGTGTGCACGCCTGTGGTGCGGGCCAACCGCCTGTCCCTCCATCTGGGCGTTGACCTGTACCTAAAGCTGGAAAATCTCCAGCACACCAACGCCTTCAAGGCCCGTGGGGCCCTGAACAAGCTCTTGACCTTGAGCGCAGCGCAGCGCGCGGCGGGAGTTATCGCGTGCTCTGCAGGCAATCACGCCCAAGGCCTGGCCTTTCACGCGGCGCGCCTGGGCATACCCGCTGTCATCGTGATGCCCCGGCCCACCCCGTTCAACAAGGTCCAGCGCACGCAAGAGCTGGGGGCCCGCGTGGTCCTCCACGGCGCGGACTTTGACGAGTCCGTGGGCGAGGCCCACCGCTTGGCCGCTGCCGAGGGGCTGACCTTCGTCCATCCGTTTGCTGACGCCGCCGTTGTGGCGGGCCAGGGGACCTTGGGCCTGGAGCTTATGGAGCAGCTGCCAGGGGTGCAGTCCGTGGTTGTCCCCGTGGGGGGCGGAGGCCTTATCGCCGGGGTTGCCACGGCGATCAAGGGCGTGAACCCGGCGGTAGAGGTTGTGGGCGCACAGGCAGAGTCCTACGCTGCGGCGAAGGCGTTCATGGACGGGGACGACGGGCCCGTGGCCGGGGGGGCGACCCTGGCCGAGGGGATCGCGGTCCGGGCCCCGGACGCGGGGAACCTGGAGGTTATCGCCCGCCTTGTGGACCGGGTGGAGTCAGCGGGGGAGGCCGCGATAGAGCGGGCGATTTTTGACCTGTTGTCGGCGGAAAAACTGGTGGCTGAGGGCGCAGCCGGGGCCGGGCTCGCCGTCATCGCACAAAACCCCAAAGCGTTCTGCGGGAAGCAAACGGCCCTCATCTTGTGCGGGGGGAACATAGACTCCCGCCTGCTGTCCACGCTCATCCTGCGGGGCATGGTCCGCGAGGGGCGCATCGCGCGCCTGACCTTCGCCATAGACGACACGCCGGGGCAGCTTGCGGGCATATCGCGCCTTTTGGCCGAGGCGGGGGCGAATGTGATTGAGGTCATCCACCAGCGGATGATGCAGGCGGTGCCTCTGAAGCAGGCAGAGCTGGACATTGTGATAGAGGCCCGCGACCGCGACCATGTGCGGGAAATTGTGGCCGCTCTCCAAGTCTCCCGGTTTAAGGTGCGGGTGGAAGAGGGGGTCTAGGCAGCACGGCTTGCCCTGCCAGTAGGGGCGTTCGGCCTAAACCGACTTCTACGCCGCGATACCATCCATGAAGCGCCGGTGGACATGCCCGGGCGGGAGCCAGAGGCGCTCCATGGCTGGCATCCCGTGGACATAGCCCTGGATATGCCGGACGCCGTCGCGGGCCAGGGTTGCGGCCTCCTCAGCGGTCTCTGCCCCCTCGCCCACGGTTTCCACGGCTATGCCGTCTGCCAGTGTTTGTAGGGCCCGGATGAACAGGTGCCCTCCCTCCTCGCGCATACGGCGGACAAAGGACTGGTCAATCTTTACGATATCCACCTGAAGGTTTTGAATCTGCGTGAAGGCCGTGTAGCCGGCCCCAAAGTCGTCCAAGGCCACACGGCAGCCCAGGTCCTTCAGGGTCCGCACAAGCCGCTGCGTCTGCGCTGGGTCGCGCATCACCGCGCTTTCGGTGATCTCAACCACCAGGCGGCGCGCTACGTCGGGCCGGTCTCTGAGGGCCGACACCACGCCCCGGATCCACGTCATGTCCGCGAGGGAATCGTGCGATACGTTTGCAGACAAGACGAGGTCCGGGAAGGCTGCCAGCTCTCGTATCACCATGGCGATTGCGGCTTGGTCCAGCATCCGCACAAGGCCCAATTCCTCTACAGCGGGCATGAACTCCGCCGCCCGGTGTACGCGCCCGTTTTCTCCCACAAGGCGGATGAGACACTCATGGAAGGACACCCGGCCCGTGCGGGAGTCCACGACCTTCTGAAAGGCCAGGCCCAGCCGACGGGATTTGAGGGCCCTGAGGAAGGCATCCCCGGTCGCGATCATGTGTCCATAGGCCTCAGTTTGCGCACGGGTGGCGGTGTAAGGGGCGAAGCGGCCCCGGCCCGCGTCTTTGGCTGTGCGGAGGGCAGACTCTGCGCGGGAGAGCAAAAGGGCCTCATCCACTCCCTGCTCATGGGGGGCGCCACCGATGGACACGCTCACTCGCACCAGGCCCTTTCCCGCAGACATGGGGGCGTCCTGGAAGCTGTTTAGGATGTGGGCCGCTATGGCGGGCATCTCGCTGGGGGGAGCACCAGGCACCACCACCGCAAACACGTCTCCCCCCACACGCTGGACGGCAGCTGTGGAGCCTAAGAGGTGGCGTAGGCGCCGACCCGTCCCGGCGATGAGGTCGTCCGTCACGGCTGTTCCCAGGGTCTCGTTAAAAAACCCCAGACGATCTATGCCCACGGCCAGGAGGTAGCCCCCGTTTTGCTCCTCTAGGGCACCAAAGAGGAGCTCTGACCCAAGACCGGGCCGTGCGCGCGGGGCCCAGGGAGAGCGGGCGGAAAGCGTTGGAGAGAGGGCAGTTGCCTGGGTGTCCATGGCCCGGGTGTCTTTGCTGTTGTGGTCCATACTCTAACCCCTAGTTTATGACCCAAAGGTTTACGAACTCTAAAATTTGCGTCAAATCCGCGAAGATCCCCAAAAGACCGAGCCTTCACGAGCCTTCTTGGGTGGGCGAAGCCAGAGTTGTACTTTAATTTATGCCTTTTTGAAACAAGGTCCCGCAAGCCCAGGACAAAGGGCATACACAGAACGGGTTCCAAAACTTAAAGTTGCATTGCGGCGCGCCCTGATGTAGTCTGGATTTTTTGGATCAGGGGGACAGCGCGTGGAGCACTCGACCTTCCAGAACATACCCAAGGATATGGCCCCGGTTCTGGCCCGCCTGAACGCGGCGTGCGCCTTGTATCGCGACTCCCGGGACCCGCTGGCCCGTGTGGATATCATGGTCCTTGTCAGTGATCTTATGACCTTGGAGCTGACCGGGCAGGAGCGGGAGATGGTTGCCGACGTCCTCATCATCCTGACCAAGCAGGCAGCGGTAGACCTGCGCCGCGCAATCGCAGAGCGCCTCTCGGCCTTAGACGGGGTCCCCGTGCGCTTGGTCATGCAGATGGCCAACGATGAGATCGCCGTCGCCAGGCCCGTCTTGCGGGACAGTCCGGTCCTGGGGGATGTACAACTCATAGACATAATATCTAACAAGGGTCCTGGGCACTGGGAAACCATCGCCTCTCGCCGGGGCCTCTCAGAGGTCATCATCAACCGCCTGGCGGACACACGGGATTATGGAACTGCAACGGTCCTAGCCGAGAACATCACCATAACTCTGCCCGCGCATGCCATCAGCGTCTTGGCCGAAATGGCCAAGGGTTCAGAGACTTTGGCCCAGCCCCTTTTGCGGCGGAGTGAAATCCCGGACACCGTGGCATCCCAGCTTTACCGTCACGTCGGCGCGACACTCAAGAAGTTCATCTTGCGAAACTACGAGGTGGACACGCAGGACCTTTTGGACACGCTAGATGACGTTGTTTTGGAGTTTGTGGACAGCGCGCAAGAGGCCGAGTCTCGGTCTGCGTCCGGCGAGGCCCAGACCACAGAACACAGAGTTTTGCCCACCCAGGCCATGATCCGCGCGGCGTCGGAGTTCAGGCAAAAAGGCCTTTTGACAGTCCAGCTGATGCTCTCCACCCTTCGGCGCGGTCAGAATCCCTCCTTTGTGGCCCAGATGTCCACATACTGCGGTTTGGAGCCGCCGGTGGTGAGCGAAGTCCTGCACCAAAAGAAGGCGCGGGCCCTGGCCATCGTCTGCCGCGCAGCCGGAGTCGGGCGGACAGACTTTCTGTCTTTTTATCTTTTGACCAACACAGTCCGGAGCCTGGGGCAACTCGCAAACCTTCAGGACATGGCCACCGCCGTTGGAGTCTATGACCGCACCAGCTCGGAACTCGCCCGGCAGATCATGGCCCAGAGCCTGGACAGACTCCTGGCCGAGGGGGTAGGATAGGCCCATGTCTGGGATCGTCACTATTGTTGTTGAGCCCGCTGGGCCTTGGCTTCTGGAGGAGGGGCTGCAACACATTCTAGACCATTTCAAGGTTCTAGGCGCAGCGGCGCAGTTCTTGGAAGAGGGGACCAAGATTCAATGGGGCCTCGGCGCTGCACATATGAACAGCCCGTTGAGCATGGAGGCCCATGCCCTGAACGCACCACAGCTGGCCCCCCGTGCGGTCGGAGAGTATGCCCGCGCCGCCCATGCACCGCGCCCGCCCGCATGGATCAGATCCTGCCCCGCCTATCGGAACGTTCTGACAAGTAAAGGTATGCGGTCCACGCAGATTTCCTGCCCAGGCGCAGAGCCCCTGGTTTTCTCCCAGGACTTCGCGGCCCGTGCCCTGCAAAACCTGGACGCGCTATGCCCCAAGAATCTCGCACACATCGCATATGGAGTGCGAGAGGGGTACATTTCCTCTGTGGGAACCTACTATAAAAATCCGTCCTTTAATCTCAAAGATATTTTGGACAAAAGGGACATCACCTGCATTGTAAAAGATCAGAGTTTGGCTGATAGGCTAGGAAAGAACCATTCCTGGAGAGAGGCATGGGAAGACAGGCGCGTTGTTGTGCATGGACTAATATTCTATAAGCCGGATGGAAAAATTAAGGAAATAGAGGTGCAAAACCTGGAGGAGGTCCATGCCCGCGAAGTTCCTATAGAAAAAATATTTGTAAAGGACTTCACTCGTAGTATGTCTGTCCCTGAATATATAGACAACGTGAGGGACGGACACATTGACTGATATACACAAAGTATACTGGGATTCCTGCGCCTGGATTGCCCTTATTAATAAAGAGCCTGAGCATTTGCAGGCTCTTGAGCGCATTTATGAATCCGCCAGGCGCGGAGACCCTGTAGAAATATGGACGTCGTCCCTCAGAAGATGGCCATTTTCACGGAGATCTTTTTAAGAATACAGCGTGAGGAAAAAAATGCCCGCAGCAACCGCCCGCAAGTTTTTGTTTGATGTCCACTCCTTTGAGGCGGATGAAGCGCCCTGCGATGAGCTTCTCACGCAGGACGTTGCGCATTCGCCGCCGCCCACGTTCAGTGAGGAAGAGCTGGCCGCCGCCCGTGCTGAGGGGGTTGCGCAGGGCCGGGCGGAGGCTCTGGAAGAGCTTCGCACCACGGAGGCCCAGGCCGCGTCCCAGGCCTTGGAGGCCGCGCGGACGGCGCTCTCGGTCTTGGTGGAGAGTGAGGCAGGGCGCGCCGCGCTGTACGAGTCTGCTGCGGTGCGGGTGGCCATTGCCGCCTTTTCCAGGACTTTCCCTGCCCTTGCGGCGGCCGGGGGCCTTGCTGAGATACAAGCAGCGATGGAGGCCGCCCTGACCGATCTCGGCCCGCACGTGGGGGAGGTCACGCTCCACGTTCACCCGGACCACCTGCCCGCCCTGGCCCCTTTGGGCGTTCACCTGGTGCCCGATGAGGCCCTGGGCCCTGCGGACTTCCGGGCCGCCTGGGCCGGAGGCGGCGCGGAGCGGGATGCAGGGGCCCTGGCCGGGGCCATCGCAGCGGCGCTTGCGCCCGGCACCGCAGAGGACAGCGCCGGGTAGGGGGCCTCTTTCCGGTGTGGGTCATTCCGGCGGGCCGGTGCACAACCCCCGCAAAAGGGGCTAGAACACCCCCATGCTCGGCTTCACCCGCCTGCGCCTTCGGGGCTTTAAGTCCTTCGCGGACCAGACGGACCTGGACATCGCGCCGGGCCTGACGGGCATCGTGGGGCCGAACGGCTGCGGAAAGTCCAACATCCTGGAGGCCCTGCGCTGGGTCATGGGGGAGTCCTCCGCCCGCAAAATGCGCGGCACGGAGATGGAGGACGTGATCTTCGCCGGCACGGCCTCCCGCGCGGCGCGGGAGATGGCCCATGTCACGCTGACCCTGGACAACGCCGGCGCAGACGCCCCGGCCCCGTGGACCGCGTCTGAAACCATAGAGGTCTCCCGCGCCATCGCCCGGGGGCAGGGCTCTGCCTTCCGTATAAACGGCCGCCCGGTGCGCGCCCGGGACGTCCACGTTTTGTTCGCAGATTCCACAAGCGGCGCAGCCTCCCCGGCCCTGGTTTCGCAGGGACACATCGCCCGTATGATGACCGTCAAGCCGCACGAGCGGCGGCAGATCCTGGAAGAGGCTGCGGGGGTGGCGGGCCTGCATGCCCGTCGCGGGGAGGCTGCGCAGCGCCTGACCGCAGCGGAGGGGAACCTGGCGCAGGTTGCGCAGCGCCTGGCCGATATGCGTGGGCGCGCCGAGGCCTTGGCAAAGGCCGCGAAACAGGCCGCGCGCTACCGCGCCCTCTCGGAGGAGATACGGTCCCTGGAGGTGTCCATCGCCCTGGCCACTTGGGAAGACCTGGCCCTTCGCCTTGAGGATGCGGAGCAGGAGCAAAGAGCGGCGGAGAAGGCTCTGGCGGCCCGCATGGCCGCAGCGGCCGAGGCCGGGCGCGTGGCGGAGGCTTCTGCAGGACGGCAAAGGTCTCTGCGGACGGTGGAGATGGAGGCTGGGAGCCGGGCGGAGCGCGCACGGTTGGACCTGGACGTGCTGGAGGCCGCAGGGACCCGGCACGCGCGGGACGTGGCGGCGGGGCGGGGCCTTCTGGACCAGACGCGGGCGGACGCGGCGCACGAGCAGGCGGCACTGGCCGAGGCCGAGGCGCGGCTCCGGGCTCTGTCGGAGGAGGCGGAGGCCGCACCGGAGGTGAGCGAAGAGGACGTGTCTGCCGCGTCCGCGGAGGCCGGGGCTCTGGAGTCCGTGGCGGCGGATGCCGGCAGGGTGCATGAGGCTGCGCTGTCCGCGGCAAGCGAGGCACGGGCGGAGCGCGGGTCTGCGGAGCGCCGTCTGAGAGACGCCGCGCGTCACAAGGAGACGCTGGACGCCCGCGTGGCCCAGGCGCGCGCGGCCTGGGAGGCTCTCCAGGGCGTGTTTCCCCGCAATGGGTCTCCGGGTGCTGCGGCATTGCCGCCCTCCGAGCACGGAGAAGGCACACAGGCCCTGGAGGCTGACATTGCTGCGGCGGAGAGGACTCTGGCGGAGGCCGTGGCCCAGGCGCCTGCCCTTGCGGCACAGACTGCGGCCCTCACGCGTGAGGTGCAGGACGCGCAGGACCGGGCAGTCGCCGCGGAGCGGGCGGCGGTGGCCCTGGTGTGCGAGGTGGAGGCCCTGGCACCCCTCGTTTCCGGGGCAAGGGAGGAGAGCCCAGACGCCGTGGCCCACACGCTGGCTATAGAGCCGGGCGCAGAGGCCGCCCTCGCCGCCGCGCTGGGGGAGGGACTTGTGGCCTCCCTCAACACGCAAGACTTGGCCTTCTGGGCACCCGCAGACGCTGTACCGGACATCCCTCCGCCGGCTCTTCCAGACGGGGCCCGTCCCCTGGTCGCGTATCTGCAGGAACCACCCCCCGCTCTGGCCCAGGCCCTTGCCGCTGCGGGCGTGGTGGCGGACATGAGTACCGCCCAGGCCCTGGCCCCGCGCTTGCGCCCCGGCCAGTGCCTGGTGACAGCGGAGGGGGGCGTGGTCCGCTGGGACGGCTACACAGCCCACCCCGGCGCGCGCAGCACGGACGAGGCCGCCAAGCTGGCACAGCGGGGTCGCCTCGCCGCCCTCCAGGCGCAGCGCCCGGGGCGGGAGAGGGACCACGCGGAGGCGGAGCAGGCTCTGGCCGCAGCAAAGGCCGGGATCGCACAGGCGCGGAAGGCCGAGCAGGCCTTGGAGGCCGTCCGCCGGGGGGCGGAACAGGAAGTTGCGCAAAAGCGGGTGGCTCTGGCCGCAGCGCGGGAGGCTGCAGCAAGACAGGAGGCGGACCGCACGCGCGCCAAGGCCACGTTGGAGGAGGCGCGGGCGCAGATGGCTGTACTGGAGGACTCTGTGGCCAGGGACGAGGAGGCCCTGGCCGCCGCGCGCGCTGCGGAGGCAGAGGCGGAGCAGACTCTGGCCGCAGCGCACGATGCAGTGCAGCAGGCGCGCGATAGGGCACGTGCCGCGCAGGATGCGGCCAGCCGCCTGGCTCAGGCCGCGGCCGGTCGGCGGGCGCGCGCCCAGGCCGCTGCGGACGAGCGCGTGCGCCTGACCAACCAGGCCATCCGTGCTCGTGGGCGTCTGGAGGCCCTGGCCGCGCGGGAGGCCGAGCAGGCCACAGCGCTGGAGGTTCTTGTGGCGGACCCGCCGGACGCGCCGGAGGCCACGGCCGCGCTGGAAAGCGCCCTAGAGGCAGCGAAGGTCGCCCACGCCCACGCGCGGGCGCAGCTGGAGGCCGAGGAGGCCGCAGGGGCCCAGGCCGCCGCGCGCCTTAAGGCGGAGGAGGAGGCCATAGGGACCTTACGCGAGCGCCGCGCCGTCGCCGCAGCGAACCATGCCTCCCTGGCGCAGCAAAGGGCAGCCGCAGCAAGGGCCATTGAGGGCAAGTTCGGGCGAGGGCCCGAAGCCCTGGGCCCAGTGCAGCAGGCAGAGAGCGTGGACACGCTGACCGCGCGCCTCGCGCGGCGTTCCCGAGAGCGGGAGGCCCTAGGCCCCGTGAATCTGCAGGCTGAGGCGGAGGGCGCGGCCCTGGCGGCGGAGGTTGAGGCCCTGGCCGCAGAGGAGGGGGACCTGACCCAGGCGGTGGCGGAGCTGCAGTCTGCCATACGCAAGATCAACAAAGAGGCCAGGGGCCGCCTTCTGGCCGCATTCCGCGCCGTGGACGCGCACTTCCAGCGCCTCTTCACCCGCCTGTTCGGCGGCGGCCAGGCGCGCCTGGCCCTCATCGGCGACGACCCTCTGGAGGCCGGGCTGGACGTCCTTGCGCAGCCGCCGGGCAAGACCTTACAGTCCCTCACCCTCCTGTCCGGGGGGGAGCAGACCCTGGCCTCCATCGCCCTCATCATGGCCATGTTCCTGGCCCAGCCCGCGCCCCTGTGCGTCCTGGACGAGATAGACGCCGCCCTGGACGACGCGAACGTGGAGCGCATGTGCGGCCTTTTGGAGGAGATCGCCCGGCGCACCCAGACGCGCTTCCTGGTCATAACACACCACCGCCTGACCATGGCGCGGATGGATAGGCTCTACGGCGTCACCATGGCCGAACGGGGCGTTTCGGCCCTCGTCTCCGTGGACCTGCAGGAGTCCTTCGCGTTTATGGACGCGGCCTAGGCCCGCCCGATTCTATGCCGCACCGCAGCACAATTTTCGCCCCAGAGCGCCGAAAAATCGTGTATTATCAGGGGAAAGGGTCGGTGCACACCACAAAAACATGCCACCGCCGTGCTGCCGCCCAGCCACCGCCCAGATACCCCCGTGCTACCGCAGCGCCACCGCCCAGATACCGCAGCGCCGCCGCCCAGTCACCATTTTGGGGCCGGTTCCGCGCCAAAGAAGCGCGGCCCGCGCAGGCCCCCCCGCAAGAACGGGAGACATACGCCTTTTGCGCCCCATCACACTTTTTTGCGCTGCAGCGCGGATTTTTTTGTTGACAAAAGGGTACGGATATGGCAATTTTCTCCTTATTGAAAGAGAGGAGGAGACCATCCTATGCGATCAAGTTTGACACGGGAACAGTTAGCAGCCGTGCGAGGGCGGCAAGGCCTCCGCCCGGAACGCCGAGCCCCGACAGACGCTCAAAAGGCCATCAGGAAGATGGGCCTTTTTGTGCTCTCTGCGCGCCAGAATGAGGTTGTTTTAGAGGAAGACACCTTAAGGGCGGGAGAGCGAACCGTCACACGCCGGGAGGCCAGGGCCTTCTTGGAGTGGGCTGATACCGAGAGGCAAAATCCGCCTGTTAGGGGCATGACTGAAGATGAGACAGACGCGGTCTTGGACAAGATGTCTGCCGCACTACATGGCGTAAGACCTCTGCAAGAGGTGATAGCGGAAATAGAAGCCGGAGCGCTCCACGCCGCATAAACCCCTTGCATCCTGTGCGGGGGGGCGCTAGGGTCCTCCGCTTAACGCGAGGAAGGGGTTCACAAAGCCATGGCACCGCCGAAGAAGAAAAAAGAGATTATCGGGACTATATCCCTGACCATCACCGGCGGGGGCGCGACCCAGGCACCGCCTGTGGGGCCCGCCCTGGGGCAAAAGGGCGTGAACATCATGGAGTTCTGCAAGGCCTTCAACGCGAAGACCGAGGACCAAAAGGGCATCCCCATCCCCGTGCTCATCACAGTGTACAAGGACAAGTCCTTTGACTTTGTGACCAAAACGCCCCCGGCGTCGTACTTCCTGAAGCAGGCCGCGAAGCTGCAAAAAGGCGGGTCCACGCCGGGCCGGGCCACGGCGGGGCAGGTCCGGCGCAGCGCAGTGCGCAAAATCGCGCAGGCCAAGGCCGTGGACCTCTCCGCGTTTGACGAGGACGCAGCGATGAAGATTATTGAGGGCTCTGCGCGCAGCATGGGCCTTGTGGTTGTGGAGGACGAGTAAGATGGCAAAAACCGCACGCAAAATGGCCGCGATCCGCGAGGCCCTGGAAGAAGGCAAGGTGTATACCCTGCCCGAGGCTCTGGAGGTGCTGAAAAACGCGGGCAAGGAGCGCAAGCTCAACGAGAGCGTGGAGATTGCCATGAACCTGGGCGTGGACACGCGGCACGCGGACCAGAACGTCCGGGGGATGGTGACCCTCCCGGAGGGGACGGGGAAGGACGTGCGCGTGGCCGTGTTCGCGCGGGACGCGAAGGCCGACGAGGCGCGAGAGGCCGGGGCGGACATCGTGGGCGCGGAGGACCTTCTGGAGGCCATCCAGGGTGGTACGATTGCCTTTGACCGCTGCATCGCCACGCCGGACATGATGGCCCTGGTGGGGCGGGTGGCGCGCATCCTGGGGCCACGGGGCTTGATGCCCAACCCGAAGCTGGGCACCGTGACGCCGAATGTGGCCGAGGCCGTGAAGGCCGCCAAGGGCGGCGCGGTGGAGTTCCGCGCGGAGAAGGGCGGCATTATCCACGCCGGGGTGGGAAAGTCCGACTTTTCTACCGAGCGTCTGGCCGCGAACGTTCGGGCCTTCGTGGACGCCATCCTGCGCGCGAAGCCCGCCGGGGCCAAGGGCGTGTACGTGAAAAAGGTGACGCTGTCCTCCACCATGGGCCCCGGCCTGCGCGTAGACCTGGCCTCCATTACCCAAGGGGCGTGAACATGGGCGAGGGCTCCGGCATACCTGAGAGCCGCTTTGCCATGTGGCGGGCCGTGGTGGCCCTGGCGCACCTGGACGGCCGCATAGACCCCGCAGAGCGCAGCCTTGTGGAGGGCTACCTCGCGCACGTTCCGTTTTCCCCGGACCAGGCTGAGGCCTTGGGGGCGGACCTTGCGCACCCGCGCGACCCAGCAGAGGCCTTTGACGCCATAACAGACCCCGCAGACCGGGGGGAGTTTTTCGCCTTCGCGCAGGCGATGGTGGCTTGCGACCACGACCTGGACCCGCAGGAGATGGGCGCTGTGGAGGCCCTGCAGGCCGGACAGCTTGCCCAGGTGCAAGGCCAAGATTTGCCCGGACTTTTGCACGCCATGCGCGAGAAGGCTGCGTCCGCCCGCGCCGCGGAGGATCAAACCCTGCGCGAGGAGGCCCGCAAGGCCCTGGGCCTGGGCGCTTTCCTGCGCGGCATGCTGCGCCGGCAGGGACGCTGATACCCGCATCAGGCGCGCAGTTTTGGGCGCCGGCCAGGGCAGCACTGCCCCACAGACAGGCGCAAGCCCGTGGGGACAAAAAAACCTGTTGACAGGCCGCGCGCCGTGTTCCATATAGCGGGCGCACATGGGGGCCTGCGCTTAACACTTTATGATACTTCGGGCACGCTGGACGCGACGCGCGGCCCGGCGTTTTGCGCTTTCCCCCGCTCGCGCACGAAAACGATTTTTTAAGGAGCAGGAGCCCGCGCCATGACGCCCCCCACATCTGCCGCCAGAACCCTTTCCGCCCCCACCAGGAGGCCCCATGCCCTCTCTCGCCCCCGACGGGTTTTTGGCCCTGGGGACGTTCTGGATGCGATTATGCCGAACCTGAATGAGATGCAGTGCCGCTCTTATGCGGAGTTCCTGCAGGCGGACGTGCCCGCGGCAGAGCGCAAGAATCAGGGCCTGCAGGAGGTCTTGACCTCCATTTTCCCCATCAAGGACTTCGGAGACCGGTCAGAGATTGACTTTGTGCTCTATAACTTAGACCCCCCAAAGTACGACACGGAGGAGTGCCTGCGGCGTTCCATGACCTACGCCGCCCCGCTGCGCGTTACCTTGCGCCTGTCTGTGTTTGACGTGGACGAGGCCACGGGTCTGCGCTCCATCCGGGACATAAAAGAGCAGGACGTCTACCTGGTGGACATGCCCCTGATGACGGACAACGGGACCTTCATCGTGAACGGTACGGAGCGCGTGGTGGTGTCCCAGATGCACCGGAGCCCCGGGGTGTTCTTTGACCACGACGGGGGCAAAACGCACATATCGGGCAAGTACCTGTTCTCCGCGCGGGTCATCCCCTACCGCGGCTCGTGGCTGGACTTTGAGTTTGATGCCAAGGACCTTATGTACGTCCGCATAGACCGGCGGCGCAAGCTGCCGGCCACAACCCTTTTGCGCGCACTGGACAGTGCGGACACGGTGGCGTACCGCGCACAGTGCGAGGAGCAAGACATCACGCCTGACCCCATGCGCATCCAGGGCATGGGCAACGAAGAGATTTTGGCCACGTTCTATGACCGTATTGCCTATGCGCGAGACAAGGACGGCTGGCGCACAGCGTTTGACCCGGAGCGCATGAAGGGCGTGAAGTTGACCCATAGCCTGGTGGACGCTGCCACGGGCAAGGTCGTCGCGGAGGCGGGGGAGAAGCTGACCCCCCGCCAGGCGCGGAAGCTGGCTGAGGGGGGGCTGAAGGAGATCTTGGTCGGCCAAGAGGAGATTGTGGGCCGCTATCTGGCCACGGACGTCTTGTGCATGGAGAAGGGGGAGGTGTTCTTTGAAGCTGGACACGAAGTGGAGGAAGAGGACTTCGCAACCTTTGAGGCGAACGGCATAGACACGCTCCACATCCTGGCCATAGACGGGGTGAACATCGGCCCCTATATGCGCAATACCCTGATGGTGGACAAGTCCCTCACGCGGGAGACCGCCCTGATGGACATCTACCGCGTCATGCGCCCCGGCGAGCCGCCCACGGTGGAGAGCGCGGAGAATCTGTTTAACGCCCTGTTCTTTGACCCGGAGCGCTATGATCTCTCCCCCGTGGGGCGCGTGAAGATGAATGCGCGCCTGGACCTAGGCGCACCGGACGACTTCCGCGTCCTGTCCCAGGACGACATCCTGTCCATACTGCGCTACCTCCACGGCCTGAAGGACGGGCAGGGAGAGGTGGACGACATAGACAACCTGGGCAACCGCCGCGTGCGCAGCGTTGGGGAGCTGATGGAAAACCAGGTCCGTATTGGCCTCTTGCGCATGGAGCGCGCCATCCGCGAGAGGATGAGTTCGGTGGAGATAGACACCTACATGCCGCACGACCTGATCAACTCCAAGCCCGCGCAAGCCGCGGTGCGGGAGTTCTTTGGCTCCTCGCAGCTGTCCCAGTTCATGGACCAGACCAACCCCCTGTCCGAAATCACGCACAAGCGGCGCCTCTCGGCTCTGGGCCCCGGTGGGCTAACGCGCGAGCGCGCAGGGTTTGAGGTGCGGGACGTCCACCCCACGCACTATGGCCGCATCTGCCCGATTGAGACGCCCGAGGGGCCGAACATCGGCCTTATCAACTCCCTGGCCACCTTCGCGCGCATCAACCCCTATGGCTTTATTGAAAGCCCCTACCGCCGCGTGGTGGACGGGGCCGTGACGGACGAGGTGGTCTACATGTCCGCCATGGAGGAGGCCAAGTACACCATCGCCCAGGCCAACGCAGAGCGGGACGAAAAGGGCAGGTTTGTGAACGACCTCATCTCATGCCGCAAGTCCGGTGAGAGCCTGATGTCCACGCCGGAGCAGATTGAGTTCATGGACGTCTCGCCCAAGCAGATTGTCTCCGTCGCCGCCGCCCTTATCCCCTTCCTAGAGAACGACGACGCCAACCGCGCCCTCATGGGCTCCAACATGCAGCGCCAGGCCGTGCCCCTCTTGCGCACAGAGGCCCCCCTTGTTGGCACAGGGCTGGAGTCCACCGTCGCGCGGGACTCCGGGGCTGCCGTCACCGCCCGCCGCGCCGGGACCGTGACACAGGTGGACGCCACCCGCATTGTCATCCAGGCCTCGCAGCGCACACGGCCCGACGAGCCCGTGGTGGACATCTATAAATTGTCCAAGTTCCAGCGCTCTAACCAAGACACCTGCATGAACCAGCGCCCCATCGTGAAGGTCGGGGACGTTGTGGCACAAGGGGACATCATCGCCGACGGGCCCTCCACACAGCACGGGGAGCTTGCCCTGGGCCGCAACATCCTCGTGGCCTTCATGCCCTGGCACGGGTACAACTTTGAGGACTCTATCCTCATCTCTGAGCGTGTGGTGCGCGACGACGTCTTCACCTCCATCCACATTGAGGAGTTTGAGGCCATCGCCCGCGACACAAAGCTGGGCACGGAGGAGATCACCCGCGACATACCCAACGTGGGGGAAGAGGCCCTGCGCCAGCTGGATGAGGCCGGCATTGTTCACATCGGGGCCGAGGTCGCGCCGGGGGACATCCTCGTTGGCAAGGTGACACCCAAGGGCGAAACCCCCATGACGCCCGAAGAGAAGCTTCTGCGCGCCATATTTGGGGAGAAGGCCTCTGACGTGCGCGACAGCTCTCTGCGCCTGCCCCCCGGCGCGAGCGGGACCATCGTGGACGTGAGCGTCTTCACCCGCTCCGGCGTGGACATGGACGCCCGGGCCATTGCCAACCTGCAGGCGGAGATTGAGCGCTTGCAAAAGGACGAAGCTGTGGAGCGCCGGACCCTGGAAGCTGGGTTCTATGCGCACCTAGAGCGCGCCCTGGTGGGCCAGCAGGTCGCCTCCGCCCCCAAGGACGCGAAGCTGAAAAAGGGCCAATCCATAACCGCTGAGGCCCTGGAGGCCGTGAAGCGCCCCCTGTGGCGCAAAATCGCCGTGGCGGACGACGCCGTGGCGGCGGAGGTGGAGGCCCTGGCCGCCGCGTTTGATAAGGCCATCGCGGCCCTGAAGACCCGTTTTGAGGACAAAGTGGACAAGCTCCAGCGCGGGGACGACCTCCCCCCAGGCGTGATGAAGATCGTCAAGGTCCACGTGGCCATAAAGCGCAAGGTGCAGCCGGGAGACAAGATGGCCGGGCGGCACGGCAACAAGGGCGTGGTGTCCAAAATTATGCCCGTGGAGGACATGCCCTTCACCGAGGACGGAACCCCCGTGGATATTGTCCTGAACCCCCTGGGCGTGCCCAGCCGCATGAACGTTGGACAGATTTTGGAAACGCACCTGGGCTGGGCCGCCGCTGGGATGGGCCGGCGCATCGGTGCGGCCCTGGACGCCGTGGACAAAAAGGCTCTGGCCGATGCCCTTAAGGACGCCTATGGGGAGCGGGAGTACGCCGCCAAGATCGCCGGGCGGGAGGAGGAGGTGGCCGCGCGCCTGCGCGACGGTGTGCCCATGGCCACGCCCGTCTTTGACGGCGCGCATGAGGAGGACGTCTCCGCCCTCCTGGCCGCTGCGGGCCTGCCCACCAGCGGGCAGGTGGCCCTGACCGACGGCCGTACGGGCCAGCGCTTCGCCCGCCCCGTCACCGTGGGGTACATGTACATGCTCAAGCTCCACCACCTCGTGGACGACAAAATCCACGCGCGGTCCATCGGGCCGTACTCCCTCGTCACGCAGCAGCCCCTAGGCGGGAAGGCCCAGTTCGGCGGACAGCGGTTCGGGGAGATGGAGGTCTGGGCGCTGCAGGCCTACGGCGCCGCGTACACGCTTCAGGAGATGCTTACGGTCAAGTCTGACGACGTCGCGGGTCGTGCCAAGGTGTACGAGTCCATCGTGCGCGGGGACGACAACTTTGAGGTCGGCATCCCGGAAAGCTTTAATGTCTTGACCAAAGAGCTGAAAGCCCTGGGCCTGAACGTGGACATGAAACAGAGCGAGGGGGGGTAGAGGTGAAAAGACATACTATTTTGTTTTGTGGGGCTCTCGCACTTCTTGCAATGGCGCTGCTCCCGACCCTGGCTTTTTCAGCCTCAGAGACTGAGTGCGATCTTCCTAAGGAACTTGCAGAGGCCGGGATAAAATGTGCAGACCGACCCCTCATATACCGACCTGTACAACCCCATAAATACGAATGCGACGCCGTACCCTTCGCTGCCCTGAAGACGGGAGAGTACGTTGAAGTTCCGCACGTTACTGTGAATTTAGCATCTTCTGACGGAGAGCCCCATTATGGACGCTTCAAAATCGTTTTGTGGGTTGATTCCGGAAAGCACAAAGATGTTGAGCTCGCCTGGCCCCGCCTTCACGATAGATTTGGAAATATCCTTAGAACTTTAAGCTTTCAGTATGTATTGGATGCAGAAAACACTGATAAGATAAGGGATAGTATAAAGAAAGAAGCCGATAAGATTGTTGGGCCTAATGTTGTCAAAGAAGTTCTTATTATAGAGATAATTGTGAATTAGATTAAGAGGGTCATAGCCATGAACGAACTTATGAATCTTTTTACCGCAGACCCGAAGGGGCCCCAGAGGTTTGACTGGGTGCGCATCTCCATCGCCAGCCCGGAGCTGGTGCGCACGTGGTCTTATGGTGAAGTCAAAAAGCCAGAGACGATCAACTATCGCACCTTTAAGCCCGAGAAATCCGGCCTGTTCTGCGCGCAAATCTTCGGCCCCATAAAAGACTACGAGTGCCTGTGCGGGAAGTACAAGCGCATGAAGTATAAGGGCATTATTTGCGAAAAGTGCGGCGTAGAGGTCACCCTGACCAAGGTCCGGCGCGAGCGCATGGGGCACATAGACCTGGCCAGCCCCGTGGCGCACATCTGGTTCTTGAAATCTCTGCCCTCGCGCATTGGCCTTATCGCCGACATGACGCTCAAGACCTTGGAGCGCATCTTGTACTTTGAGAACTATGTCGTCTTGGACCTCGGCATGGTGGACGACCGGGAAAGCGGTCTGACGCTCCACCAGCTCTTGACCGAGGAGGAGTGCATGGAGGCCATGGACCGGTACGAGTCCCAGGGCCTGCGCGTGGGCATCGGCGCGGAGGCGATCCAGGAGATTCTCAAAACAATCAACCTGGATGAGGAGAAGGCCGCCATAGAGGCCGAGCTGGCCGAGACGGGCTCTGAGGCTAAGCGCAAAAAGCTGGTCAAGCGCCTAAAACTGATAGACTCCTTCATCGCTTCCGGCGCGCGCCCCGAGTGGATGATCTTGCAGACCCTCCCCGTCCTCCCGCCGGAGCTGCGCCCCCTCGTGCCCCTGGACGGGGGCCGGTTCGCCACAAGCGACCTGAACGACCTTTACCGCCGCGTCATCAACCGCAACAACCGCCTGCGCCGCCTGATAGAGCTCTGCGCCCCGGACATCATCATCCGCAACGAAAAGCGTATGCTGCAGGAGTCCGTGGACGCTCTGTTTGACAACGGCCGCCGCGGGCGCGTCATCACCGGCGCGAACAAGCGCGCACTCAAATCGCTCTCGGACATGCTCAAGGGCAAGCAGGGCCGCTTCCGCCAGAACCTGCTGGGCAAGCGCGTGGACTACTCCGGCCGCTCGGTCATCGTCGTGGGCCCGGAACTCAAGCTGCACCAGTGCGGCATACCCAAAAAAATGGCGCTAGAGCTGTTCAAGCCCTTTATCTTCCATAAGCTGGAACTGTACGGCTTGTCCTCTACCATTAAGGCCGCCAAAAAGATGGTGGAGATGGAGCGGCCCGAGGTGTGGGACATCCTGGAAGAGGTCATCCGGGAGCACCCCGTTCTGCTCAACCGCGCACCCACACTCCACCGCTTGGGCATCCAAGCGTTTGAGCCCGTCCTCATTGAGGGCAAGGCGGTGCAGCTTCACCCCCTTGTGTGCACGGCGTTTAACGCAGACTTTGACGGGGACCAAATGGCCGTGCACGTGCCCCTGTCCATAGAGGCACAGCTGGAGGCACGGTGCCTGATGATGTCCACGAACAACATCCTGTCCCCCGCGAACGGCAAGCCCATCATTGTGCCGTCTCAAGACATCGTCCTGGGTTTGTACTACCTCTCTCTCCTGCGGGATGGCGCGACAGGCGAGGGCATGGTCTTCCGGGGGCCTGGAGAGGTCCAGCACGCGCTGGATGCGGGTGCGGTGGATCTGCACGCGAAGATCAGGTGCCGCTACCACACTGTGGACGCGGACGGACAGTCCGTCACGCATATCGTGCAGTCCACCCCAGGCCGCATTATCTTGTCTGATATTCTTCCCCGGCACCCTGACCTGCCCTTCTCCCTGGTGAATAAAGTCCTGACTAAGAAGGATGTCACGGCCATCATTGACGCGGTTTACCGTCACTGCGGGCAGAAGGAGACCGTCATCTTTTGTGACCGGATGATGAAGCTGGGCTTCCGCTATGCGGCCATGGCCGGGATTTCCTTTGGGAAAGACGACTTGGTTATCCCGGCAGCCAAGTCCGCCCTTGTGGAAGCGGCGAAAGACAAGACCAAAGAGTTTGAGCAGCAGTACATGGATGGACTTATCACCAAGGGTGAGAAGTACAACAAGGTCGTGGACATTTGGTCCAAGTGCACGGACGACGTGGCCGACGCCATGATGGAGCGCATATCGGACGTAGAGGGCGGGACCCCGAACGCTGTGTACATGATGGCCCACTCGGGCGCGCGGGGCTCTGCCGCGCAAATCCGACAGCTTGCGGGCATGCGGGGCCTTATGGCCAAACCATCGGGGGAGATCATTGAGACCCCGATTACCTCCAACTTCAAGGAGGGCTTGTCCGTTCTGGAGTACTTCAACTCCACCCACGGGGCGCGCAAGGGCCTGGCCGACACCGCACTGAAGACCGCCAACTCGGGCTACCTCACCCGCCGCCTGGTGGACGTGGCGCAGGACGCCATCATTTCTGAGCACGACTGCGGCACGGAGCAGGGCCTGACCCTGGGCGCGGTGATGAATGGCGCGGACGTCGTGGTGTCTCTGGCCGAGCGCATCCTGGGCCGCACTGCGGCGGTGGACGTGGTCAACCCCCTGTCGGGCGCAGTCCTGGCCAAAGCGGGGACCTTGATAGACGAGCCCCTGGCCGAGGCGATAGAGACCGCGGGCCTGGACGAGGTGAAGGTGCGCAGCGTCCTGACCTGCGAGGCGGCGGGCGGCGGCCTGTGCGCCGCGTGTTATGGTCGGGACCTTGCGCGCGGGGTGCCCGTGAACATCGGGGAGACCGTGGGCGTTATGGCCGCGCAGTCCATCGGGGAGCCCGGCACCCAGCTGACCATGCGGACCTTCCACATCGGTGGGGCCGCGCAGCGCGGGGCGGAGCGCTCGCACATTGAGGCCGCCCTGGAGGGCGCAGTGGACATCGCGCACGAGAACACCATCACGAACTCTGCGGGTGCGACAATCGTCATGGGCCGCAACACAGAGATCGCCATTAAGGACAAGTCCGGGGCCCTGAAGGGCCGCCACCGCGTGCCCTATGGTTCACGCCTGCTGGTCAAGAACGGCCAGAAGGTCCAGGCCGGCGCGCGCCTGGCGGAATGGGACCCCTACACCCTGCCCATCATTACGGAGGCCAGCGGCACCGCGCGGTACATGGACCTGATAGAGGGTGTGTCCGTGGCGGACCAAGTGGACGAGGCCACAGGCATCGCGTCCAAGAAGGTCATAGACTGGCGCTCCCAGCCCAAGGGTGGGGACCTTAAGCCTTCCATCGCTCTTGTGGACAAAAAGGGCAGCGTTATCACCCTGCCCAGCGGCGCTGCGGCGCACTATGCGCTATCCGCGGACGTTATCCTCTCCGTCACCGACGGGCAGGAGGTCGCCGCCGGAGACATCATCGCCCGTATGCCCAGAGAGACCTCCAAGACCCGCGACATCACGGGGGGTCTTCCGCGCGTGGCGGAGCTGTTTGAGGCCCGCGTGCCCAAGGACTTTGCCGTACTCTCGGATATCGACGGGTATGTGGAGTTCGGCAAGGACTATAAGGCCAAGCGCCGCGTGATCGTCCGGTCCGGAGAGGGGGAGGACGCCGATGTTCGTGAGTACCTCATTCCCAAGGGCCGCCACATGGCCGTCCAGCCGGGTGATTTTGTGCGCAAGGGGGACCCCATCCTGGACGGGGCCCTAGTGCCGCACGACATCCTGGACGTCATGGGGGTGGAGGCCCTGGCGGACTACCTGACGGGCGAGGTCCAGGAGGTCTACCGCCTCCAGGGCGTGAAGATCAACGACAAGCACATAGAGGTCATCATCCGCCAGATGCTCCAGAAGGTGGAGGTGACGGACCCCGGGGAGACGACTTACCTGGTGGGCGAACTGGTGGACCGGCAGGAGTTTGCGCAGGACAATGCGCGGCACATGGATGCGGGCAAGCGCCCGGCGGAGGGCAAGCCCGTTTTGCAGGGCATCACGAAGGCGTCTTTGCAAACGCGCTCGTTCATCTCCGCTGCATCGTTCCAGGAGACCACCCGCGTGCTCACCGAGGCCGCAGTGCAGGGCAAGGTGGACCGACTCCACGGACTGAAGGAGAACGTGATCGTGGGCCGCCTAATTCCCGCTGGGACGGGCGCCTATGTGGCGGGCATCAAGCATATCGCCTCCGATCAGGACGCCGAGGCCCTGGCCACCCGCCCGCCGATGGGCGAAATCGTGGACGAGGGGGAGGGGGCCTTGCTGGCAGCCGCAGCTGCGGAGGAGGCGGAGGGTCAGGCGGCATAGGGCGGGTGCGCCGACGAAGACGGGACCATCAATCTTCCTCGTCTTCGTCTTGGTCCTTGCCGTCGTCGTCCAGGTTCTCTCCGCCCACCAGGCGCGCCTCCTCTTCCGCAGCGCGGGTCGCCAGTGCCTCCCACGCCTCCTGCCCGCCGGACAGGTCCACCGCGCTCTCTTCCTCATCCTCCTCGTGCGGCACAACGCGCCGGTGCGACCGGATCATTTCCTCTTCCAGCGCGGGGACATCCACCGTGCTCTCTGCAATCTCGCGCAGCGCGATCACCGGGTTCTTGTCGTTCTCGCGTGGCAGGGTCGGGGCCGTGCCAGCGGCCAACTGTCGCGCGCGCTGCGCCGCCGCCATCACGAGCGCAAAGCGCGTGGGTGCCTTGTCTATGCAGTCCTCAACAGTTACGCGGGCCATGGGTGTCTCCTCCTTGTGTGTGCGGTAAGGGGCGTTTATACGGGCCCAGCGGTGGAAGAGCAAGCGATAAACCCCCCCAAAGACTGCCCGCGCTGCCCGCGCCTTGTGGCGATGCGCCGGGAGAGCAGGGCCGCGCTGCCCGGCGGCCACAACGCGCCGGTCCCGGCGTTTGGGGAAATCACCGCGCCGCTGCTTATCGTGGGCCTGGCACCGGGCCTCAAGGGCGCAAACTTCACTGGGCGGCCCTTCACCGGAGACGGTGCGGGAGAGGCGCTATACCCCGCGCTGCTTGAGGCCGGGCTGGCGCGCGGGGCGTACGCCGCGCGGGCGGACGACGGTCTTGTGCTCATGGGGTGCCGGATCACCAACGCCGTGCGCTGCGTCCCGCCCGGGAACGCGCCCACGGGGCAGGAAGTGCGGACCTGCGGGGCGTTCTTGCGGGCGGAGATCGGGGCCATGCCCGCCCTGCGCGCTGTCTTGGCCCTGGGCGGTGTGGCACACCGGGCCGCCCTGGTCGCCCTGGGGCTGAAGGCCTCCGCGCACCCCTTTGCCCACGGGGCGGAGGCCCGCATAGGCACGCTGACCTTGCTGTCCTCCTACCACCCTTCGCGGTACAACCTGAACACCAGGCGTGTGACGCCGGGTATGATCCTTGCCATCCTTGTACGTGCCCGGACGGCGGGGGAGCCATAAGAGCGGGGGCACCACCCGCCCGGGCGCTTTTGGGCGATTCGGAGCCCCCCCTCGCCCCATCGCGAC